>JAITTS010000054.1 GCA_031286995.1 Oscillospiraceae bacterium
TTACCATGTCTCTTTAAAAAAAGTAAATGCTGTGGCCGTGCGCCATCAAGCATTAAGGCTTGTATAACCGCCTCGGCTGTGTTAAAATAACCTATCAAATCATGGGTTTTCCGCGCAAGCAGCGGGGCATGAGGGGGGGAAGCATCATGGCTGATCGCGCGCAGGCGATGCTGGCGGCGCTGCCGGGGGGCGCCCAGGCGGCGCTGCTGCACAACCGCACCAATATCCGTTACTTTAGCGGGTACACCGGCGAGGGCCTGGCTCTTATCGACGCGTTGGAGCATGCTATCATCACTGATTTTCGCTACACCGAGCAGGCCATGCGGGAAGCGCCGGCCTTTGCCGTGCACGAGATTACACCCCAGGCGCAGCACAACGCCGTGGCCTTCGCGCGCGTACAGGCTGCGGGCGTCACCACCGTGGCCGTTGAGGAAGACGCCTTGACCTACGCGGATTACAAGGCCCTGTGCAAGGCCATGCCCGGCGTCACCTTTGTCTCGCTGGAGGGTGTGCCCGAGAGCATGCGGCAGATCAAGGACGCGGATGAGATTGAGTTGCTGGCCCAGGCGAACGCCTTGACCGCCCGCGGGTTTGACCACATATGCGGTTTCATCCGCCCCGGCCTCACAGAAAAGCAGATCGCCATTGAGCTGTGGCGATGGCTGCTGGAAAACGGTGCGGAAAGCCTGGCCTTCGATACCATTGTGGCATCCGGCCCCAATGGCTCGCTGTGCCACGCCATCCCCGGCCCGCGTGCCGTGCGGCAGGGCGACCTGATCACCCTCGACTTTGGGGCCAAGGTGGGCGGCTACTGTGCGGATATGACGCGCACCCTGGCCTTGGGCAAGATCAGTGACGAGCAGCGCCGCATGTATGACACTGTGCGGCAGGCCCAGCAACTGGCGCTGGATGCAGCGAAGCCCGGCGCGGCCTGCCGGGATGTGGATGCCGCAGCCCGCGTTTATATTGATGCCGCGGGCTACGCCGGGCGCTTCGGCCACGGCCTGGGCCACGCCACGGGCCTGGATATCCATGAGGATCCCCGGTGCAACACCACCACCCAGGCGATCCTGAAACCCGGCATGACCATGACTATTGAACCGGGCGTCTACATACCGGATGTGGGCGGCGTGCGCATAGAGGATAGCGTGGTCATCACGGATACCGGTTGCCGCATTCTCACCCCGGCCACCAAAGACCTTGTTGTACTTTAGAGCAATAGATAGCGGAGGGATGCCAACATGATTTCGGCCAGTGATTTTCGGAAGGGTTTGACCGTGGAGTGGGATGGCGGTGTGTGGAACATCGTGGATTTTCAGCACGTCAAACCGGGCAAGGGCGCGGCTTTTGTGCGCACCAAGATCAAAAACATTATGACAGGCGCGGTGGTAGAGCGGTCTTTCAACCCCACGGATAAGATGCCCCGCGCCATCATCGAAACCAAAGAGATGAACTACGTTTACAACGATGGTACCCTGTACTATTTTATGGATACCGAAACCTACGAGCAGTTGCCCCTGAGCTTTGATCAGGTGGAGGACGCCATCCCCTATGTAAAAGAGAACACCACCGTGCAGGTGCGCTTCTTTAAGGGCAGCGCCTTCTCGGTGGAGGCCCCCAACTTTGTGGTGCTGGAGGTGACGGAGACCGAGCCTGGCTTTAAGGGCGACACGGCATCCAACACCTACAAGCCCGCCACGCTGGAGACCGGGCTGGTGCTGCAAGTGCCGCTATTCATCAGCATCGGCGATAAACTTCGCGTGGATACCCGTAGCGGTGAGTACATGGAGCGCGCCTGATTGGGGCATGATTGCTGTGCGGTCATAGAGAGGAGAGAGGGCCATGAGCGGTATTTCGGAGCAGGTTTCGTATTTGAAGGGCCTGGCGGAAGGCATGAAGGTGACAGAAACCCAAGAGAACGGCAAACTGCTGCTGGCCATCATTGATGCCCTGGGCGAGGTGGCCGATACAGTGGCTAAGCTGGAGACCGCCCAGAAAGAACTGGATGAGTACGTAGAGGATATGGACGAGGACTTGTCGGAGATAGAGGAGATCCTCTTTGGCGACGAGGATGAAGACGACGACGAGGATGAGGACGACGAAGATGAAGAGGATGACGGGCTGATAGAGTACGATTGCCCCCACTGCGACACCACCATCTTCTTCGACGAGGGCGCCTTCTCTATGGAGGAGGATCACCTGTGCCCCAACTGCGGCAAGCCCGTGTTCGGCGGGGACGGGGAGGATGGCGGGGATGGGGAAGGCTGATACGCTTAAGAAGCTATCGACTGCATGATTGTAGTTTCAGCGCTTTCAGTTCCTTCCGCCCAATATGGATTTTTTCGTCGTCGTTGAGGCGAATAAAAGAATTTTTGGCACACAGCCAACAAATTTTAACGATACGAAGACACATAAACCGCGGGGTTGCTAATGTATTTTTAGCGCCCCGCTGCTTATTTTTTGCGAGCGTGAGTTTGAAAGGGGAAACAGCATGCGAAAATTTGCAGTTTGACTTGTGCTGTGCTGCGCTCAGACACTGTGCCGGTTACGCGTCAACCGCTTTAGCTGATAAGGCACAATAAACGCGAATCAAGAGTTGAAAGGGATGATTCTTTTGAAACTGATTTCTTGAATTGTGCAACCTGCACGCCCGCACCTTTTGAGTACATGCTATAATGTGGTCAAAAAGATGACACAACCGTGCATCATTACAATGGGGAGGAATCCATTATGAAGAAAGCGCTGTCTCTCGCTTTGGCCCTCGTGTTATCGCTGACACTGCTGTCTGCTGCGCTGGCGGTCACTGAAGGCGACTATATCTGGGAAGGACACACTGTAACCATCACCGCTATCGACCCCAAGCCAACGTTTGTCCCAGAAGATATGACGGGCGAGCAGTATGCAGTCGCTATTGATTTGGACGTACCCGCTCCGGTTTTGGCGGACGATACACTCCGCCGACCGCTATTCGGGCAGGTGAAACTCGTGGATGAAAACGGTGCGATCTATTCACTGGACACGGCCATAACCTATACGACAGGGCACACCCTATTCTTTGTCTTGGATAAGGGAACCGACCTTGATAGGTTGTTCCTGCGATTCATCACAACAACGGACATGCCGGAAGAGTATGTGGGGCAGTGGGCGGGAAGCGTTGGTGACATTAACCTATCCTTTGATATAGGCGCAGACGGAGTCGGTACGTACATATTTGAGCAGGCAGACTATTATGAGAGTTATGATTTTACCCTGGCAGTGGAATCAGAGACTTTCTCCGTAAAAATACCCAAAAATAACCAGCTGGGCATCGCCTCGTGCGCAGGAACCTATGCGTATACCGACGGTGTGCTGACGCTTGATGTTCGAACAATATTCGCAAATGGCAGGGTGTTTACATAT
>JAITTS010000073.1 GCA_031286995.1 Oscillospiraceae bacterium
GGTGTTCAATGAGCGGACCACAATCCTCGGGGTTGGTGTCGTAGGGTACGCTCTCGCGCAAAATGGGCCAATCCCCGGTCTCCTTGATGTAGGCGGCCACCCCGGCGATCAGCCACAGCGGGTCGTCGTTGAAGCCGCCGCCGATGTCGTTGTTACCCTTCTTGGTGAGGGGTTGAAATTGATGGTAGCAGCCTCCGTCGCGAAACTGGGTGGCCGCGATATCCAGGATGCGCTGCCGCGCCCGGCTGGGGATTTGGTGCACGAAACCCAGCAGATCCTGCGAGCTGTCGCGAAAGCCCAGGCCCCGGCCTATGCCGCTCTCAAACAGTGAAGCGGATCGGGACATGTTGAAGGTGACCATGCATTGGTAGGGATTCCAGATGTTGACCATGCGGCGCAGCTTTTCATCCGGATGATCCAGATCGTAGAGGCCCAGCAGCGCATCCCAGTGGGCGGCCAGGGCGGAAAAGGCGGCATCCACCTGGGCATCGGTGGCAAAGCGCGCCAGCAGCGCTTGGGCAGGCGCCTTGTTGATGACGCCAGGGGCCGCGAATTTTTCGCCCCGGGGCGCCTCCGCATAGCCGATCACAAAGGTGAGACGGCGTGCCTCACCCGGGGCCAGGCGCATGCGGATACAGTGACTGCCCACGGGCTGCCACCCGCTGGCGATGGAGTTGCGGCTGGTACGCTCAGCCACGGCCTGCGGCGCATCCAGTCCGTTGTATAGGCCCAGAAAACGCTCTAAATCCGTATCAAAGCCATCTATGGGCGCGTTGACGGCAAAAAAGGCGTAGTGGTCGCGCCGCTCGCGGTACTCGGTCTTGTGGTAGAGCACGCTGCCCTCCACCTCCACTTCAGCGGTGGAAAAGTTGCGCTGAAAGTTGAGCATGTCATCCTGGGCGTTCCACAGGCAGAACTCCACAAAGGAGAAGACGGTCACATCCTTGGCTGCGCCGGTCTTGTTCTCCAGCCGCAGGCAGTGCAACTCCGCGTCCGCGCCCAGGGGCACGAATGCCAGCTGTTCCGCGCACAGACCGTTTTTTTCACCACTGATGCGGGTGTAGCCCATGCCGTGGCGGCAGGTGTAGGCATCCAGCGGGGTGTGCGTGGGCCTGTAGCCAGGGTTCCACACCGCATCCCCGTCGCAGATGTAGAAGTACCGCCCGTTGCTGTCGATGGGCACATTGTTGTAGCGATAGCGCAACACGCGGCGCAGGCGTGCATCCCGGTAGAAGCAGTAGCCTCCGCCAGTGTTGGATATGAGGCCAAAAAACCTTTCACTCCCCAGGTAGTTGATCCAGGGATAAGGGGTTTCCGGCGTGGTGATGACGTATTCCCGCCTGGCGTCGTCAAAGTATCCGTACTGCATGAGGGTTCTCCTTTACGGGCGTGTTTTGTATGAGTATGGTATCACGCCGGGTACGTTTCGTAAATGTTTAGATGACAGCGCGCGGCAAAGTCTAAAATTTTTAATCGCCATTGCACGGAACATGCTTGGGCGTTATAATGGGCGTGTCCAAGAGACCCGCGCCAAGGAGGGATTGCCTATGCCTGCCCCACGCTCCCCGCTGGCCTGGCTGATGAATTTTTCGAAGATGACCGCGGGCACGTTGCTGGTGGCGGCGGGGGTGTATTTTTTCAAGTTTCCCAACCATTTTTCCACGGGCGGGGTCAGTGGCATCGCCATCATCGTCTCTTCACTGGTGCCGGGGGTCTCCACGGCCACGTTTGTGCTGGCCATTAACGTGGCGTTGCTGCTGCTGGGCCTGGCGACCTTTGGGCGGGGGTTCAGCCTGCGCACGGTGTACTGCTCGCTGCTGCTATCCGGCGCGCTCAGCGCGCTGGAGGCGGCACTGCCCCTGGCCAGGCCCCTTACCACCCAGCCCTTGCTGGAGCTGTTTTTTTCCATCCTGCTGCCGGCCATCGGCTCGGCCATTCTCTTCAACATGCAAGCTAGCACCGGCGGTACGGATATACTGGCCATGCTGCTCAAGCGCCACACATCCCTGCACATCGGCAATGCCCTTTTGGCCACGGATTTTTTGATAGCCGCATCCTCAATACTGGCCTTTGGTATAGAGATTGGGCTGTTCTCCATCCTGGGCCTGCTGCTCAAGGGCATGGTGGTGGACTTGGTGATAGAGGGGCTGAACCGCAGCAAGTTCTTCACCATCGTCACCAAGAAACCGGATGAGATTTGCGGTTTTATCGTGCACGAACTGCATCGTGGCGCTACGCGCCACCCGGCTCAGGGGGCCTTTACCGGTGACCCGCGCACGGTCGTTCTGTGCGCCACCAACCGTATGCAGGCCCTGCATTTGCGCACCTTTGTGCGCCAGAATGATGAGCAGGCGTTTATGATGATTACCAACACCAGCGAAATACTGGGCAAAGGCTTCCGGGGTACGCTGTGACACCGGCTTACACGATTTCGGCCTTAACACCCTGTTCACGAATCTTGGCGGCCAGATCGGGGTCAGCTCCCCTACCGGTGATCATGCGGATTCTTTCTTCCGCAGGCTGTCGGGCCGGTCGATCCCGAAGCAGTAACTGGTTGGTGACGCCATGGGACACGAGGTCAGTACCCGCCCTTACAGATCCGTGACTTTCTCGTGCAAGCGCCCAAGCAGGCCCGTGCATATTTCCTCAAAGTGGGCGAGCGCATCAAACACATGATCCGGCGAGAACGTAAAGCGACCGAAGAAATGCTCTTGGTTCAGCGCCGCCGCCCGCTTTGATCCCGGATTCATGGTCATGTAAAAGATTTTGCGCACGAAAGCATCCGCAGCCTTGTGGACAAGCTGGCGGCGAACGAGCCGTTTGCCGTTGGTCTGGTGGAGGCGGCGCGTACGTCCCAGGCTATTCTGGCGATTATGTAGCCGGCAAGAACCGGAACGCCCGCCGCGGACGAACAGGGCAACCTCGGCTGAGCGGTTCTTTCGGGTCGCCAATGTACACTTATGACGGATGAAAACACGGGAGAGGGCACCACGCCCTCTCCCCCGAACCCTTCCTCTGAAGAGGGGTTTCAAACCCCCGCCTTCCGTACGGTTTGGATCACTGCGCCGCGGGCGGGCGATTGATTATCTCTTCCTCCAAAATCTCCAAGGCGCGCTTTAGCTGCACATCCTGATCGTGAGGCACCGCCGTGCCCAGTACCTGCAGATCCTCGGGCTGCTCTACCGCTACATCCGGCTCAATGCCAATGCCATGGATGGATACGCCCGATGGGGTATAGTAGCGCATGGTGGTCAGCAACAGGCCTGCGCCATCCTCGGGGAAGGTGCGCATCTCTTGCACAATGCCCTTGCCAAAGGTCTTGGTGCCTACCACTTTGCCCACCCCATGATCGCGGATGGCGCCGGTGAGTATCTCCGAAGCGCTGGCCGAATACTCGTTGACCAACACCACCAGGGGCCAGCCCAACATGTCGGCGTCGGATACGTAATCTTGCCTGGCCCCATAGCGATCCTCTGTGTAGACCACCAGGCCCTCGGGCACCAGGGCATCGGCGATGCGCACACAGTCGAGCACGTAGCCGCCGGGGTTATCCCGCAGATCCAGCACCAGGCCGCGCACTTTTTGCTTGGCAAAGTAATCAATGGCCTCGAAGAAGCCCTTCACATCCGTGCCATTAAACTCGTAAAGCAGCATGTAGCCTACGTTGCCGGGCAGCACCTCGTAGACCACGTTGTTCACCTGTACGGTCTCGCGGCGCATGACCAGTTCGATGGGCTCATCTACGTTCTCGCGCCAGAAGGTGACGGTCACTTGCTCGCCGGGCTTGCCGCGCATCACATCCACAGCCTGCTGCATGGTGTTGCCGAAGAATTCTTCGCCGTTCACGGTCAAAATTTTATCGCCCCGCAACACGCCCGCCTTTTCCGCCGGGCTGTTTTTGAACACGCGAGTGATGGTGATCAGATTATCTTCCTGATCCACCATCAGTTGCATGCCAAGCCCGGCGTAGGCGCCCTCGCGCTCTTCAGCTTCGGTGGCCATATCCTCGGGGGTCAGGTAATTGGTGTAGGGGTCATCCAGCGGGTAGAGCATGGTTCGCTCGGCAAAGCGCAGCATGGCATCCACATCCGGCTCCTCAATGTAGTAGCGCTCCACCAGTTGCAGAATCTCATCCATGCGGGCAAAGCGCATCAAGCGTTCGTACTCGCTCTTGGGGATGGTGACGGTATCCTCGCCGCCCAGGATGTTCAGCCCCGAAAACAGGCCGCCTGCCGCCACCGGCAGGCACGCCATCAGCGCCACTAGGATGCACAGCACCACCAGCCCCACGCGTACGGTTCGCTTTTTCATGGGTTTACTTCCTTTCAGACCGCCTGTGTATCGGTAGCGTGCCCCGTCAAAGGCGCGCCAAACCTTCATCTTTGGCCGTCTGGGCCACGGCCCGCGCCACGGCGGCGCTCACCCTGGCATCCAGCGCGGCGGGCAGGATGTGGGTCTCGCAAAGGTCATCATCCGCCACCAAGGCGGCGATGGCCCGGGCCGCGGCCAGTTTCATGCCTTCGCTGACGCGGCGGGCGCGGCAATCCAGCGCGCCTCGGAAGATGCCCGGGAAGGCCAGCACGTTGTTGACCTGGTTGGGAAAGTCGCTGCGGCCCGTGCCCACCACGCGCGCCCCGGCGGCAAGCGCTTCGGCCGGAAAGATCTCTGGCGTGGGGTTGGCCATGGCAAAAATGATGGAATCCGGGGCCATGCGGCGCACCAGATCCCCGGTGAGCGCGCCCGGCGCGGAGACGCCCACAAATACATCCGCCCCGGCCAGGGCTTCGGCCAGGCCGCCGGTGATGTGCCGGGGGTTGGTGCGCAGGGCCAGATCCCGATGAATATCCTCGGGCGCGCCGGTGATGATGCCCGCCCGATCCACCGCGATCAGATCCGTCACGCCCATGGAGAGCAGCAGCTTGGCGCAGGCTGTGCCGGCGGCCCCCACGCCGTTTACCACGACGCGCAGACCGGTCATACCGCGCCCGGTCAGGCGCAAGGCACCCAGAAGCGCGGCGGCCACTACCACGGCGGTGCCGTGTTGATCATCATGAAAGACGGGGATATCCAACAAGGCCTGCAAGCGTTGCTCCACCTGAAAACAGCGGGGGGCGGCGATATCCTCCAGGTTGACCCCGCCAAGGCCGGGCGCGACGCGGCACACGGTCTCTACGATTTCATCCACATCCTTGGTATCCAGCATCAGGGGGAAGGCATCTACATCCGCAAAGGCTTTGAAGAGCAGGGCTTTGCCTTCCATCACAGGCAGGCCTGCCAAGGGACCGATATCGCCCAAGCCCAGCACAGCCGTGCCGTCGGATACCACGGCCACGGTGTTCCATTTGCGGGTGTAGAGGTAGGCATCTTCGGGATTTGCGGCAATTGCCTTGCAGGGTTCGGCCACGCCTGGGGTGTAGGCCAGGGCCAGATCTGCCGCGGTGGCCACGGGCGCGCGGCCCGCCATCTCTATCTTGCCCCGCCAGCGCGCGTGGCTCTGCAGGGCCGCGGCGCGCAAAGTATCTGGCTGCATGTGCGATACCCTCGTTTCCGCTTTCGTCAGTTCAGCTGTTTGGGCTTATCCTTGCCGCTCTTGCCGAGATGCATCACCAGTTTAAAGGTGACCGCGTCGTCAAAGCGCCGCAGATCCAGCCCTGTCTGGCGCTGCACCTTATCGAGCCGGTAGACCAGCGTGTTGCGGTGGATGAAAAGCTGGCGGGCGGTATCCGACAAGTTCAGATCCTTGGCGAAGAACATGCGGATGGTGTGCAGCATCTCTTCATTGAACAGGCGCGTGGTTTTGCGATTGAAGAAGATGGCGTGATAGCGCGCACCCAATTCGCGCGGGATATCCATCAAAAACCGTTCCAGTACCAGCTGGCGGAAGACGAACACGCCCTGATCAGTTTGGAAGGTGAGCCCCACCTCCATGGCGCGCCGCGCCTCGCGATAAGATTCGCCAAGGGCTTTGAGGCTGGACTTGGCCTCGCCGATGCCCACCAGGCAACTGTGGCCGGTCTCATTCTGCAGCATCTGCTGGATGGCCTCGCCCAACTGGCGCAGTTCGTCAAAGCCTTCCACCTGATCCATGGTCTTGAGCAGCACCAGGGTATGGCGATCCAGCTCCACCAACAAATCGCCATCGGCGCGGGGCACCAGGGCCTCCATCTGCTGCAAGGCGGATTCGTTCTCGGTCTGCATCACCTGCAGGATGATGGCGCAACGGCTGTGCTCCAAATCAATCTGGTGCTCGTTGGCCAGGGCCTCCAGTTCCGGCCCGGTCAGTTCTTCGCGCAGTACCCGGCGGTATACGTCGTAGCGGCTGGCGATGGGCGCCTCACCCCTGCCCATGGCCTGCACCATGGCCCCGGCGAGCAGGATGGTATCGTGCGTGACGATGCCTTGGGTTTCCGCGCAGAGCACCATGGGGGGAATGACATCAATGGCCAGGTAGGTGCGCGCCTCAAAGGCCACGGGTACACCCGGCTCTAAAAAGCTGGGCAGGCTCCACTTACCCGCCTGGCCCTCCGGTAAGAGCACGCCGCCCTCTTCATCCAACAACCACATGGGCTGCATCAACCTGCCCAACACCTGTTGCACCTCATTCAAAAAACGTCTGTCCAATATCACGGCCATTCTCCTTTCCGCCAACATCGCCGTCGAGATTTTTATTGCGCTTGATGTAAATTTTATTATAGCCCAAGACGCCAAAAAAAGCCATAGGGATGAGAGATTTTCCGGGAATTGCCCGCGAAAAAGGGCTGCTGGCCAGCAGTAAATTGTCTTGGGGCAGGCGCGGACATTACTTTTTGTATTTATCCAGTGCCAGCGCCGCCTGCACGGCGGCGACTATCTGCGCGCCCAGGGCTGCCGAACCGGGGATATTCGCAGAGGCGGCGGCCGAACCCAGAGCCAGGCGAACAAAAAATTCCAGCGTACCGCTGTTGCCGGTCACGGGGCTGTGCGTCACGCCCAGCACGCGCCCGTGGGCAGCCAGATCGGCGCACAGGGCTGTGAGCAGCGGTGTGTAGGCGTGCGGGGCTATGGCGCCTGTGCGCCGGGCCTGCGGGTCGTCTATCTCGAAGAGAGGCTTGACCAAACAGACGAGCTCCCCCTGCCCACGCAGCACCCGGGCAAAGGCGGGTACAGCCAGGCGCAGGGAGAGGTAGGATAGATCCACCGTGCCCAGATCCGGCGCGGGATTCAGAGCCAGCAGGCGGTCGTCGCTGATGTTGGTGCGTTCCAGATTGACGACGGCGGGGTGGGCGCGCAGACTGCCGTGCAACTGGCCAAAGCCGACATCCACCGCGTACACGCGCGCGCAGCCGCGCAGCACCAGGCAGTGCGTAAACCCGCCGGTGGATGCGCCCGCATCCAGCGCCACGCGCCCGGTCACATCCAGACCGAAAGCATCCAGCGCGGCATGCAGCTTGTAACCGCCTTTGGCGATGTAGCGCGCATCCAGCCTGCGCACGGCCAGGGGAATATCCGGGGCCAACGGCGCCCCAGCGTTGCGCACGGGCGCATCCCCGGCATAGACGCGACCGGAGAGTACGTAGCGCTCGGCATCCGCGCGGGTCTGTACCCAGCCCTCATCTACCAGACGCTTCCAGGCGGGGATCTTTTTGGCGGGCATGCTTACCTCTCCTTTGTGTGGGATGAAAGCCGGCGCCGCTTATCCAGCGTCACCACCAGGCCGGCGGCCACGCCCTTGATGAGCGTGAGGGATGAGATAAGCAGCGGCAGGCTCATGGCCAGCGAGCGGGAAATGCCAAACCAGCCCAGCAGCAGCACCATGGCTCCCTCGCGCACGCCCATGCCCATCACGGATAGGGGCAGCACCATTGCCAACAGCATCATGCTGTTGATCCACAGCCAATCGGCCAGGGGCACCGCAATGCCCAGCCGCCAGGCCAGCAGCGCCTGGGTGGCGATGCAGCAGCCTTCGCCTAAAAAACCACAGACAAGGTGTGCCGCAAGCTGGCGAGGGTGCCCGGCCAGGCCGGTGCAGCTTTCGCACAGGGTCTGCAGTTGACGATAGAGCGCCGCGCCCATCCGCCAGCGCTGCAGCCCGGCCAGCGCGGTCAGGGCAAAGCGCCGAACGCGGGGAATGAACAGCACGCCCGGCGCCAGCAGCGGCCACAGCAGAGACCACACGGCCAGCCACACCAGGGGCGCAGGCATGGGGATACTGGCGAGCAGCAGGCCCAGGATACAGTAAACCTGTGCCGGGATCATGTGGGTCTGCTTATCCATCAGCACCATGGCCGTGGCTGCCTGCGCCCCGGCCAGCTCGCGCAGGGCCAACAGGCGCGCGGCCTCGCCGGTGACGTTGCCGCCGGGCAATAGCGAGAAGAAGCGCATGCCCAAAAACGCGCAATAGGCGCGCCAGAAGGGCAGATCTGGCCGCAGCAGGTAGCACTTGACCGCCAGAAAAAAGTCGTTGCCCAGCAGCAGCGCGAAGGCGACGAGCAGCACCCACAGCCGCATGCTCTGCAACGAGGCGCGAAGTTGCGCCCATTGCACGCCCGACAGCACCCACGCCAGCAACGCGCAACCGGCCACCAGGGAGAGAGCGGGCCGCAGCACGCGCCAGGCTGTCCGCAAGCGGGGCTCGGCGCGACCGTGTCCGCGCAGGGTTGCTTTCATCGGGATATCGCCTCCATCTTTGAGACCGAGGCAGTGCTTTACACCGCGGATAGCGATGCGCCCCTATGATGTGGCCGGGCCTACACCGCAGGAGCGATAATCCCGCCGGCTGAAGCGGCAGCCTTCATCATTTTATGAACATCGCCGCTCTTTATGCGGGCATCACGGCGTTTCCACTTTGGTGACAAACCCGGCCACCACATAGCCCTCCACCGCGTCGGTGCGCACACGCAACCAGCCCTCGGGCAGTTCTTCGAGCACGAGCAGTGGCTGACCGTAGTAGAGCAACTGCAGCACATCACCCTGCGTGGTGGGTGCGTTGCGCAGGTTGAGGGTGGAGCCCGCGCTGATGCGCGTGACTTCGGCCAGCCACTGCCCGGCTTGAGCTTGCTGGGTTTGGGGGATCAGCGTGGGCCGGGGCGTGGGCGTGGCGGGCGGACCGGGTGTGGTGAGAAAGGCCGCGTCGATGGGGGGAGCGGCTTGGGCAATGGCACCGGCCACCTTTAGCTCAATATTAGGGTAGTAAAACTGTAGAATCTGCGCGTAGGTAGCGCCCTCCACACGGGCCATCCACTCGGCCCCGCGTTGGCTGAGGCCCACGCCGTGGCCGAAGCGGCGCGATTCGAGCACGAAGGCATCCTCCGTCTCGCGTACGGTGATCAACTCGTTGCCCTGGCCGTTGATGGAGAGGCCGACCGCCGCCGCCACATCCGGAAAGATGGCCAGATCAACGGGGATGGCCGCCTCCACATCCTGCATATCTGTAAAGCGCGGCTCCAGGGTATCCTGGGGCGTGGGGGCCGGGGTAGCCGCGCCGTCAAACAGATCGTCAGCCTCCACAGGGATGGCGGCGATGGGCCTGCGGGCCTGCACGCGCAGGGATGCGCTCAGCCGCGTCATCAGGCGTGAAGGCGGCGCATAGCGGGGGGTGTGGGCCTGCACGGCATCGACGGCCACGATGTGGATATGCGAGGGATCGCCGTCGTAGCCAAGGGTGCGCAGGGGCGCGGCGAGCGCGGCGGCAAACAGCGCGCCCAGCGCCGCGTTGCCCAGGCTGCCGCCTACCGGCTGCTTGGGGATGGCGAAGGAGCGCGTCTCACTGAGGGGATTGGCCAGGTCGTGGGGATCCTCTTTTTGTTCGAAGAGCTCGCGCCCGCCGTCGGGCCACACATGCTGCATCAGCTCGGTCTGGCCGCCGTTGCTGGCCGTGTAGTAGCAGCGCGCTAGCGCTTTGCCGATGTACCCGCACAGGCCCCGGGTTTGCGTCACGGCCTGGGCGGTCTGCGTGTGCGCGGGGTTGACGCCGCGGTAGACCTGGTCGTTGGTGTTGTCGGTTACGTCGTAATCCCCGGCCGCGCCCAGTTTGGCTTGGGCGTAGGTGCGCGCGGCCACGGCCTGGGCTTTCAGCGCCTCCAGGGGAAAGGTATCGCTCATCTCGTAGGGCACCACGCCCAGCAGGTATTCTTCCATGGGCGCGTGCAACACGGCGCGCAACTGACCGTCGCGCGCGCTGATGTACAGATCGCCGGGGTGCAGGCTGTACTCGCCCGCCAGGCGCAGGCCGTTCTCGCTGGCGCTCGCATCCTGGTGGCGGCGCAGCACCCAGCCTGGCGCGCGGGCGGTCATGCCTTCGTAGTACAGCTGAATGCCGTCAGGGCCAAGGCTCACCGTCAGGCGGCTGCCGCGCTGAAAGGCGATATTCCCCGGCTCCAGCGTATAGCTGCCATCCAGGATGATATCCAGCCTGTCGGTCAGCGCCAAGCGCGTCAGCAACACCCGTACCACGCCGGGCTGGTCGGGCGCGGGTGTGGCCGTCTCCGTAGCGCCGACCGGCCAAGCCAGAGCGCACAGCGTCAGGGCCAGGCAGAGCGCCCGCAGAGCCGCGCGCCGCGCGGCGTTACCTCTGCTCAAAGGGTATCCTCGCCTCCTTTGCAAATGTTCCCGCCGCGCTGCCCGCGCCCCCGCAGAAGATCAGCTTCTCGTTGCGCGACAGCCCAGCGCCCGTAAGACCGGCCACGCCGGGCGGAATCACCAGCTTTTCCACATAACCCAGACCGATCAAGGCTTGACCGGCCACCTTCGTCAGCATATCGGACAAGATCAGCATCGTGAGCGCAGGGTGGATTATGATCGCTCCTTCGGCTGAGCTCGCCACACCGCCCGGTACGGCGAAGGTTTCCGCATTCAAATAGCCAGGATAGAGCACTGGGGCGTCTTCATATCCCGCGTATAGAGGACGCCATTTTGCATGAAAAAGGTTTTGCCCTTCCGGGGTAGCGCTACGGTTTCCAGCCAATAGCAGGATTCAAAAGCATTAAAATTTTGCCTGCCCCCCCTTTCCCGTCGCCAGAGGGGTCTTTTGCCGATTTTTGGCGGCGGCTACGCCTTGCCGTTGCACCCCATTACGTGCACGATCTTGTGGCGCACCATCTCGCGCAGGCCATCGCGCGCCGGGGAGAGGTACTGCCGGGGATCGAAGTGATCCGGGTGTTCGGCAAAGTAGCGGCGTATCTCGCCGGTCATGGCCAGGCGCAGATCCGAATCCACGTTGATCTTGCACACAGCCATGGATGCGGCTTTGCGCAGCATATTCTCGGGTACGCCCTGGGCGCCGGGCATGCTGCCGCCGTACTGGTTGATCATGCGGACATACTCGGGCATTACGGTGGATGCGCCGTGCAGCACGATGGGGAAGTCAGGCAAGCGCTCGCCGATGGCCTCTAAAATATCAAAGCGCAGGCGCGGCTCGCCCTTAAACTTATAGGCGCCGTGGCTGGTGCCGATGGCGATAGCCAGTGAATCCACGCCCGTACGCCGCACAAAATCCACCGCCTCATCCGGGTCGGTAAAGGCCGCGTCATCCGCCGATACGTTCACCGCATCCTCAATGCCCGCCAGGCGGCCCAGCTCGGCCTCTACGGTGACACCGCGGTCGTGCGCGTAAGCCACCACCTTTTTGGTGACGGCCACGTTCTCTTCATACGGGAAGTGCGAGCCGTCTATCATCACGGAACTGAATCCGCCGTCGATGCAGCTTTTACAGGTTTCAAAATCCGCACCGTGATCTAAATGCAGGGCGATGGGCAGGTCGGTATCCTGGATGGCCGCCTCCACCAGCTTCATTAGGTACACGTGCTTGGCGTACTTGCGCGCGCCCGCGGATACCTGCAGGATGACCGGGGCGCTCTCGAGCTTGGCGGCCTCGGTGATGCCCTGTACGATCTCCATGTTGTTGACGTTAAAGGCGCCGATGGCATACCCACCCGCGTAAGCCTTTTTGAACATATCTGTGGTGTTGACCAATGGCATTGTGTTCCCCCTCCTTCTCTTCGCTTGTGACTTATTCATTATACCAACAATCCGCCCGTTTGACAACGGCGGGGGCAGCGCGCCCAGGGCAAAAGCACTTACTTTTCTTTTGCGGGAGAAGAGGTATAATTTTGTAGGGTGAAAGACGTGAAAATACAACATCTACTAGGCAATGTTGGGGAGTGGCCAAAACAATCATCTTGCGATACAAGAAAAATATAAAAGGGACGAGAGCAACGCCAGGAAAGCGCTGTCCGAAATGCGCAAGGACAGAAAACCAAGCCCAAAAGGTTTTGACGTTGCCTTAGACATTAGCGCGGCGGAGCCGGTGCTTTCCACGGAAGCTTGAAAC
>JAITTS010000079.1 GCA_031286995.1 Oscillospiraceae bacterium
GTTTCAAGCTTCCGTGGAAAGCACCGGCTCCGCCGCGCTAATGTCTAAGGCAACGTCAAAACCTTTTGGGCTTGGTTTTCTGTCCTTGCGCATTTCGGACAGCGCTTTCCTGGCGTTGCCCTCGTCCTTTTTATATTTTTGTTGTATCGCAAGATGATTGTTTTGGCCACTCCCAAGGCCATGCAGGCAAAGCCCGGTCTTTTTTATGCGGGCTCTGGCGCGAGGCGGAAGAGCTCTGCGTCAACCCACCGCCGGCGATGACTGCGGCGAGCGGCTATCGGCTTCGCGCATGCGCGCCCTGGCTTCATCCAGCGTGATGGGGGTGTAGGCCACGCGTTCGCAGCTGACGCACAGGCTGTGGGCGGATGCATCCCGATAAGCGGGGTTGCCGTGCACGTGACCGAAAATGTTGGCGTAGGGCATGTTGGCGTTGACGTACAGGGGCTCGTGAGATAGCCATAGCGTATCTTCCACCAGAATGGGGTAGGGGCTGACCCAATCAAAGCCAGCCTCGCGCCACCAGTCCGGGCTGTGGCGGCGGTCATGGTTGCCCATCACCAGGTGCTTGCGCCCGGCCAGCAACCCGGTCAGTTCGCGCACGCGGGGGGCGGGGGCCAAGGCAAAATCGCCCAGCATAAAGACAAGGTCATCCGGCGCCACGGCGCGGTTCCAGTTCTCAATCAGGTGCGCATCCATGGCCGCGGCGCCGGCAAAGGGCCGCCCCTCGTAGGCGATGATGGCCTCGTGGCCAAAGTGGGTATCGGCGATGAAAAATATTTGGGGCATAGCCGCCTCCTGTGTCATACGATGTTTACTGCGGATTTGCGTAAGTTCTAGGGTGCCGAAAAGAGGCATAGAATATTGGTGATACTATCCTCTGGCCCTTCACGCCCCGCGCCCGCCATGCATCATGCATGGCAAACGCCGCGCTCATATCAAGGCCTGCCGCAGGGGCGGAGGGCGGCATGCCATTGGTCGCGCAGAATGGCGTACAGGTACACATCCACGTAGCGGCCCTTGTTGTAAAGCCGCCCGGCGAGCCGCCCCTCGCAGGTCATGCCCGCTTTTTCCATCACCCGGCCCGATGCAGGGTTGTCGCACTCGTGTTGGGCCTCAATGCGGTGCAGATCCATCTGTTCAAAGCCGAAGCGCAACACCGGAGGCAGGGCCTCGGTCATGATGCCTTGGTTCCAGTACGCGCGGGACAGGGAGTAGCCGATCTCCGCCGCGTTGTGGTCGTGGTTCCACCACATAAAGCCCACGGTGCCGATCATGCGGTCTTCCGGCTTGTAGACGATGCCCCAACTGCTGGGCTGATCGGCACGGTACTGGCGCTGCAGGTAGCGCACGTACATGCGCGCGTCGGCTTCGGTGCGGTAGGCATCCCACAGCACATGACGCGCCACCTCGGGGTCACGGCCGTAATCGAACAGATCCTGCGCGTCACCGGCGTTCACCTTGCGCAGCAACAGACGGGGGGTATGCAAATCGGGCAGGCGGCTGAAAAGCCAGAGCCGGTGATTAAACATGCGCCACCTCTTGTGCGCGCCACAGGCGGGCTGTGCCGTACGGCTCAGCGGGCGTCAAGGGCCTGCGCTGGTAAGCCAGCGCCCCGGCCACCAGCAAGGCCACGCCCAGGGCTGCCAGCAACGCCATGACAGCCAGAAAGATGCGATAGAACCTTTCCATGGAGCTCGCTCCTCTCCTCATCCGGATTGGGCTGACTACCTGGGCTTGTAGACGGATGCGCCCAGGGCGCGCGCGTTCGCGTTGCCGCGCACCTCCCAGCTTTCGCCGGGCAGCAGCGCGCCCCAGCCGCCCACTGCGGAGTTCAGCGCGTCGTCGCACATCACGCCGAAGGCCAGGGTACTGCTCACATTGGTCAGCCTGCCGCCGCGCAGCACCAGCGTGGCCAGGGGGCGGCGGGCAAATATGGCCTGCAAGCCCCGCACGCCTACGGCCAGCGTCACATCGCTTTGGTGCAGCAGTGTTGGGGCCTCAGGGTCATCCGGGTTGTCGCGGGTGGTGCGCAGGCGCAGCAGCAGCACATCCTCGCTGGCGGGGGCCGTCACATCCAGCGTGCCCAGTTCCGCGCTGTGACAGGGCACATCATCCCAGGCGCGCTGAGCGCAGAGCTCGCCGTTGCCGCGGTAGAGGGAGGCGTGCACCCGCACGGGGGGCAGGGGTGGCGCGTCCCAATCCGTGGGTGGGGTGACCAGCAGTTGCACGGCGATGGGGAAGACGCTGCCAGCCCAGCAGGCGGTGTGGTTCAGCAGGGCGCAGGCCGCCACCGGCGCGTAAGCGCACTGCAGGGCGTAGTAGGCAGCGCACAGTGCGCCGTCTCCGTCTATTAGCGCACCCGGCGCGGCGCCACCGGGCGTGGTCACACTGCCGCCAAAGAAGCCCACCGCGCCGCGAAAGCGCGCCCGCTCCGCAAAGTAGCGCAGGGTTTCGGCGCACAGGTACTCGGTGAGGGCGGCGGGGGGCTTTTTGCCCCAGGCGGCATCCAGCCCAAACCAATCCACGCTATTGTGTGCTGTGTAGCCCGGCGCCATGCCGTGCAGCACGCGCAGCAACGCGTCGTCTGCGTTGGCGTAGCGAGCCATGCGCTCGGGGTCGAGCAGGGCTTGGGGCCCGGCTACGTTGAAGCACTTGCCCCGGCCCAGATCCTCCCAGACAGGGATGCTTCCATCCCGTTGAGGCGTGCTGCCCACAAAGGGGCGCTTGTCATCCAGCGCGGCCAGGATATCTGCGATATCCTGCTGACTGGCCGGGTTGGCGCTGGCGCGCATACCCCACTGCACCACACAGGTGTGGTGGATGAGACGGCGAGCCAGGGTGTCGGCCCTGGCGGGCGTGGCGGGCAGGGCCTGCCAAACCATCATACCGCGGCGGTCGCAGGCCTCGTAAAAGGCCTCGCTCTGGGGATCCGGCACGTAGAGGCACTGAACGTGCGCGGCCTCCAACGCGTCAATGCGGCTGCGCAGCAGCTCGTGGGATAGGGGGTGCCCGGCGGGGATATCCCACACCGTGCCCTGCAAAAACACGCGCTGACCATCCAGGGCCGCCAGGCAGGCGGGGTAATCCGCCAGGGGCTGGGCCTGACTGATAGGCAGCATGCCCATGCGCTGCCGAGCCACATCGCATCCCACGCCCTGCTTGAGCACCGTCAGCTTGATGCTGTAGAGCCGGTTGCGCTGGCCGGGCTGCCAGATGCGCGCCCCGGCAATGGCCAGGCGGTGGGCGCAGGTGTGGGGGCCGGTATCCAAATCCTCCTCAAAATTCAGGGTGCCGATGGGCTCGTTGCCCAGGGCCACGGCGTAACTGAACAGGTAGCGCCCGGCCTGCTCGGCCTCCACCGCGCACTGGGCGGTGAAGGATGAACCATCCTCATTGGAGGATATGTTGAGGGATGTGATCTCCAGCAGCGTGTAGCCGTGCAGCCAAACGCCCACCTGCACGCCGCGCGCGCCCGTGCCGGCCTCAAAGCGGAGGCACATGGGCAGGGTATCGAGCCCCGGCGTGCACAGGGGGGTGATATCCGCGCGCAGGCGGCCATCTGCGGTACTGTCAAAGGTGGCGCGCAGCTGCCCATCCACCTCCAGCGATCCGGTGCCGAACAGGCCCTGTATATCCAGCTCAATGTGCTGATCCACCCAACCCGCGATGGGGATTTCGGTGCAGAGCGTAACAGGCCGTTCCCCCGCGCCTGTGAGCGCGCCGGGCATGATGTAGGGCCTGGGCTGCCAGTCCTCAATTTGCATGATCCAGGTCCGCATCAGGGGCATCCTTCTGGCCAAGCGCATTCCTCCCAAGGGAATATTTGGCGAAACATCCGTGTGTGTGCAACATCCGCGCCTTATCGCGCGTTTATATAGTGAATTGGCCGCCAAGTATCCTGCTGGCCATTAAGAGGCCCAGCGCGGTCTTGCCATCCGGCACGCGCCCGGCCATCACCAGGGCCACGGCCTCATCCAGGGGCATGCGCTCCACGCGCAAAAACTCGCCCTCGTCCAGGTGCGCGGCCCCGGCCTGCAGACCGGTGGCCAGGTACAGCGCCACCCGTTCGGTACAAAAACCGGGGGTGGTGGTGATGGTCATCAGGTGCCGCCAGTGCGCGGCGGTCAAGCCGGTCTCCTCGCTCAGCTCGCGCCGGGCGCAGGCCAAGGGGTCTTCCCCCGGGGCATCCAGCTTGCCGGCAGGTATCTCCAGCGTCACCTCGTCCAGCACCACCCGATGCTGGCGCACCAGCGTCACCATGCCCGCCGCATCCACGGGCACCACGGCCGCTGCGCCGGGGTGCAGCACCACCTCGCGCAGGGCGGCGCTGCCATCCGGCAGGCGTACCTGCCAGTGCGCTACATCAATGATCGCGCCGTGAAAGCGAAGCTGACGGCTCAGTACCTCCTCGCGCAGGTTCTCCGTGTCCATGTCCATCCCCCCGATATTGGTTTTCGCTTTAAGAATACGCCGCGGAGGCAGCGCTCTCCTGCTTGGCGCGAGGGGCACAATTCGTCGCACCCGGTTGATTGACAGGTTGAGCACGGCGGGATACAATAACGACAGCATACGATAAGCGTCCATCATAGATATCGTCGGCGCTCCGCCGCCGGCAACAAGGAGGGGTTACGGATGACCAACCATGCGCTTCGGCGTACCTTGACCGCGCTGCTGGCCGCACTGCTGCTTTTGCTGCCTGCCGCCACGGCACTGGCCACGCAGCCTGGGCCGCCCACACCGGAAGTACCCGTCATCACGCTCTACTGGAACGATCAAAATGACCAGCGCGTGGAGGCCCAGGCCCAGTATCAGGGGCTGCTGGAAGGCATCCCCGCCTACTGGTTGCAGATCACGGATCCTTTTGTGGCCCAGAACCGCCTGGGGGCTATCTCCTACGCGGTATCCGATCAGGAGGAGGATGCGGTGTTCGAGCCGGATCCCACCTACGGCATCAATTTTACGGATCAGTTGGACATCCCCCAGTACATCACCAACGCGACGGCGGGGCGCATCTGGTGCATCACGCTTTCGCCGCTGCCCATGCCCGCCCCCATACCGGATTTTGTGCCTGAGGAGACCCCTCTGCCCGAGCCGGAACCAGCGGAGACCCCGCAGCCGCAGCCAGTGCCCGAGGAGACACCCGTGCCCGAGCCGCAGGAAACCCTGCAGCCACAGAGCCCACCCCAGCTGGATGCATCGGTGCAGTTCTACGCGGTCAACCCCAACCGCACCAACCTGCTCACAGAGGCGGGGGCCAGCGGGGATGAGACCATCATCGCCGCCATTGACGCGGATGCGCTGCTGCGCGTGCAAGGCGTGGTGCGTATGCCTGACGGAACGGATTGGTACCTGGTCAACGTGCTGGCCGACGGCCAGGTGGGCTACATGCGCGGGGATCTGGTCAACCAGATCACCGATGAGGAGGCTGGGCGCCGCCTCAACCCACCCGCGCCCACGGAGCAGCCGCGGCCCGAGGCTACGCCCGAGCCGGCGCCCCAGGAGGTGTCGCCATCCGAAATTCCCCAGGTCACCCAATCCCCCTCTTCCTCCGCCGCGCCGGTGGTGGATACCAGTTTTACCGGCTACGCCCTGACGCAAGGCGAGGGGGTGCGCATTCGCACCGTGGCTGGCAGCCAGGATGCGAGCACCGTGCTGACCAATCTGAATAAGGGCGCTTTTTTAGAGATTACCGGCCAGTTGCCGGTGGATAGCTACACCTGGTATCAGGTGAAGATGACTCAACAGGGCTTTGAGGGTATGCAGGGCTATGTGCGCAGCGATCTGGTGAATCTGCTGACAGAAGCGCAGGCCGCGGCCTACTTGCCCCAACCGCCGCACATAGATGCCCCGGCGGGCACGGCCCAGGCCGCGCCGGGCGATCTCTCCGAGCCGGCGCCCGACCCCGCCTACCGGGGCTACGCGCTCACCATCCCCAAGGATAACGGCGCGGTATCCCCCCTGCAGAAGAACCCAGGCACGCAGGATACGGCCTTTGTGGAACTGCTGGGCGGCAACATCCTGGTCTGGGCGGATGATGGCGCGCAGCCCGATGGCGGCGCGCTGTGGTACCACGTGAGCATTGTGGAGCGGCCCGAGGTGACGGGCTGGCTGCTGGCCACGGATGTGACGCCCCTGACGCCGGAGGAGGCCGCGCCGTACCTGCCCGCCGCCACGGCGGAACCCACCGCAGAACCCACGGATGTGCCCGCTACGCAGGCCCCGGCCGCCACCATGACGCCGCGGCCCACGGATGAGCCCGCCACGCAGGCCCCGGGGACCGCCGAACCCACGGCAGTGCCGGCCACCGCCGCGCCCACCATGACACCGCGGCCCACCGCGGGTCCCCCGCCCTCTGCGGGCGCGATTGAGCGCTTCGGCCGCACCATCGAAGGATCGGTCAACATCCGCAGCACCTACAGCACTTCTGGCAGTGCTCGCGAGACGGTAAAGGCGGATACCGTGCTGTGGGTAGAGGAGCGCATGGATAACGGCAGCGAGCCTTGGTACAAGGTGACTGTGATGAAGGAGAGCGGCACCCAGGGCACCCACGGCTACGTGCGGGCGGACTTGGTGCTGCTGATGAGCGAGCAAGAGCAGCGGGATTACCTGGCCACCGCGCAGGATGCGCCTACGCCCAGGCCGGCGACCCAAGCCCCGGTGACCGCCGCGCCCCCAACCCAGGCACCGGCGACCCCTGTGCCACCCCCCACTGAGAATCCGGTGACGGCTGCGCCGGCCACTGCCCGGCCCACGGCCACGCCCCAAGCTTTTGTGGGGTACGCTATCACCATTAAGGATAACGCGCCCCTGCGCGGCAACCCCTCGCAGACTGCGGTGCTGCAAACCATTTTGCCGCTGAATACCGTGGTCTACGCATTGGAGCAGGCCTACACCGACGGGGAGGCGTGGCACCTGGCCCAGTACGGCGGCCAATACGGCTACATCCGCGCGGATATGGTGCGCTTTATGACCTACAACGAGATACAGGCCTACTTGGCGGCCCAGGCCACGCCCACACCCAAGCCCGTGGGTACCCCCGCGCCTGTGGATAGGGATAGCTTATCCAGCTACAGCACGGTCACCAAGAACGAGGTCAACCTGCGCAAGACACCAAGCAGCACGGGCACTGTGCTCAAAAAACTTGCCAATGGCACGCTGGCGCTGGTGTTGGGCAGTACCGTGGCGGAAAGCCGTACCTGGTACAAGGTGGATGTGAACGGCACCGTGGGCTACCTGCGCGACGATGTGACCCGCGTGCTCACCATCCGCCAGTTGGAGGATGAGCTCTACCGGCTCTCCCACAGCACCGGCAGCGGCAACACCGGCAGCAACACCGGCAGTAGCAGCGGTGGCAGCAGCGGTAACGTCAATATCACGATCCCCAGCACCCCGCAGGAGAACGGCGGCCTGGCGGATTTGGGGAACTATGACGACACCTGGAGCAACAACACCCAGACGGGCATGCCCACCTACGGCACGCCCTCGCCCGCGCCCACGGAGAGCCCCGCGCCCACCGAGACCCCTGATCCCTTCGGCGCGGACACGCAGGAACTGCTGCCCACGCCCGAGCCGGTTGTAGAGCAGACCCAGAGCGGCGGCTTCCCCTTCGGCTGGCTCTTCTTGGGCGTGTTGGCCATGGGCGGCTTTGCCACGGTGTACGGTGTGGCCCAGCATCAAGCTAACAAGCGCCGGGCGGAAGCCCGGGCCGCCGCGGCCCGCCGCGCACAGGCGAACCGCCCCGGCCAGCCGGATAGCCGCCGGCCGGCCGCCACGCCCCAGCCCCGCGCGGAGGGACGCACGGGCGCGGTGCAGGGAACAGGCCGCGTGCCGCCCGTAAGCGGCGCACCGCGAACCGGGCCGCAGGCGGGGTCACAGTCGCAGGTTACCCACCGCTTCCCGGCCAACCAGCAGGAGCAGAGCCCCTACGCCAGACCCCGGCAGGATGAAGCGGGGCGCACGGCAAACCCCACCCGCCCGGCAACGCCGCCGCCCCAGACGGATGTGGATGCGCCGCCCCAGCCCCCGCGCAAGCCCCGCGCGCAGCGGCCCCGGGATGAAGACCTGAACGTGTGACGGAGGATATCATGCAAAAGAACGAAGCGGGGCAGGCCGATCAGAATCTGCTGCAGAGCCTCGGGGCGGCGGTGGAGGCCGGACGCGCGCCCAAGGCGGAAGAGGGCGCGCGCGAGGCCCTGGCCCTGGGCCTGGCCCCGGAGGATGTGGTGAGTTGCGCCCTCATCCCGGCCATGGGCCGGGTGGGCGAGCGCTTTCGCCTGGGCGAGGCCTTTGTGCCGGAGATGATGATGTCCGCCAGGGCCATGCAGGCGGCGCTGAACGTGCTGCGCCCCCTGCTGGCCGCGCGAAAGGCGCGGAGCCTGGGCACGGCGGTCATCGGCACCGTACAGGGCGACCAGCACGATATCGGCAAAAACCTGGTGGCCATGATGCTGGAAGGCAGCGATTTTGATGTGGTAGATCTGGGCAGCGGCGTATCCCCGCAGCGCTTTGTGCAGGCCGTGGCCGAGGCCAAGGCCTCGGTGCTGTGCCTGAGCGCCTTGCTCACCACCACCATGCCCCAGATGCGCGCCACACTGCAGACGCTGGAAGAGGCGGGTCTGCGCCAGAATGTAAAGGTGATGATAGGCGGCGCGCCTGTGACCCAGGATTATGCGGATCGCATCGGCGCGGATGGTTATGCCCCGGATGCGGCCAGCGCCGCCCTGCTGGCCAGAGAGTGGATGGGCGCGGCTGCCGATAGTGGCGGCTGATCAACAACAAAAAACGGCTCCGGTCTGTGAGACCGGGGCTGTTTTTGTATAGGGCGATCATTTCGCTGAGCACTGTGCAGCGTTACGGCCCCACGGATAGCGTCCATGTCAGCGTGGCGCAGTAATCTCCCTCTACCACGGGCGTGGCGGGGGGCACGCGCAGCATCAGCCCGCGCTCCGCGGCCCAGCCGATATCCAAAGTATCCTCGTCGGGCACGTCGCCCGGGCGGTAGTTCTTGCTCGCGATGGGATAGGCCGTGCCATCCAGGGAGTGAAAGCCGCCGAGACCATCCGCCATCACCAGGCCCCAGCCGCCCGTGTTGGGCAGGGTGCTGACGCCATCCACCGCAGAGGTGAAGGGGGATGCCAGCTTCAGGGAGAGATTCCATCCCTCATCCGCGTCCGCGCGGGTGTCGCGCACGGTCAGGTGCCAGTTCGCATCTGTGCGGGGCAGCAGCGCCTCCGTAAAA
>JAITTS010000128.1 GCA_031286995.1 Oscillospiraceae bacterium
GCTTTCCACGGAAGCTTGAAACCTTACGAGCGGTTATCTCTGTATTTGCGGAGGCTTACAATCGCTTTGGCAAGGAAAAACAACGCTGGCGCGCCGCACATACCCGTGGTGAAGTCCCCCTTCTCTGTACTCGATTTTCTTTAGATGAGCTCTTGTCCACTCCCCTCCAGTTTATCTCATTCGTAAGTTTTGGGTTTAATGTATATGAAAAACTAATCAAGAAAGTCTAGTTGTTGTTGAAAACATCGGCTGGACAGTATGCAGAACTTGATTATATCATCAAAATTTTCGAGGAGACAATCCGCCATGGACAAGGTCGAATGTTTTCGACCGTGATGCCGAGGAGGATCAGTTGCGCTTCGATACGTTTAAACATTTTTTCTCCTCCTTCAAAAACACCGAATAACATATTTTATGACTACATTGTAACACCAAATAAAGTGCTTGTTAATCCAATTATTTACAACCAGAGCATTTAATTCGGTGTTTTTTGATTGCGTTTCCGATGTTCGCGTGTTAATATGCGTAAGTAAGGAGAGTGAGATGATGTCAAAAGAAGAGTATGTCAAGCACCTTATAAAAAGCGCCGGCTATTCTGTAAAAAGCTTTGCTGCATTTATCCATATTCCTTACACGACGTTGCTCGGCATGTTGAAAAACGGCCTTGGTGGCGCCGCAGTGAACAACGTAATGAAGGTTTGCAGGGGGCTGGGCATAACGGTAGAAAACCTTATCGGTTTTGATGGGGATGCGCAGGGCCTGGCCGAACCTTTTTATGTGAACCAGCACGAGCGGCTGGTCATTGCGCAATACAGAAGCCTTTCGGAGATGCGGCTGGCTGTGGATACCATCCTGGGCATCGCGAAGGTTTCCCACGATGAAGGCGGATCCATGGGCTAAAAAAGATCGTCTGCCAGCATCAAAGTGCCGGGGGATACGATGCGAGGAGGTAGGTTAATGGTACGCCTGTTAGACCAGGGTGTGTACGTGCTGCATGGAGATGAGGCGGTGCCGGATGGGCCGCAGGCCGCAGCGGCGCTGCGGCAGGCAGGTATGGAGACCACTGTGCAGAATGCCCGGCGGGGTACCATGGCGCACGCCATACTGACCGCGCACGACCAGGGCGGGGCGGGGCAGCAACTGCGCATACGGTTTGACGCGCTGGCATCTCACGATATCACGTATGTGGGCATCATTCAGACGGCCAGGGCCAGCGGACTCACCGCCTTCCCGGTGCCCTACGTGCTGACAAATTGCCACAACACCCTGTGCGCGGTGGGCGGCACCATCAACGAGGATGACCACCTTTTTGCGCTCTCCGCGGCCAAAAAGTATGGCGGCATCTATGTGCCGCCGCATTTGGCGGTGATTCACCAGTACATGCGCGAGCGCATGGCCGTGTGCGGGGGCATGATTTTGGGCTCGGACAGCCACACGCGCTACGGCGCGCTGGGGACTCTGGCCATTGGCGAGGGCGGGGGCGAGCTGGCCAAACAGCTGCTGGGCCGCACCTACGACCTGGCGCCGCCGGATGTGGTGGCGGTGCGGCTGAGCGGCAGCCTGCGGCCCGGCGCGGGCCCCCAGGATGTGGCGCTGGCCATCATCGGCGCAGTGTTTGCGAGCGGATTCGTCAAAAACAAGGTGATGGAATTTATCGGGCCCGGTATCGCGGGGCTCTCTGTGGATGCCCGAAACGGCATCGACGTGATGACCACGGAGACCGCCTGCCTCTCTTCGATATGGGCAACGGATGACGCGGTGCGCGCATACTACGCCCTGCACGGCAGGCCCGAGGCATACCGGCCCATGGCCCCGGCCCCGGTGGCCTACTACGATGGGTTGATCGAGGTGGATTTGGACGCGATAACGCCCATGATCGCGCTGCCCTTCCACCCCAGCAATGTGTACACCATTGCGGATTTGAACGCCAACGCGGAAGATATACTGGCCGGCGTGGAGGCGGATGCCCGCCGCGCCCTGGTGGGCACGGATGTGGCGCTGAACCTGCGCGGGAAACTGCGCGACGGTCGCCTGATGGTGGATCAGGCCGTGGTGGCCGGGTGCGCGGGTGGCAGCTACGAAAATATCGCGGCCGTGGCGGATATCCTGCGCGAGCGCGGCGTGGGCAACGGCGCGCTGAGCATGAGCGTGTACCCGGCCAGCCAACCCGTGTACCTGCAGCTGGTGGAGAGCGGCGGCGCGGCGGCGCTGATGCAGGCCGGGGTGGTGGTGCGATCCGCCTTTTGCGGGCCCTGCTTCGGCGCGGGGGATACCCCGGCTAACGGCGCGCTCTCTATCCGCCACACCACGCGCAACTTTCCCAACCGCGAGGGATCCAAGCCCGGCGAGGGACAGTTGGCCTGCGTGGCGCTGATGGATGCCCGATCCATCGCGGCCACGGTGGCCAACGGCGGCGCGCTGACCGCTGCCACAGACATGCCGGTGGAGCGCACGAGCCCGGTGTATGCCTTCCACGGCGGGGTGTACGCGCGCCGGGTGTACGACGGCACGGGCAAGCCCGACCCGGGCACGCAGCTGCGCTTTGGCCCCAACATTGCGGATTGGCCCCGCATGCCCGCCTTGACGGATGACCTGCTGCTGCGGGTGGATAGCTTTATCACAGACCCGGTGACCACCACGGATGAACTAATCCCATCCGGGGAGGCATCCTCGTTCCGATCCAATCCCCACAGGCTGGCGGAGTTCACGCTCTCTCGCAGGGATCCGGGATACGTAAATCGCGCCAAGGCCACCCGCGCGTGGGAGCAGGCGCGGCAGGCAGCCCAAAACCCGGCTGCCCAAGAGCCGCTGGCCGGGGTGTACAAAAAGCTGGCTGAGGCCGGGGCGGCGCTGGATCCGGCACGGGTGGGCGTGGGCAGCATGGTGTACGCCTACAGGCCGGGGGATGGATCCGCGCGGGAACAGGCCGCAGCCTGTCAGCGGGTGCTTGGGGGCTGGGCCAACGTGGCGCGGGAATACGCCACGCGCCGCTACCGCGCCAACCTGATCAATTGGGGCATATTGCCCTTCATCCTGGCAGATGAGGCCCCTTTTGCCGCGGGGGATTACGTGCTGGCGCGCGGCTTGCTCGCCGCACTGGCGCAGGGGCGGCAGAGCGTGCGGGCCTACGCCATCGGCAAGACGGTCGTGCCCTTCACGCTGGCGTTGCCCGGCCTGACCGGGGAAGAGGGCAAAATACTGGCCGCCGGGTGCCTGATCAACTACTACAAAAGCTAAGATTTTCGACCGCATCTCAGAGCAATGCAGGATAAAACAACGCATCCCCCAACAGTGGAGAATGCGTTGTTCCATTTGGGATAGCGCGAACCGGATCAGTAGTTGGTTGCCTGCAACTCGAAGTAGGCCCGGGGATGCGAGCAGACGGGGCAGGTTTCCGGCGCGGTCTTGCCGGTGTGCAGGTGGCCGCAGTTGCGGCACTGCCACACCACCTCGCCCTCGCGTACGAACACGCGGGATGCGTTCAGGTTATCCAGCAACTTCAGGTAGCGCTCCTCATGATGTTTCTCAACCTCGGCCACCTTCTCAAACAGCGCGGCCAAGTGGGCAAAACCCTCTTCTCTGGCTACTTGTGCAAAGCCGGCGTACATATCCACCCACTCGTAGTGCTCCCCGGCGGCGGCGGCTTTGAGATTGGCGGTGGTATCGCCGATCTGCCCCAATTCTTTAAACCAAATCTCCGCGTGCTCTTTCTCGTTGGCGGCGGTGTCGGTAAAAAATTGAGAGATCTGTTCCATCCCCTCTTTTTTGGCGACAGATGCGAAGTAGGTGTACTTGTTGCGCGCCTGAGATTCGCCCGCAAAGGCTGTCCACAGATTGGTCTCGGTTTTGCTGCCCTTCAGTTCCATGGTTGCGTCCTCCTGTTTTTTGTTGTGCTGTCGTATGCGATCCACCTCTAGGTGGTGGGTACGGGGTTTTCGTCCGCGCAGGTCTTGCACAGGCCGATGTAGAGGGCGTGGCAGGCTTCCACCACTGCGCCCTGTTGACGGGCCGCGGCCTGGGCCGCCGCCAGAGTGGCCTGGGAGGATAGCGGCAGATCCACCATCGCGCCGCACCGGCGGCAGTGCAGGTGGTCATGAGGATGGGTGGTGGCGTCGTAGTGATCCGGACCGCCGGGGTCGCGTATGCGCAGGGCCTCACCCTTGGCCTCCAGCAGGGCCAGGTTGCGATACACCGTGCCCAGGCTGATGTTGGGATAGCTTGGCCGCAGCCGGTGATAAATTTCCTCCGCTGTGGGATGATCGGGGCGATTGCGCAACGTATCCAGCACAGCGGTACGTTGGCGGCTAAAGCGGGTCATGGGCATCATGGCTACCGTTCTCCTTAAAAATTAATGATAAAGATTATTGTTAGTATACTGAAAATCTGCACTTCTGTCAAGCGCCGGGGCAGGTATTTTGGGTGCGGTCTTGCGCATCGGTCATAGACGCGGTAAGATGGGATATATCAGGGGGAGAAAGGAAGATGACCGTGATCCGTCACATCGTATTTTTCTGGCTGAAGGATAAGAGCCCGGCCAATTTACAGGATACCGCCGAGCGGCTGCGCGGCATGCGCGGCAAGATAGAGGGCCTGGTGGATCTGGAGGTGGGCGTGGATTTTTTGCACAGCGAGCGCTCTTGCGACATCGTGCTGAGCACGCTGTTTGCGGATAGGGCAGCGCTGGATGCCTACCGCACGCACCCCGTGCACCTGCCGGTGCAGGCACACATGCACGCCGTGCGCCAAAGCTCCGCCGCGGCGGATTATGAGGTGAAGGCTAAGGAAAGCCTAGGGCGGTCTGTGTGACCTGATCCGCCACGCCGGTGGGCTCCAGCCCCAGATCCAGCTGCGCGCGGCGCACGGCCTCAATGGTGGGCGTATCGTACACACCGCTCATCGGGCCGTCGTAGCGGCCTGTGTCAGTGAGCATCTGCTGAAAATCCAGCACATATACACCGCTTGCGCCCCGGTGCAGTTCAATGCCTGTGACGCGCTCGCGCACGCCGTAGGCACGGATGCTGGGGTCATCCAGGGGGTAGGAAAAGCGCGAAACCACGGGGTTGTCTTTGTTGTTGCCCTCAATGGTGTGGATGGTGAACGCGCCGTATACATCCTGGGTGACGTATTCCACAATGCCCACATGATCAATGCGGTTGTACTGGTACCACTCAAAAAAGACCACGTCGCCCCGCTGGGGCACATAGGCGCTGCCGGTTACGGGGGTGCCGTCATCCAGGTACCACTGATCGCCCCAGCCCTTGATGCTGCCCTTGATGGTGACGTAGCGCCCGCGGCTTGTGTACCAATTTACAAAGGTGACGGCCGCGCCGCCGTAGGGGTACAGGCTATCCAGGCAGTGGGTGCCCAAGCGCTGATCGGCCTGATCCACGCACCAGGCGACGAACTCAGAGCACCATTCGCTGTAGCGGTTGCCAAACCATGCGGCGTACAAGGTGCCGCCGCCGGATATCTTGCCCTGGCCCAGTTCACCTGTGGCCACAGCCAGCAACTCTTCCACAAAGGCGCCGGTATCATCCCCCGCATCCGGCGGATCGGCGTGGGCAGGGCAAGCGAAAAAGAGCAGCGCTAAGGCCGCTAAGCTGCCAAGCCACCTGCGCATGAGCGCCGCCCTCCTTCCGTGCGTCTCTATTATACCACAGCCGAAGGGCGCATGAGGCGGATATCGTATGGATCAAGCGAACTTGGGGCAAGGCACGGCGTTTCGTATCATGGTCAAAAGCGCCCTTTTAGCGCGAGGCATTGAATATTGTGTGGCTTTGCTCGGCAGTATCAGTTCAACTTGGGGCAATCATCGGCGGTAAGGCCTGCATCAAGGCATCAAATCCGCTCACAGAATATAACCTGTCTTTCTCATCCAAAAGCATACCTGTTTGAAAAGTTACGGTGAACTTCGTTCCATCCGTCCATTCGGCTGTGTATACAAGATAATCGTCCGTATGCCCCGTACCGGAAGGCTCAAGCACGGTCATACCCGCCAGCGCGTCAATCACCCGCCGCACGGCCGCTGCATCTTCAGTCACATAGGGCGGCCCTCCGGCTATTGTATACAGGCAAACCGAGACACACGACGGTGGATCGGCGGCAATCCGCGCCGCAATGTCTTCCGCGCCGCAAAAGGCAAACAACGGCGTTCCCCGCTGCCCATCTCCCAGTGGCGCATGTTCATCTGCCGGCCCGTTCGGATACTCGGCGCTGTTTTGCAGCACTTGATTGATTGCATCGCAGAGGGCAATGAAGCCCTTCGGGCCATATTCCTTCGCCACAAGGCCGCCGGCGCGTTTGGATTCACCGTTTTTCATGTTCACCGTGATCCACGTGAAATCCCCATCCATCACGCCGGTTTCCAGATATTCCGGCATATTGAAAAAGTCTTGCTCGTATAGTGAAGCAACCAGCGTATCTACATCCTCCACGTGCGTAAGAAAGAGTTTCTCTTTCTGTACAGCGTCATCTTGCTTCCGAAGCGTCTGCATGAGAACAGTGCCTTCATTTGGGCGGATGATCGCCAAATTTTCCGTCAGTTCATCAATCAGGCCAAAGGATGGGGTGATGGTCAGCACAATGCTATCAATTTCCCCTGGGCCTTCGGCAGGCACATATGCCTGCGCTGAAACCGAAAATGCAAACAGGCACAGCACAGCGGCGAACAAAGGCGGCGGCAATGAAAAACGACGCATTTGAAAAATCCTCCTTTTATGTAATGTTTCTTTGAAAATACTCCATTAGACGAATACGGGCGAGAAAAGTTTCACTGTTTTTTGACCGGTCGCCCATTTTTTGGGCCAATCACAAATCTGCCGCCAAACTATATCGTCCGTACCGATTTCGGCGGCAAAGAAACCATCACCCTTGCCCTGCGGCGAATGGCGTATGCCCTCCGCTTGTTCCATGTAATCTTCCCAAACATGGCGCATTGCAACCTTTTGTCACCCTCTGCTCTCGGTGCACTTCGTGCGCATCGGGCACTCGGCGCATATCTTGGGTTCCGCGCTTGATTGGTGCGCAACTCTGCACATCTCCACCAACAGCAACTACATTATGCCGAAGTATTTCTCAAAGAATTTCAGCAGCTTAGCAACCACGCCTTGTTTTTTCTCGCTCCTATTGCTGCCCCCAAAACGGGACACAGGCGGCAGAATTTTATCAACGTCCGTACCTGTAGTCTTAACCGAACCATCGCGGAAAGCGTTCTCGATAAATTTGCGAGCTTCGCTTTCTTTGAGGTTTTCCTCGGCTATCAGGGTCTGCAAATCCTTCTCCGCCTCCTCACGAACAAAGTTTCGCCAGTCCTCATCAACTTTTGTCTGCACGTTCACCCGGTCTATGAACTCTTCGATTAACTCCTTCTTGCTCCTTAGTTGAACGCTTGAACGTACAGCTTTGTAAATGTTGTCGAGGATGCTCTTGTCCTTGCAGTTGCTATCCTTGTACTTGGCGAGAAGGATAAGAATATAGTCAATATTGACCTCGATTTGGCGGATAAGCTCCAACTCAAATTCGATGTCGTCGTTTATTTCCTCGCGCTCGCCGCTGCCGGGGCGAAACTTATCCTTTAAGTCAAGGTACACGCCCTGATAGTCTTGATAATCACGGTCGGAAATTATTTCGTTACCCTCGAACTCGTCAAACGCCGTCAGCACATTTCGCAGCCGGAGAATCGCGCCGAATAGCTTGATAAACTCCCTTTGGTTTTCCTCGCCGATAATCGGCTGGCCGAGAGGGAACTCTGCCCCGAGTTTTTCAATTAACTCGGTGTACCCCGGTTTGCGCTCGCCATCTTTTTCATATCCGTCCATATATTCGCGGAACGTGCGGATTATCACAATGCCGCGCGCCTCACGATTCCCGAACAGGGCAATCGCGTCATCGGTAGCCTGTTTGAGGTCGCGAAAGCAGACGATGTTCCCGAACGTCTTGACGCTGTTGAGTATACGATTGGTGCGGCTGAACGCTTGCATCAGCCCGTGCTGCCGAAGATTTTTGTCTACCCACAGTGTGTTCAGCGTTGTCGCGTCAAACCCGGTCAGAAACATATTGACAACGATGAGCAAATCAATCTCGCGGTCTTTTACCCGCTGCGACAGGTCTTTATAATAGTTTTGAAACTTGTCCGCTGTTGTATCAAAAGTGGTCGCGAACATAGCGTTATAATCCGCAATAGCCGCTTCGAGAAAATCGCGGCTGTTTTTGTCGAGATGCGTGTTATCAAATTCCTCGTCCGCGTCCTCCTCATTTGCGGCGTAACTGAAAATCGTCGCGACTTTCAACCCGCTGTTGCGGCTACGAAATGCCTCATAATACAGCTTTGCTGCCGGAATACTCGACACGGCGAAAATGGAATTAAACCCGGCAAGCCGTTTGCCCTTGACGGCATAATGCTCGTTTCGCTTCGTCTTTTGGTCGAAGTGTTCAAGTATATAGCCCGTCACAAGCGATACGCGATGCGAATCCAATAGAGCGCGTTCTGCATCAATCGCACTGATTTTCTTGTCCGCTATGCCGTCTTTCTCTTTGACGGTATTTATAAAGTCAATACGGAACGGCAGGACGTTCCCATCGTTAATCGCGTCCACTATCGTATACGAATGGAGCTTGTCACCAAAAGCCTGTTGCGTGGTCTTTAACAATGGATTTCCTCTCGCGCCGGAATT
>JAITTS010000101.1 GCA_031286995.1 Oscillospiraceae bacterium
GTGTTACGCTTACCATGACAAGTCGCTCCTTTCGGTTCGGTTGTGGTTTGCTTTTCACTCACCATTTTACCAAACCAAGAGCGGCTTGTCTTTTTCACTTATCTATTGTACCTCGACACGTGCGTTTTTTTCACAACGCCATTTTTTATATTCAAGGAACGTATTTTTTTGCGCAGGGCTTGGCGCTATTCTTCCAAGGTGTAGGGGATAGGTTTGCGACAGGTGAAGGTAACACCCCAGCGCAGCCCGGCGGATAAGGCGACGCGGGCGCCTTCCGCCAGGCGATAGCCCACATCCTGGGCGCGGTGGGCATCCGATCCCAAGGTGACGAACTCGCCGCCCAGCTGCGCGAAACGGCGCAGAATATCCCAGCCGGGGATTGGTGAATCTGTCTGCCGGAGGCCGGATGTGTTGATCTCCAGCGCCTTGCCATCCACAGCGAGCCGGCGCAGCAGTACATCCAGGTGATCCGGCGCGTGGCGCCAGCGCAGGGGCCGGGTCTGGGGCGGATAAGGGGCAAACTTGCCGCAATAGCCCAGGTGGGCCAGGGCGTCGTAATCCTGAAAGTGCAGCACGCTCTCCAACTTGGCCTGCACATAGGCCGTGTAGGCAACCGCCTGTGTGCGGCCCGCAAAGTAAGCGGGCTCGTAGGGATCTATGCCGTCCACCAGGTGCAGGGAAAGCAGGCGAAAATCCAGCGGCAGGGCATCCAGTATCCCGTAGATCTCTTGACGATACGGGGCGTTATCGCCGATTTCCAGCCCAACCTTGACCCCTAAGCCAAGCCCCGCAAAGGCTTCTCGCGCGGCGTGGATTTCCCCTAGCAGGGCGGGGAAATTCAGCAGGGCGGCACATTCCGGCTTGGGATGATGGGGATCGATGTGATCGGTCACACAGATTTCCGCCAGCCCTGCGGCCTGGGCAGCCTGGCAAATCTCCGCCACAGTGGGTTGAGCATCCGAGGAGTGATGACTGTGCAGATGATAATCAGCGCGCATCAAAAGCCTCCTTTTTGTGACGCGGATGAAGATAAAAAGGTTTCCGGCGGATAGGGGAACACCGCCCGGTGACGGGTTAGGTACAGCGCGGCCAAGGCCACGGGTTTGCCGGTAATGCCATACAGTGCGCGGGCGTACAGGGCTACTTGGGGCGCATAGCGGGCAAGCAGCGGGGCTGCTTCGGCATACGCATCCGTCTTGTAATCCAGCAGCGCCCAGCCTTCGGGGGTGAGAAAGCAGCAATCCAGCACGCCCTGTATGAGTTGCGTGGGTTCACCGGGTGAACCCACGCGCAGGTTAAAAGCCCACTCCCGTCGTACGGTGCCGCTGGCGAGCAGGGCCTGGCCCCAAGGGGAGGCGAACAGGGGCGCGATATCCTCGGCGTGCACCCAATTCCGTTCCTCCCGGGTCAGGCGATCCGTGTCCAACAGCGCGTCCAATTGCGCGTTTAATTCAAAAAGCAGCGCTGCTTCGGCCAAGCCTTGCAGGCGGGGTAAATTGAGCCCGCGCATGGCGGCGTGGAAGGCTGTGCCCCGGGCAGCCCCTTGCCCGGCCTGGGCCATGAACTGAGGCAAGGGGGATGCATCCGCCAGGCTTTCGCTGGATTGTGCGGCGCGCAGCAGACTGGATACGGATGTTTTCAGCCGTATCCCTTCGCCACCGGGCGGCGGGGGCTGCCAGGCGAGCCGGGCGGCTACATCCGCCGCTTCCGGCAGTTCCCTTGCTTCCAGCTGCGCCAGCAGAGCCTGCGGTGACTGCACCCTCCGCGGACGAACTTCGCCTGCGCGCGCCAGCGTCACCTGCCAGCGGGAGGCATCCCGCCTGGCTGCTTGAGGCCTGTCTGTCAGCGCACGCAAGGGCTCGCCATCCGGGTGGCAGAGCAGGGGTGGCAGCAGCAAATCCAGCATGCAGGCGGCTTCGGGCAACAGGCTGCCTTCCGGTGCGGCGCTCCAGCGCGCCAGGCGCTCCATCAGGCCGCCGCCTTTGCGGGGGGGCGTGGCGAAAAGAATTAGCTGGTGCTGGGCGCGGGTCATGGCCACGTAGAGCAGGCGCACAGCGTCTGCCAGCCCTTGCCGCGCCTGCCGGGCGCGTATGGCGCAGCAAGGCAGCGTGTCGTGCCAGGTGCGCAAGCGGGGGTCTACAAAGCGCAGCGCCAGACCCAGTTCGCCATGGCATTGCAGGCTGACGGAGGGAACGGGATTGGTGAACCCCCGGCTGAGATTGAGACAAAAGACCACGGGGAATTCCAGCCCCTTGCTCTTGTGCATGGTCATGATGCGTACCACATCCTCGCTCTCGGAGAGCGGTTTGGCCCCATCCGTATCCCCCCGGGCGCGCAGGGTTTCGGCATCTAGCAAAAAAGCGGAGAGCCCGCCGCCGCGCTCGCGGCTGAAGGCGGCCGCGCGCTCGGCCAGCAGGCGCAGGTTGGCTTGCCGGCTGTGGCCGCCGGGCAGCGCCCCGGCGCGGGCATAGCAGCCCGTATCCTCGCAGATACGCCACACCAGCTGATCCAGCGGCTGCGCGCGGGCGGCCAGGCGAAAGGCGGAAAGTGCGGCCAAAAAGTCTTGCAGCCGCTTGCCAAGCGCGTCGGATTTGGCGGCGCAGGCAGTGACCGCTTCGGCAAAGCCCCCCTCTGGGTGCGCTTGACGGATGGTGGCCAGCGCTTGGTTGGAAAATCGGCCCATCGGGCCGTGCAGCGCACCCAGCAAAGCGTCCTCGTGCAGCGGGTTATCCACCACGCGCAGCACATCCATGACCATGCGAATTTCAGGGATATCGAAGTAGCCGCCGCCCGTGTCGCTGTATACGGGGATGCCGGTTTCTTCTAGCACGGCCTGTACTTGGGGCGCTACCCGGCGGCTGACCTGCAGCAGCACGGCCATGTCGCGCCAGCGCAGCGGGCGATTTTGCCCCTGTTTGCTGTCATAAAAGGGCGTACGCCACAATTGCAGCATGCGCCGGGCCATGGCCTGGGCCTCTAACTGTATATCCTTTGGGGGCGGGGCCCAGGGGCTTTCTGCCGCCTCGGTTTGCGTACCTTCGCCAGGCGCTTCCTCTTCTTCCGCATGGGTATCTTCGGGCAAGGCGTTCTCGTCTCTGCGCATCAGCAAGTGCAGCTCTGCCGCCGGGCCTTGGGGCGTATCCGGCGCGGGGGAGAGGCGGGCTTCCTCGTCGTATTCGATCTCCGTATGTTCTCTCTGCATGGCGTAACTGAACACGGTGTTTACGCAGGCCAGCACATTGGCGGTGGAACGGAAGTTACAGTTTAAGCCGATGCGGCGGTTTTTTGCGCCTGCCTGCGGAGAAAACTCCGCGTATCTTTTCAAGAAGAGCTTGGGCTCTGCCTGGCGGAAGCGGTAAATGCTCTGCTTGACGTCGCCCACCAAAAACAGATTATCCTCCCCGGCGATGTGGCTGAGCAACGTCTCTTGCATTACGCTGCTATCCTGATATTCATCCACAAAGATGGCATCATACTGGCCGCGCACAGCTTCCGCCACGAGGGGATCATCCAGCGCCTGCAAGGCTTTGGTTTCTAAATCCGCATAGCTTAACAGCCCTTTTTCTTGCTTGAGCCGGTCAAAGACCGCTTGCGTTTTCCAGGCCAAGGCAGCCAAAGCGCACACGCGGGGCAGCAGCGCCCGCAAATCCTCGGCGTGATCGGCCAGGGGACGAGTGAGCCCGGCATCCTCGAACCAAGGCAGCAACACCTTTTTTCCACTGTTGCGCAGCGCCTTGGCGCGTTCGGTCAAATCCGGGTCATCCTGTTTGCCTCGACGGGCCGTTGCGTGCGCCGCGCCGCTCAGCGCGCGGTGAAACGCCTCGTATCCTGCGCGGCTGGCGGCTTCCAGCGCGTCGGTCAGGGCCAGATCGGTTTCCAGCGCGGCCAGGTAGCTGGCAGGCCCGCCGGGCAGGCTGCACAACCGGACGGCTTGGGCAAAAAAGGCGCGGGCCTGGGCGAGGCGGCTGCGGGCTTCTGCCAACACTTCGGCTACCCAGGGGCTTTGAGCCAGAGCGGCCTCGTCCGCCCCGTAGGCATGCAGCGCGCGATGCAGCCAGGCTTCGGCATCCGGCTGCATCCACAGGCAGCCGAGCAGCTCCCGCGCGTGGGCGGCTATCTGCGCGTCGTCGTAGGTTTCGGCCAAGGCAGCGAAATCTTCACCGCCCTCCGCATAGGCCTGGGCGATGGTTTGGGCCAGGGCCTCTTCCAGCAGGGGAGCGGTCTCCCGATCATCACCCACGCGGAAGCCGGGATCGACCCCCGCAGCCTGAAAGTGCGCTTTGAGCAGCGCGGCGCACAAGCCATGTAGGGTAGAGATTTGCGCGCGCTCCACCAGCGCGGCTTGTTCTGCAAAGCGGGCAGCCAGCGCATCGGCGCCGTCTGCTTTTTTTTGCAGGGCGTCACTCACGCGCTGGCGCAGTTCTGCGGCCGCAGCCCGGGTGTAGGTGACCACCAGCATGCGATCCACAGACATGCCGCGAGCCACCAAGCCGCAGATGCGTTCGGTCAGCACCGCAGTTTTTCCAGAGCCTGCGGCGGCGGCAACCAGCAGGTTGCTGCTCTGGGCTTCGATGGCGGCTTGTTGTCTTTCCGTCCAGGCCACGGTGTATCCCCATCCCCTCCATAGGCGAAATGTTTATCTACAAACCATTGTACAGCGGCGAAGGGGGGCCTGGCAAGCGTGCTCTTTTTAGATGTTTCACGTGAAACATTGGAACCGCTTTTTTTAATCCGGATGTTTCACGTGAAACAAGGGCGCGCACAGCTAAAAAATATCTTCAAAAATTACGCCGCGCGCCCGAAACTTGCCATTTGCCGCGATTTATGGTATGATGCAACCCATTCGTTGCACCAAAACAGCCCGCACGGCGGCGCCCGTAGCTTTGATGCACAGGAGGTTATCGTATGCCATCACACACGTTTGATAAGGATTCCATCAAAAACGCCATCATCGGCAAACTGCAGCGTTACGACGGCCGCGCTCTGGAGGAAGCCACGCGCGAGCAAATTTATAAGGCTGTGGCATCCACCGTGCGCGACCAGATTATGCAGAAGTGGATGTTTGAAAAGGAGGCCCGCAGGGCCCACAACACCAAGCGGCTGTACTACCTTTCCATCGAGTTTTTGATGGGCCGGTCTCTGCACAACAACATGCTCAACCTCTGCGCCACGCAGGATTATCGGGCCGCCTTTGCGGAACTGGGCCTGCGCATGGAGGATATACTGGCGCAGGAGCCGGAACCGGCCCTGGGCAACGGCGGCCTGGGGCGACTGGCCGCGTGCTTTTTAGATTCTTTGGCCACGCTGGATTTGCCCGCCATGGGCTGCTCCATCCGCTACGAGTACGGCCTGTTTCGCCAGCGCATTGTGGATGGCCAGCAGGTAGAACTGCCCGACAGCTGGCTGGAGCACGGCAACGCTTGGGAGATACCCATGCCCGAGGATGCCGTGGAGGTGCACTTTGGCGGCACCCTGCAGGAGGAATGGAGCGACGACGGCGTACTGCGCGTGGCGGTCAACAGCCCGAAGACCGTGATCGCCGTGCCCTACGACATGCCGGTGGTGGGCTACGATTCTCAAGTGGTGGATGTGCTGCGGCTGTGGTCGGCCAGGTCGCCCCAGCGCATTGACTTAGCCTCCTTCGGGCGGGGAGACTATGCCCAGGCCATGGAGGAGCGGGAACTGGCCGAAGTTATCTCCAAGGTGCTCTACCCAGAGGACAATCACTACGAGGGCAAGATGTTGCGGCTCAAGCAGCACTACTTCTTTACATCCGCGTCCCTGCAGTACGCCATCAAAGATTTTAAGCGGCAGAACGGCAACGACATGTCACGGCTGCCGGAGAAGGTGGCCATCCACATCAACGACACCCACCCCGGTATGGCCGTGCCGGAGCTGATGCGCATTTTGGTGGATGAAGAGCGCTTGACCTGGGAACAGGCGGAGGATATCACCCGCCGCACCATCGCCTACACCAACCACACCATCATGTCCGAAGCGCTGGAAAAGTGGCCTGAAAACATGGTGAAGGAAGTGCTGCCCCGTATTTACAGCATTCTGGCAGAGCTGAACCGCCGCCTGTGCGCAGAGCTTTTTGCCCGCTTCCCTGGCGAATGGGGGCGCATCGCCAACATGGCCATACTGGCTTACGGCCAGGTGCATATGGCCAACCTGTGCGTGGCCATGAGCCATTCGGTCAACGGTGTATCGCAGCTGCATGGCGAAATTTTGCGGCGCGATACCTTTGGGGATTTTGCCGCCCTGTACCCGGATCGCTTTTCCGCCATCACCAACGGCATCACCCAGCGCCGGTGGCTGATGTTGTGCAACCCCGGGCTTTCCGCCCTGCTGGATGAATCCATCGGCCCGGCCTGGCGCAAAGACCCCACCCTGCTGCGGGATTTGATGGTGCTGCGGGATGACGCGGCCTTTCGGGATGCTTTTACTCGGGTTAAGCAGCAGAATAAGCGACGCTTTGCCGAATGGTTGCAGCAAAAGCAGGGCGTGCTGGTGCGGCCCGATACGCTCTTTGATGTGCAGGCCAAGCGGTTGCACGAGTACAAGCGGCAGTTGCTCAACGCGCTGCACATTCTGGTGCTTTACAACCGCATCGTGGATGAGCCGGGCTTTACCATGACGCCGCGCACCTTCATCTTCGGCGCGAAGGCATCGCCGGGTTACGTGCGGGCCAAGCAGATCATCCGCTTCATCAACACCCTGGGCGCGCTGATAGCAAACCATCCCCGGGCTAAAGAGATGATGCAGGTGGTATTTTTAGAGAACTACGACGTATCCGCCGCCGAAATGCTCATGCCCGCCACCGAGGTGAGCGAGCAACTATCCACCGCCAGCAAAGAGGCATCCGGTACCGGCAACATGAAGTTTATGATGAATGGCGCGGTGACCATCGGCACCATGGATGGGGCGAATGTGGAGATGTACGACCAGGTGGGCGGGGACAACATTTACATCTTTGGCATGCGCGCCCACGAGGTACAGGCGCTCTACGCCGCGGGCACTTACAGCTCCGCCAGAATCTTTGAAAACAACCAGGCGATCCGTCGGGCCTTGACCATGATGATAGATGGCAGCTTGACGCCCGATAACCCCAAAGTATTTCAAGATTTGTACCACGCCCTGCTCTTCGGCGACAATGGGCAGATGGCCGATCCTTACTTTGTGCTCAAGGATTTCGGCTCTTACTCCATGGCACAGCGGCGGTTGGAGGACGATTACAATCAGCGCGAAAAGTGGGTGCGCATGGCGGTGACCAACACTGCCTGCTCCGGTGTGTTCTCATCCGACCGCACGATCGCCGAGTACAACGAAAAGATTTGGCGCCTGGAGAAGCTGGTTAAATAGCCGCCCTGGTTTTGCTACGGCTGAAAACAGTTAGGACAAAATCCGCAGGCGGCAAAAGGTCGGTGGACGCGCCCCGCACGCCGTCTTGCACGTAACGGCGCGCTCAGTTCGCCCGGCACCCATGCCCACGCCTGCGGTTGCAACTTGGGCATGGCGACCACGGGGATGGGGGGATGCGGGGCGCACTTTTTTGGCGCAATCAAGCATTTCCGCATCGGTATCCAGCCGGTGGCAGGGCGTGTATCGATATTGCTGAATATGCTAAGGCCTTCCCCGGATCAGAGCTTCTTTATCTCTGACCCGCAGGAAGGCACAGCACAAAAGGGGTGCGAAGAACCGGGCGGCCGCTAGTTGGATTCCTTCAGCACCATGTCCACCGTAATGGCTGCGGCTACGATCACTATCTTGGCCGCATCCTCCGCCACCTCGGGGTGAATGGATACGTGGTACTTGTCGGCGGTGGTGAAGAGTTCCTTCATGGCGCCGTTCCATTTTTTGTTGATGGCGCCGATCTCTTGGCCGGATGCGTCGGTTATCACAAAGTTCCAGCCCTTCCAATCCCCGGCGATGGCGCCGATGGTCTGGCCCAGGTGGTCAGTCAACTCAAAACGGGGTTTGAGGATAGAGAATTTTTGCAGGATGCGGGCAATCCCTTGGCCCTGGGCATCGAGCACCGATATTTTAGAGAAGAAGAGCGTCGTCCCGCGCTTGACGGTGGCCAGCACGTTGCCCTGTTCATCTAAAATTTCTAGTATGAAGGGCAGCATGCGCTTATCCACTAGCATGCGAAGCAACTTTTGCCCGCCGGACATGCGCTGCTGAATCGCGCCGATTTCCGTGCCGTTTGCGTCGTAGACGCGATAGGCGTTGGTGAACTTGAAACCGGAGATTTTTTCGTCAATGATGTAGTCGTCGTGCTCGAAGAAGCTGGGCAGGTTGCCGCTTGGCATGGGG
>JAITTS010000035.1 GCA_031286995.1 Oscillospiraceae bacterium
TCATTGGCGTCCCTCCTTGTGCTTGTTAGTCTGCTAACCAACACTGTACAAGAAGTCGCTCCTTTGAGCTGTCTTTTTCTTCCTCTCTCCAGGGGGACACTTGTCTTTTCAATTGACCTCACCGTTATAGCAGGGTGCCGTAGCGCTTGACAAACAGTTTTTTGATCACCGTCACCAACAACATGTAGCAGAGCACCGTGGCCAGCAGCACGGGGAAGTAGAGGCCGGGCATGGGCCGCATGGAGAGCATGTCGCCCAAGAAGGTGTAGGGGATCACCGTGCCGATGAGTATGCCCAGCGTGGTGCACAGCGTGATCTGCCAGGCTGCCCGGCTTTGGATGAAAGGAATCTTGGGCGTGCGAATCATGTGGATGACCAGGGTCTGCGACCACAGAGATTCCACAAACCAGCCGGCGTGGAACAGCATGGTGAAGGCCGCCTGGCCTTCCGGGGATAGTGTGCCGTAAGCGCCGCCCACCACCGCGGGGCACACGTACAGAAACATCAGCAGGTAGGTCGTAATATCAAAGATGGAGCTTGTAGGCCCTATCCACAGCATGAAGTTGACGATGGATGAGGCATCCCAAGACCGCGGGTGACGCAGGTAGTCGGCATCCACGTTGTCCCAGGGGATGGCGATGCAGGATATATCGTAGATCAGGTTGAGAACCAAAATTTGGATTGGCAGCATGGGCAAAAAAGGCAGGAAGGCGGATGCCGCCAGTACGGATAGCATGTTGCCAAAGTTCGAGCTGGCGGTCATCTTGATGTACTTGATGATGTTGGCGTAAATTTTGCGCCCCTCTACCACGCCCTCTTCCAGGGCCATCAAATCCTTCTCCATCAGGATGATGTTAGCGGATTCCTTGGCAATATCCACCGCCGTATCCACGGATATACCCACATCTGCGGCGTGCATGGCCGCGGTGTCATTGATGCCGTCGCCCATGTAGCCCACGGTGTGACCGTTGGCCCGCAGGGCGGTGACAATGCGCGCCTTTTGCTGGGGCGACAGCTTGGCGAACACATTGGTGTTCTCCACAGCCGCCTTCAGTTGGGCCTCGGTCATCTCCTCCACATCCGCGCCCAGCAAGATATGGCCCGTGGGCAGCCCCACCTGCTTGCATACGCTGCGGGTCACCGCGTCGTTGTCACCGGTGAGTACCTTCACATCCACGCCGTACTTGTGCAGGGTGGCGATGGCCTCCTCCGCGCTGTCCTTGGGCGGATCCAGAAAGGTCAGGTAGCCGATGAGCACCATATCCCGCTCGTCGGCCACAGAGAAGGTGCCCACCGGCGCGGGGTTGGTCTTTTGCGCCACGCCCAACACGCGCATGCCGTCGCCGTTGTAGCCGCGGCAGGTTTCCAATACCTCCGCGCGGATGGCATCCGTAATGGGCTCCACGCGCCCATCATATTCCACGTAGGTGGATATGCCCAGCATCTCTTCAATCGCGCCCTTGGTGATCAACTGGGTCTTGCCATCGGCATTGGCCACCACCACGCTCATGCGGCGGCGGTTAAAGTCAAAGGGTATCTCGTCAACCTTCTGGTATCCTTCCCACAGATCGGACATGCCCTGCTCCCGCGCGTAGGCGATGATGGATAGATCCATCAGATTCTTCAGCCCGGTCTGGTAGTAGCTGTTCAGAAAGGCGTGGCGCAGTACCCGAGCATCCTCGTTGCCGTGCACATCCAAGTGATATTCCAGTATGACCCGGTCCTGCGTGATGGTGCCGGTCTTGTCCGTACACAGCACATCCATGGCCCCAAAGTTCTGTATGGCGTTCAAATCTTTGACGATGACCTGCTTTTTCGCCATGGATACGGCGCCCTTGGCCAGGTTTGCGGATACGATCATGGGCAGCATTTCGGGCGTGAGGCCCACGGCCACAGAGAGGGCGAACAGAAAGGCCTGCACCCAATCTCCCTTGGTGAAGCCGTTGACGAACAGCACGACGGGCACCATGATCAGCATGAAGCGGATCAGCACCCAAGAGACCTTGCCCACCCCGATCTCAAAGCTGGTGGGGGCCTTTTTCATCTGCAGCTGCTGCGCCAGCCCACCCAGCACCGTATCGTCGCCTACGGCCAGCACCAGGGCGACGGCGGAACCGGAAACCACGTCGCTGCCCATGAAGGCCAGGTTGTTCGCATCCAGCGGGTTCTTGGGCCTGTCTTCTAGCAGGGCGGCGAACTTTTCCACATGCTCGCTCTCGCCGGTCAGTGAAGCCTGGTTGACGAACAAGTCTTTGGCTTGCAGAATGCGCACATCCGCCGGGATCATGTCGCCCGCAGCCAGGTGGACGATATCGCCGACCACCAGTTCATCCAGCGGAATCTCCGCCCGCATGGATTCAGAGGCATAGCCGCCCGCCGCTTCGGTTCGCCGCTGTACGGCCACTGTGGTTTCGACCATCTCACTGAGGCGCTCGGCGGATTTGCCGCTGCGAAATTCCTGTACGAAGCGCAGCAGGCCGCTGACCGTCACCATCGACAGCACGATGATCACCGCCGGTAGATCGTCGGTGAAAAGTGAGATGATGGTCAGGATGAACAGCACGACGGTAAAAGGGTTGACAAACGCCTCTAGCAGGCGCTTGAGCGTGGAATCCTTTTTTTGGCGCGTGATGGCGTTTTTGCCGTATTCGTCGCGCATGTCGTCCACTTTTTCCGGGTCGAAGCCATTGTAGGTGGTGTCATACTGTATCAACAGTATGTCGGGTTCTTTGCCCGTGGCCTGCAGCAACCGCCTCTGTACCCGCGTCGTCCGCGCCGTGCCGGCGCGCGCATCCGTCTTTGCCATGTTCATCCCTCCTTTGTTTGCTCTGCGCTGTGCTATCATATCCCCGCGCGCTGCCGGCTGTCAACCCCGAGCCGCAGGATTTTCCGTTGCCTCATCCGGTCCCAAATGCTATAATATAGAAATAGGACGTATAGGGAAACGAGGGATTGCAAACCCATGCCGAAGAGGTACGACGCGGGGGATATTAAAGTGCTGGAAGGGCTGGATGCCGTGCGCATGCGGCCCGGCATGTACATTGGTTCCACCGGGCCCAGAGGGCTGCATCATCTGCTTTGGGAAATTGTGGATAACGCCATTGACGAGGCCGCCAACGGCTACGCCAGCGAGGTGCGGGTAGAGCTGCACCGGGATGGCAGTGCCAGCGTGGAGGATAACGGCCGCGGCGTGCCCGTGGATATTCATCCTCAGCTGGGCATCAGCGGACTGGAGGTGGTCTACACTCGCCTGCATGCCGGGGGCAAGTTTGATCACGAGAACTATGGTTATTCCGGCGGCCTACACGGGGTGGGCGCCTCGGTGGTCAACGCGCTCTCCGCCTGGCTGGAGGTGGACGTGTACAGCGACTGGGCACACCATCGCATGCGCTTTGAGAGCGTCTTTGATGCCAAGGAGGGCAAAGTGATGGCGGGCCGCCCCCAGGGCGGGCTGCAGCGCGTGGGCAACACCCGTAAAAAGGGCACCCGCGTCACATTTTTGCCGGATGCGGCCATTTTTGAGGAGACGGCTTTCTCCGGCGAGCTGGTTAAGCGTCGCCTGCGGGAACTGGCCTACCTGAACCAAGGCCTTCGCATCGTGTATGTGGATGAGCGCGCAGAGAACCCCGCTCAGCGCGAGCAGGTCTTTGCCTATGACGGCGGCCTGGCGGATTATGTGCGCTACCTGAACCAGGACAAGACGCCGCTGTTTGACCAGGTGGTGGTCTTTGAGGGCAAGCGGGACGACGTGATCGCCCGCGTGGCCTTTCAGTACGCGGATGCGTACACGGATAACGTGTTCTCCTACGTCAACAACATCCCCACAGGTGAGGGCGGCACCCATGAGGTGGGCTTTAAGACCGCCTACACCAAGGCCATGAACGACTATGCCCGGCGCATCGGTGTGCTCAAAGAGAAGGATAATAACCTGGTGGGCGAGGACTACCGCGAGGGCATGACCGCCGTTCTCTCCTGCTCTGTGCGCAATCCGCAGTTTGAGGGGCAGACCAAGGGCCGCCTGGGCAATACGGAGGTGCGCCCCGCGGTGGAGGCCATTGTGGCTGAAAAGTTGACCGCCTTTCTGGAGGATCTGAAGAACCAAGACCTGGCCCAGCGTGTTGTGGAAAAGGCTGTGCGCGCCGCCAAGGTGCGCGAGGCCGCCCGCAAGGCCCGCGAGGTGGCGCGGGCCAAAAACGAGCTGGATGCCGCGCCCCTGGTGGGCAAGCTATCCAGCTGTACGGGCCGCCGCCCGCAGGAGAACGAGCTGTTCATCGTGGAGGGCGACTCCGCAGGCGGCTCTGCCAAGCAGGGGCGCGATCGCCGGTTTCAGGCCATTTTGCCGCTGCGCGGCAAGCCCCTCAACGCAGAGAAGAAGCGCATCGACCAGGTGCTCGCCAACGAGGAGTTCCGATCCATCATCACCGCGCTGGGCACGGGCATTGATGAGGATTTCACCTTGGATTCGTTGAAGTATCACAAGGTGATCATCCTTTCGGATGCGGATCAGGATGGGGCGCACATCCGCGCTATTCTGCTCACCTTCTTTTACCGCTACATGCGCGAGCTGGTGACCCACGGCCACGTGTACATCGGTACCCCGCCCCTCTACCGGGTGAAGCGGGGCAACGATGAGCAGTACGCCTACGATGACAGGGAGCTAAAGCGTCTCACTCACGGCGGCACGGGCAAGGGGTACACCATCCAGCGCTACAAAGGTTTGGGCGAGATGGATGCGGAGCAGCTTTGGCAGACCACCATGAGCCCGGCACATCGTAAGCTGGTGCGGGTCACCATTGAGGATGCCACGGAGGCGGAGCGCCTGGTGACCATTCTGATGGGCGACAAGGTGGAGCCCAGGCGCGATTACATCAACACCTATGCCAACTTTAATAAGCCGGATACCTTTATGGGCCAGGAAGGGGGGGCGTAAGCATGCCTGCCAAAAAGCGGGGCGAGGATGAGCGCCCCATCATCCCCAACGAAATTGTGGTGCAGACGCCCATGGAGGATGTGATGCACCAATCCATGATGCCCTATGCGGAGCACGTGATCTTGGAGCGCGCTCTGCCTAGGGTAGAGGATGGTTTAAAGCCCGTGCAGCGCCGCATTCTCTACGCCATGCACGAGCTGGCCATGCAGCCGGATAAGCCCCACCGCAAGTGCGCCCGCATCGTGGGCGATTGCCTGGGCAAGTACCACCCCCATGGCGACACATCAGTGTACGATGCCATGGTGCGCATGGCCCAACCCTTTGCCATGCGGGGCATGCTGGTGGATGGCCACGGCAACTTCGGCTCCATCGACGGGGATAGCGCCGCGGCTATGCGCTACACAGAGGCCCGCATGGCCCCTTTGGCCACCGAGATGCTGCGGGATATTGAAAAGGATACCGTGCCCTTTCGCCTCAACTTTGATGATACGCTCAAGGAGCCGGATATGCTGCCCGCCCGCTATCCCAACCTGCTGGTCAACGGCGCTTCGGGCATTGCGGTGGGCTTGGCTACCAACATACCGCCCCACAACCTGGGCGAGACCATCGACGCAGTGCTGGCGCAGATAGATGACCCGGCTATCGACGTGGCAGGGCTGATGCGGCGCCTGCCCGCGCCGGATTTTCCCACAGGCGGGCAGCTGGTGAACAGCCCGGATATCGCCCAAGCCTACGCCACCGGGCGGGGGCGCCTGTTGCTGCGCGCCAAGGTGGATGTGGAGAGCGGCCCCTCGGGCCGCACGCTGCTGGTCGTCAGCGAAATGCCCTACCAGGTATCCAAAGCCGCCTTGCTGGCCAAGATTTTGCAGCTGAGCGAAGAGAAGAAGACCATGTTGGGGGGCATTTACGACATACGGGATGAATCCGACCGTACGGGCATGCGCGCCGTCATTGAGCTGAAGCGGGATGTGGACGCCCAAAAGGTGTTGGCCGCGCTCTACAAGTATTCGGATCTGCAGGTGACCTTCGGCGTCAACATGGTGGCCATTGCCAATGGTAAGCCTGTACAACTGGGCTTGAAGGAGGCTATTGCCCACTACATAGACCACCAGAAGCGCGTGGTCACCGCCCGTACCGCCTACGATCTGGATCAGGCCAAGGCCCGCCAGCACGTGTTGGCAGGGCTGATGGTGGCGGTGGATAACCTGGATGCGGTGCTGGCGCTCATTCGTGCCAGCAAGAACGCCAAGGAGGCCCGCGAAGGGTTGGTGCAGCGCTTCAGCCTGACGGAAATACAGGCCCAGGCCATACTGGATCTGCGCCTGCAGCGCCTGACCGGCCTGGAGATCGTGGCCCTGCGGCAGGAGTATGCGGAGATTGTGAAGCGCATCGCCGCGCTGCAGGCGATACTGGCCAGCGAAAAAAAGCTGCTGGCGGTCATCAAGGGCGAACTGGCGGATATCCGCGGCCGCTATGCGGATGCCCGGCGCACCCAGCTCATCTCGCAGGAGACGGACGACCTGCCCGAGGTGGATGACAAGCCCGTGGCCGAAGAGGCGGTTGTCGTCTTTACGCGCGGCGGGTACCTGCGCCGCATGTGGCCCAAGGCCTACGAAAAGCTGCCCCCGCCGGATGACGAGAAGGAAGAGGAGGCCTGCCGCTTTCAGGCCATGACGGATCACACGCTGTACTTCTTTACCGATAAGGGCAATTGTTACACCCTTGGCGTCGGGCAGATACCCGAGACCAACCGCCCCAAGGATCGCGGCCTGCTGCTGAGCGGCCTGCTGGCCGGGCTGGAGGATGGCGAGAGCCCGGTGCAAATGCTCTGCCTGCCCCAAGGGGGTATGGAGGCGGCGAGCGGCGATTTGCTGTTTGTCACAGCGGGCGGTATGGTCAAGCGCACGGCAGGGGCGGAGTATGCGGTGCGCAAGCAAAAATACGCCGCCATCTCCCTGCGGGCGGGGGATGCGTTGCGCTATGTGGCTTGGGCCAAGGCTGATCACACGCTGCTCTGTATCAGCCGCCAGGGCATGTCCATCCACTTCTCGCTGGAGGGTGTGCCCGCTACGGGCCGCGTCACCGGCGGCGTCAAGGGCATGCAGCTGGATCGGGGCGACAGCCTGTGCTGGTGCGGCCAGGTGACGCCGGAGGGTGAGGTGCTCGTCATCAGCGACCGGGGTTACGCCAAGCGCGTGTTGATGGTGGATTTTGATCTGCAGAACCGCAACGGCAAGGGCCTAAAGGTCTTTACGTTTAACAAAAACGGTTCCAACGGTTCCTGCGTGGCCGCGGCCTGTGCCGTTAAAATGCCTTACACGTTGCAGGTGCGCCAAAAGAGCGGCGCGCGCACACCCCTGTTCACGGATGATGTGCTCATTGAGCAGCGCGCATCCAAGGGCAAGATGTACGTGCTGGCCCTCATGGACGATGTGGTGGAGGACGTGCTGCCGCCGCCGGAGGCGCAGGATGATGGATGCTTCTGCTAAAGACGAAGAGAGAGATGAGGGGATGACGGTGCATTGTTTGCCTGATGCGTACCTGGCCCGGTTGTGGGGGAGGATACAGAAAATAGACCGTCTTCTGCTTTAACGGTGCGAGCAGGCGGAACCTGCCTTAAAAGCCAAGGGACGGACTCATTGACACGCGGCCAATGAGTCCGTCCCTTTCTCTCTTTAGAATAATCAGTCGTCTGTCGCTCCAACGTAGGCGGTCACATCGTTCACCTTAAAGCCACGGTATTGAACGTCTCGATCCGACCACATCCTGATGGTGAACGAGTCACCCAGCACCCCGACGGTTGCGCCCGCAAGCGCCGTACCTGTGTAGCGACCGACCAGCGCGCCGCTGCGGGTATAGATTTCGATATAGTCGAAGTCTCTTTCAAACTTTGTGTCGGCCGAGAAAGTGAGCACCAAGCGGTATGCGCCAGGGATGCTGTATGACCATGCCGTGCCGGCCATATTGGGCGGGTAAGTGGTGGTGGCGGCATTGCTCTGTAAAGGCGCTAGGGAGGCGCGCGCCGAAGTGGTCACTTGGAACGGCTCGGAGAGCTTGCCAACATAGTTCAACCCATCAATAGCCTGGAATGCAGCCACACGGAAGTAATATGTCTTGTTGGCCGCCAGTCCGTTCACCGTATACGCTCGAGACCACCCATTCGTAGCGGGACGGCCTGCGTTTAGGCCAAGATTGGTGCCCGTGTCGTAGTCGGTGCTGGTGCCGTTGGAGCTATAGAGTATATAGCCCGCGACTTTTTTTGCCGGATCCGTTATTGTCCAGCCCATGCGGGCCTGTGTCTGGTTCATGTAGACGTAATGGCCGGTGACCACCGGCGCCGCCAAAATGGCGACCTGCCCCACATTGGAATAGGCCCCATACTGCTTCATGCCGCCGACTATCCGATAAGCGCGGACTCTGTATTCATAGACGCCCGGGGCTAAATCGCTATCGTACATACTCGTGCCGTTTTCTATATAGGCTACATGGGTGAATACCCCGTTTTCGGCGCGGCGCTCAACCGCAAAGCCATCCGGATTTCCCGACACCGATGACCAAGAAAGGTTCACACCGCTCGTTTGATACGGGCGACAGTAGTCTAGGGATGGCGCATCAAATACCACCTTCATCCCTCCGGCAATATTGGAAGGATCGCTGTCTACGCACGCGGCCGACAAACTGCTGCTGCTGTTGTCAAAATGAACGGCGCGAACGCGATAGTAATAGGTTGTACTAGTGAGCGGCGGATCATCTGTACAGGTATAGACGCCTGACCCCGAGGATGTGATAGCAGGGGCCGGGGAGAGTTCTGCCCATCCACTGTTGGGATCAAGGGAGCGCTCGATTCTAAACGCATCAATGGCAGTGCCGCCGGCGTTTGCTTTCCAGGTTAAAGTAATACCCGTCCTTTGGCCAACAACGCTGGTTAGCGTCGGCGCAGCAACCTTTGCCTTCTGCCAAGACGACCAGGGCCCCTTGCTTGAGCTGCTCCCCTCTTCCCAAACGGCTCTTACGCGGTACCAGTGGCTCTCCCCAGCTATGTTGGGCGTAGTATCCTCAAGCCAGCCCCATGTCATTTTGTGGCCACCGGGGGTGAGGATGGTTGTAGGGACGGTATCGGCGCTGTGGCGCTTGCGTTCAACTTCGTAATCAGTCGCGCCGTCTACAAGTTTCCAGCTTAAGAACACGCTGCTCCCACTGGAGTAATGCACATCCGTAAGGGTTGGGGCAGTCAGCGGGAAAATGCTTATCACATTAGAGAGCGGGCCTTCAAGCATTTTGCCGTTATAGTAGCTGTACCCGCAAACACGGTAATAATTTATAGAGCCTTTTACCATGGCTGCGGTCGCTGTCAGGGTGCTGCCGCCGCTAATCGTAGCGATACGGGCGCCGGGCACTGTGCTGGCGCTGGTTGAGCGATAGATGTTGTAGCCCCCGGCGCCGAGCACCTCATTCCAATTGAGCCGCACCTGGGTATCCGTCAATGCGTCCACGCTTATCAGCGCAGCCTTGGGCACAGTGCGGGTGAACGGAATAGCCATGCTCAGCGGGCCTACATAAGTCACGCCTGGATTCTGGCTCGTGTTATACGCCTGAATTCTGAAGTAATAGGTCTTTCCGGTAGAAAACATCGAATACTGTGTAACGGTGGTAGCGCTCCCGGGTGTCACATCCTTAAAACGGTTGGCGGGGGTGTGAGACGCGTTGGGTTGTTCGCTATAGCTCAAATAATAACCATCCGCATTGGCCACACCTGTCCATGTAAACTTTACACCCGTCACATCCACAGATTCAATGCTCTTGATACCAGGAGTAGAAAGACCAAAGGAAGTACGCCATCCTGATGGAGCACTATAGTATTCAACTAGGCCTTGCCTGGCGCACGCGATAACTTGATACTTGGTAACAGCCCCGAAATGGCAAGGCGCATCAAAAACAGTGCCTGTGGGTATACCAATATCCTCCCACTGACCAGGCAGGCCCAACTTTTCTCTTTGTACTCTGTACCACTGGGCGCCGGGTACGGCGGACCAAGTCAGCCTTATCACGCCGCTGCTTATTACCGTCGCAAGACCCATGACAGGGCTATTCAAACTGATGGCTTTAGGGGCCGGGGTTTCGGTGGGGGCAGCGGTAGCAGGCGGTTCTGTAGCGGGGGCCTCCGTGGGCACGGCGGGCTCCGAAACTTCCGTAGGCGCCTCCGTAGCGGGCGTCTCTGTAGCCGGGTTCTCCGTAGGCATGGCTGTGGCCGGGGCTTCCGTAGGCGCCTCTGTAGCGGGGGCATCCGTAGCCGGGGCCTCCGTAGGCGCGGCTGTGGCCGGGGCTTCTGTAGGCGCCTCGGTGGTGGATGCCTCTGTAGGCGCAGGTATTTCTTCTGCGAAAGAAAGGTCTATCGTGCCGCCGCCAAGCAGCAGCACAACGCACAGCAATACGCAGCATAGTGCCCTTTTATGATTGTTACCGAACTTCATGTTGTTTCCCTCCTACTTGCTCTGCTCGTTCGCTTTGTTCGCCAACGCCATATGGCGCGGCAACGCTATACAAAGAGGTAGCCTGTAGGTAGTATATTACTTCATTCGCAACAGAAATGCAATACTTTAACAAAATTTTTGTAACACAGATGGCGTTCTATCGGCCTGTACTGAGCCCTTAAGGGCGTACGGTACGCTATCAACAGGGCATTTGTTCCATCAATGTCCGACGCACGGCATGAACAATTCCTGGCAACATAAAGGCTCGCCTGGTATGCCTATTCTGTTTTTACATTGGTTCGCCAGGCGAACCATGCCTTACAACAAAACCATCCTTGGGACAAGCGGTAAAACCGTCTGCCCCAAGGATGGATACGCTGTGAGCCATATCGCTTATATTTGGAGGTATAGAGCTATTCGCGGATCAATAACCGAACAGCTTGAAGGAAGAGTTGGTCGGGTACACCTGCGCATGCTGACCGGCATTTATCCGCTGCGCAGCGGAATAAGCGTAGGTATACACTTCATGAAGGGTCAGTGCGCGGTCATTGTTGGTATCCGCCGCGTACGAACTCGCCCGGTCGCTGACATAATTGTATCCACAACCCAGCGCCACGTTATAGGCAAAGACGCCAACCCTCTTAGAGGAACCATTGGAAGTGAGTTCGGTTTCGACGCTGAGTTCGGAGGAATGCGCCGCCGTTATCACGTAGTAGTTAGATGCCGCCAAATTGGCCCGGTTACCACCCGAGAAGGCGTTAATGAAAGTATCTGTAAATTCTTTACTGATCTGCTCAGCGGATTTGTTGCTCTTGCCAATCATGTTACCGCTGTGGCACGCATCGACGATGACGATCTTTTTGCCGGGTATGGTATCCAGCTTGCTGCGCAATTGCGAAGGTGACACCAGGTCTGAGGCTACACCGACCAAAGCGCCGGTGTCGGCGCCGTGCCCGCTATAGAAGAACAGCGAAACATCGTTCGCGTTGGCGCCGCTAAAGGCAGAACTGATCGATGACAGAATCGCACTGCCGGTCAGGTTGGTCTTGTGGGTGACGGTGTATTTTGTGCCGGAGAGCCGGTTCATCATATTCTTCATGCCTGCGGCGTCATGTATCGTACCGTAAAGTGGATTCGCTTGCGTGTAAGCCCCTTGGCCAATGACCAGCGCGCGGTATTTGACAGCCGCCACCGGCAGCGACATGGCCTGGCTGAAGGGACCTACATAGACGACGCCCGCCGGACTGGTGTAGTAGGCGCGCAGTTTGAAGAAAGTATATCCGGTGGTAAGCAAATAGGTCGAACCGCTGGATGATCCTATCCGTTCGTAGATGCCATCCCTCGTGCCGCAACCGTAGATATAGTATCCGGTGGCGTTCATGACCGTTCGCCAGGTAATGGTCGTAGAAGACGAACCGGCGGTCACGCCCGTGATGGTTGGTGTAGAGAGGCCAAAGCACGACCTGTAAGCCGAAAAGTCGCCAAATTTCCGGCCGCTGGGCGTATCCTTATAGGCGCGAACCTTGTAGTAGTTGATCTGGCCGAAGTAGATGGCGGTATCCGTCCAAGTGGTGATCCCCGTCACGCCCTTGTAGTCATAGGTGCCATCCGGCGTGTTGCTGCGGTATATTTGATAACCGGTCACCTGCGGGATAGCAGTCCAGCTCAGTTGGATGGCTGCGCTGCTGATCACCGTGGACGGCCCCATTACGACACGCGGCACCCCGGCGCTGCAGAACACGGATGCGCTGAACGGCCCGCCGTAAGTGACCCCGTTGCGCGCGCACATACCGCGCACCTTGAAGTAGTTGACACTGCCGCTGTCTACGGCAACCACGGCGGTGGTACCGGCCACGGTTGCCACTTTGGTGTACGTGCCGGTCTGCGAATCCGAACGGTACACCTCGTAACTCTCGGCGTTGCCGATCGGCTTCCAGGTCAGCCTCAACGAGGTGCTGCTATCCTCTGTTATCGCAGTGATGCCGGGCGTGGAGAGTGCGAACATGGAGCGGTAGCCGGACAAATCCGAACTGTAGCGTGTGGTCGAGCCACCGCCAGT
>JAITTS010000052.1 GCA_031286995.1 Oscillospiraceae bacterium
ATTAATATTAGGACGGCGGCAACTTTTATTTTTTATGATACTGAATTTTTTCGACACTGACATGAGGCGTCGACTGTCTATGTGAGTGTAAACTTGGGCGGCGGTAGTGTAACTGGCGTGCCTCAAGATGTGCATGGAAACCAAAGGATCAGTTTCCTCATTGAAAAACAGGTTCGATATCTAAAGTAAAAGAATTATCTGCTTAATAAACTGTTTTTGATGCTGAAGCGCTTGTCCATCAGTATTCATTGTGGTAATATTTAGATTATAGTTTGCACGAAAGTTGATGTTTAATTATGTATCATCCTCCTTCGGCTCAAATACCTTCAAAAGATGATAAACCATCTAAATCTAATAGAACGATCCAAAAAAGTAATAAGGCTCTTGATAAACGAGAAGAGTGCAGCAGCCCACAAGGCTCAGGCATACCTACTGTTTCTGTGAAGAAAATCAGGAAAAGCTTCAAGAAAATGATGGTCAAAATAATAGTTCCAATAATAGTCGTAGCAGTACCTCCCTTAATCAGTTGGAGACTTTCTAATCCCCCTTTACCCGAACTCAAGGAGCAGGAATTAGTGCCACGAATAATCAATGGTGTATTTGTGGAGAAAGACATGTTCATTTTTACTATTCCGCAAGGACCCGACGTATGCATCTATACTTCAAGAATGGATATAAAAATTCCAGATAAAACAGCTAAACCAGGAGAGCGCATTAAAACGAACTATGCCTTGTTCTATTTGGATAAAGAGAAAAGCGTGCCCTGGCCAACATCTGGATCGGCGCCTACATCAACGCCTGACCCACGCGTTGCGTCAACACCTGTGCCGACGTCTGTACCGACATCTGCCCCGACATCTGCCCCGACACCTGTACCGACATCTGCCCCGACGCCTGTACCGACGTCTGCCCCGACGCCTGTACCGACGTCTGCGCCGGCATCTGCCTCGACGTCTGTACCGACGTCTGTGCCAACACCCGTGCCGACGCTTGTACCGACGCCTGACCCGACACCTGCACTGACGCCCGCACCAACGCCTGACCCGACACCTGCGCCGACGCTTGTACCGACGTCTGTGCCAACATCCGCGCTGACGCCCGCACCAACGCCTGATCCGACACCCGCGCTGACATCTGCACAGACGCTTCCGCCGACGCCTACTCCTGGGTTCACTCCGGCACTCATGCCTACACCAAACCTGGTGCCGGAACGACCAGCAAAAATAACGATCAAAGATCAGCAATACCGTACAAACTTGACAGTGATTGATTTGACAGGGAAGGAACTAAGCAACGCTGATATTGAACCATTGCAATATATGACCAACTTGAAAAAGCTATATTTGTCAGACAATCAAATCAGCGACATTAGCGTGCTGAGTCGGTTGACGCGCTTGACAGAGTTATGGTTAAGTGGCAATCAAATCAGCGACATCAGTGCGCTGAGCCAGTTAACACGTTTGTGGGCTTTGGATTTGTACGATAACCAAATCAGCGACATCAGCGCGCTAAGTCAGTTAACACGTTTGCAGGCTTTGTATTTGAATCGAAATCAAATCAGCGGCATCAGCGCACTGAGTGAGTTAACGAATTTGCTGGTGTTGCGTTTGGAGCGAAATCAAATCAGCGACATCAGCGCACTGAGTCAGTTAACACGTTTGTGGGCTTTGGATTTGGACAGTAATCAAATCAGAGACATTAGCGTGCTGAGTCAGTTAACACATTTGGAGTCGTTGGATTTGATTGCAAACCAAATCAGCGACATCAGCGCACTGAGTCAGTTAACACATTTGGACTGGTTGGGTTTGAGTGCAAACCAAATCAGAGACATTAGCGTGCTGAGTCGGTTGAGGCGCTTGACAGGGTTGTGGTTAGAGAGCAATCAAATCACCGACATCAGTGCGCTAAGGCAGTTGACGTATTTGAAAACGTTGTATTTGGGTCGAAATCAAATCAGCGACATCAGTGCACTGAGTCAGTTAACACGTTTGGAGACGTTGCATTTGAGTGGTAGCCGAATCAGCGATGTTAGCTCACTGAGTCAGTTAACACGTTTGCAGGTTTTGTATTTGGACAATAATCAAATCAGAGACATTAGTCCGTTGAGCAAATTAAAGAGATTGACGGAGCTATTTTTGCGGTCTAACCCGATTAGCGACTGGTCTCCGGTCAGCCGCATAAAAAAGGTGGAAGGCCGACCTACGGAGAACTGACATAAAACAGGTCGTGTATCTTTGGGGTGCAAAGAACTGAAATTGTATTAAAGATGACATCTATAACACATCTTGCGTGTCCTTATGGGGTACGAAGATGTTGCGCAAGATAATACTTGTGTATGATATTTGCTTGTTGCTATAATGTAGCAACGCAAGAGGGGCTTTGGCGGGCGAGGATCACCGCCGGGATGCATGTATGGACAACAGGAGGAGGGCGCAAATGGAACGAATGGCGTGGAAGGGGCAAATCCGGCAAGGATGCAAAGAAGAATACATCCGCCGCCATCATGCAATATGGCCGGAGATGCTGAATATTCTTCAAAAGGCGGGTATCCGCAACTACACAATATTCTGCACCGACAATGAGCTGTTTGGGTATTATGAGTGCGATAAGGGCGTCGCTTATGCCGAACAAGTGCAGGCACAGAGTGAGGTTGTCGCAAGGTGGAACCAATCTATGCAGGATGTTCTGGATCTGGAAATGGATCCGGTGACAGGTGCGCAGCCAAAGCTGGAAGTTGTGTTTAGAATGGATTAAATTACACCCGATAGCGCCTGCTAGTATACAAACAGTTCGGTTGGTTGTCCAAAGTTTTGCGAGAGAGTCCCCGCATCTTTGAAAAGACCGCGCACGAAGTTTCACATCATTGAGCCTGCCGCCGGCGATGGCCACGCTGCCCGGCGTCTTGCAATCCCTGCCCATCTTTGTTACAATACACAGGGAAAACGCGCGCCTTCGCGCACATTGGGGTGAGTGCATGCGGATAGTGGTGGATGCTATGGGCGGCGACAATGCGCCAGAGGCCAACGTGCAAGGCGCGCTGGCGGCGTTGCGGGCCTATCCGGATTTAAGGATTTGTCTGACCGGGCGCGAGGCGGATATCCGCGCTTGCTTGGGCGAGCATGCGGATGTGGCCGGCAGGCTGCAGGTCTTTCACGCCCCGGATGTCATCGGCATGCACGAAGCGCCGGTGATGGCCGTGCGGCGCAAGCCCCACTCATCCCTGGTGGAAGGCATGCTGATGGTGCGCGCGGGCGAAGCCGACGCGCTGGTATCCGCCGGTTCCACCGGCGCGGTGCTGGCCGGGGGTATGTTCCGGGTGGGGCGCATTGAGGGCATCGACAGGCCCGTGCTGGCCGCGCAGTTGCCCATGCGCGCCGGGCCATCCCTGCTGGTGGATACCGGGGCCAATGTGGATTGCCAGCCCGAGTGGCTGGTACAGTTCGCCCTGATGGGCTCGGTGTACATGCAAAAGGTGGTGGGCGTGCCAGATCCGCAGGTGGCGCTCATCAACATCGGCACGGAGGAAGAGAAGGGCAACGACCTGGCCAAAAGGGCGCACGCCCTGCTCAGCGCGGGCCAACCCTTCCGCTTCATCGGCAATGTAGAGGCGCGGGATCTGCCCGAGGGCGTGGCCGACGTACTTGTGACAGACGGCTACGTGGGCAACGTGGTGCTCAAGTTTATGGAGGGCATGGCCAAGACGCTCTTTGCCCTCATCAAGGATGGGCTCATGTCTTCCTTGCCGGGCAAGGTGGCGGGGGTGCTGGCAAAACCGGTGTTCCGCCGCATCAAGGCCACCATGGATGCCACGGAGGCGGGGGGCGCGCCCTTGCTGGGCGTGGAGGGTGTGCTGGTAAAGGCCCACGGTAATTCGAACGCACGAGCCATGTTCTGCGCCATCCGTCAGGCGCGGATCATGGTGGAAAACCAGGTGGTGCGGTGCATCCGCGAGGGCGTGCGCGAGTTGGCGCAAGGCCCCGCGCAGCCCGACGCATAAGAGGAGGATGATAACGATGGTGTACGACAAAGTGGCAGAACTGGTGATCAGGCAGTTCAAGGTATCGCCGGATGCTGTCCGGCCCGAGGCCCGGCTGCTGGAGGATCTGCGCGCAGATTCCGCCAACGTGATGATGCTGGTGATGGATCTGGAGGAAGCCTTTGATGTGCTGATGGAGGATGACGCGCTGCTCACCGTCAAAACCGTGGGCGACCTGGCCGATTACATCGAGAAAAAGCAGCAGAAGTAGCGATCACCGGTACAAAAGGTGCGGCCAGTGGCATGCTGGCCGCATCGTCTTGTCCGTGTGAAGGAGGGAGGGCGTACGGTGGATGACCGGCTTGGGCTCGCCGCGGTGGAGCGGGTGCTGGGCTATCGCTTCGGCAACCCCGCGCTGCTGCTGCAGGCGCTCACGCATCCATCCTACGCGGCCCAGCACGGCGGCGCGGATAACCAGCGGCTGGAGTACCTGGGCGACGCGGTGCTGCAGCTGTGCGTCAGCCGCAGGCTCTACGATCTGTATCCAAATTTGCCGGAGGGCCAACTGAGCCGTCGCCGGGCCGCGCTGGTGTGCGAGGCATCGCTGTGCCGGGCGGCGCGCCGCTTTGGCTTGGGCGGGGCGCTGCGTCTGGATCACGGGGAGAGCGCCACCGGCGGCAGGGATAAGCCATCCATCCTGGCCGACGCCATGGAGGCGGTGATCGCCGCCGCCTACCTGGATGGCGGGCTGGATGCGGCAACCGCCCTGGTGGATCAAGCCCTGGGCCGCTACGACCCGGGCGGGGATCAGCCCGTGGATGCCAAGACCACCCTGCAAGAGCGCCTGCAGGCGCAGGGCCGGCCCGCGCCCAGCTACCTCATCGTGGGGGAGCAAGGCCCGCCCCACGCCCGGGTGTTCACTGCCCAGGCACTGCTGGATGGGCAGCCCTGCGGCCAGGGCAGCGGGGCCAGCAAAAAACAGGCCGAGCAGCAAGCCGCCCAGCAGGCGCTGGCCGCGCTGGATACATCACAGGGGTAAAGGAGTTGCACTTTGCGCTTAAAAAAACTGGAGATCTACGGCTTTAAATCCTTTGCCGACCGCACTGAGTTGGTGTTCGACCAGGGGATTACAGGCATCGTAGGCCCCAATGGCAGCGGCAAATCGAATATATCCGACGCGGTGCGCTGGGTGCTGGGCGAGCAGAGCGCCCGCAGCCTGCGCGGCGGCAAGATGGAGGATATCATCTTCAACGGCACCCAGACCCGCAAGCGGCTGGGCTATTGCGAGGTGACCCTGGTCTTTGACAACGTGGATCAGACTCTGCCCGTGGCCTTCAGCGAGGTGCAGGTGACCCGCCGCGTCTACCGCAGCGGCGAGAGCGAGTACGCCCTCAACAAGACAGCCTGCCGCCTGAAGGATATTGTGGATCTGTTTCGCGATACGGGCATCGGGCGCGACGGGTATTCGCTCGTCAGCCAGGGGCGTATTGACGAAATTCTCTCCGCCAAAGGCGAGGATCGTCGCCAGGTGTTTGAGGAAGCGGCGGGCATCGTCAAATACAAGGCGCGCAAGGAAGAAGCCGAGCGCCGCATGGAGAACACCCGTCAGAACCTGCTGCGGGTGCAGGATATCATTGACGAGCTGGCCAACCAACTGGAGCCCCTGATGCGGCAAAGCGAGACCGCCCGGCGCTTTCTGGCCCTGCGCGAGGCCCTGCGCGGGCTGGAACTGAACGCCTTTTTGGTGCGTAGCGATCGCTACGCCGAGCGCATTGCGAAGGCTACCGAAAGCCTGGATGCCCTGGCCCAGGCCATCAGCCAGGGCGAGGCGAAAGAACAGGATGGCGCGCAAAAGCGCATCGCCATGGAGGAAACTCTCGCCGCGCTGGATAAGCGCATCACCGCCGCGCACGAGCAGGTGCTGGATGCCACCCGCGCCCAGGAGGTTTGTGAGGGCGAGAACAACGTGCTGCGGGCGGATCTGGCCCACCAGCGGCAAGAGGAAGCGCGCCTGACCCAGGAGGGGCGGGAGACGGCGGAACGCCTGGCCGCGCTGGAACAGGCGCTGGCCGGTTCGGCGGGGGATCAGACGGGCCAGCAGAATACCCTGGATGCCCAGCGCGCGGCCTGGGATGAGGCCGAGGCCCAGGTGACCGGCCTGGCGCGGCAGAGCGAGGCGAGCGAGGCGGCGCTGGAGGAACACAAGGCCCGTATCATCGCGGCCATGAACCGGCAATCGGATGTGCGCGCCCAGCAGACCCGGCTGGCCACCATGCGCCAGGCGCTGGAAAAGCGTCTGCAGGAGGCGCACGCCGCCGAGCCGGATCTGGATGCACAGGCCGAGCGTCTGGCGCAGGCCCTGGCCGGGGCGGAACAGGCCAGCCGGGATGTGGCCGAACAGATGCGGGTGCTGCAGACCCAGGCCGAGGCGCTGGATGAGCAGGTGCGGGCCGACGCCCAGCGCGCCCAGGCTCTATCCGCAGGCCTGGCCGAGCAGAGCGGCAGGCAGCAGGCCCTCGCATCCCGCCTGCGCATGCTGCGGGAGATGGAGCGCGATTACCAGGGCTACCAGCACGCGGTCAAACAGGTACTGCTGCACGCTAAGGGCGCTGAGAGCGGCGTGCACGGCGTTGTGGCCACCCTGTTGCGCGTGCCCAAGGATTTGGAGCGTGCCGTGGAGGCCGTGCTGGGCGCGGCCCTGCAGCACGTGGTGGTGCAGGATGAGTATGTGGCCAAGCGCATGATCGGCTACCTGCGTGAAAAGCGCTACGGCCGCGCCACCTTTCTGCCCCTCACCTCCGTCAAGGGCCGCACCATGGGCGCCGAAGAGCGCGCGCTGCTGGCTGTACCCGGCTGTTTGGGCGTGGCCAGCGATCTGGTGGCCTACGACCCCATGTACCGGGATATTGTAGAGAACCTGCTGGGCCGCACCGTCATCGCGGAGAACCTGGATGTAGGCATTGATATCATGCGCCGGGGCAGGCACGCCTTTCGTCTGGTGACGCTGGAGGGCGATGTGATGCACGCAGGCGGATCCATGACCGGCGGTAGCCTGCAATCCCGCGATACCAGCCTGCTATCCAGAGAGCGGGAGATTGCCGAGCAGGATGCGGCCTTGGCCGAGTTGGCGCGAACCATTGAAAAGGCCAAGGCGGATCTGGCCGCGCTGGAGTCCGCCCGCGCGGGGGATAAACGCCGCCGCGCCGAGCTGTACGCCGCCCTGCACCAAGAGGAGATTGCCGTGGCGCGTGAGGGCGAGCGCCTGGCCCGCGCGCGGGATGAGTGGCAGGCCCACGGCCAGCGCGCGCAGCAGCAGCGTCTGGCCTGCGAGCAGATGACCGACAACCTGCGGGATATTGACGCACAGCTGGCAGAGCTGGGCGGCGACCAGAACAGCGCAGCCCAGGATACCGAGACCATGCAGCGCCAAACCCAGGCCCTGCAGGCGGATTTGACCCGGGCCCGGGCCGCGTTGGATGCGGTGCGCGAGGCCGCCACCGCCAAGCGTGTGGCTTTCGCCACGCTGGAGCGGGAGATAGAGGCCCTGCGGCGGGATGCCAGCCGCCTGGCGGCGGAGCGCCAGGCCCTGGCCGCGCAGCAAGCGCAGCGGCAAGCACAAGCGCAGGCCGCGGCGGCGCGCGCCGCCGGCCTGTGTGATGATCTGGCCGCCGGTGAGGCGCGATGGGCGGCCCTGGGCGCGCGCCTGGCGGGGGCCAACGCCGCCCTGACGGCGCTGAACCTGGAGCGCGGGCAAGCCCACGCCGGCCTGCGCGCCCAGGGAGAAGAGCTCGACAGCCTGCGCCAGCGCCTGGCCGACGATGTGGAGCGCCACCACCGCTTCGAACTGCAGATCGCCCGGCTGGAGGCCGAGCGCAAGCAACTGCAGGATCGCATTTGGGAGGACTATGAGCTGACCTACGCCGGCGCGCTGGAGCACCGGCAGGAGGGCTTT
>JAITTS010000114.1 GCA_031286995.1 Oscillospiraceae bacterium
CCGGTGACGCTCTGCAGCAGGCGCGGCTCCATCATCACACCTCCGTTAGCCACGCTGCCCGCAATCATGGCCATGTGCAGGGGCGTCAACAGCACCCGCCCCTGGCCTATGCCAGACCAAGCCAGGTCATCGTTCCCCCGCGCATCCGTAGGGTAGCTGGAGTTGTACACCACCAGGTCGCGAAACAGAAAGTTGTCGCCCACGCCAAAATCCGTAGCGGCGCGCGCCATCTGTTCGTAACCCAGCTCCAGCGTCAGGGCGGCAAAAGCGGTGTTGCAGCTGTTGGCAAAGGCTTGCTTCATGGTCTCCTGCCCGTGTTCCACCAACCCGGCCTCGGTGATGACGGTCGCCTCTACCGGCAACTCGCCGGTGCAATAAAAGGTGCGATCCTGCACGCCGGGCAGCGCCCGCAGCGCGGCGGCCATGGTGACGATCTTAAAGGTGGAGCCAGGCGGGTACAGGCCTTGGGTGGCACGGTTGAACAGAGGGCCATCCCCGTCATCCGCGCGCACCTGGCCGATGTGCGCAGGGTCAAAATCCGGCTTGGATACCATGGCCAGCACATCTCCGGTGGCATAGTTGAGCACCACCGCAGCCCCGGCCCGGCCATCCGGAAAAATATCGGCGATATAGCGGTTCAGTTGCGCGTTTATCGTCAGCTGTATGTCGTCCCCCCGGCGCGGGCCATCTTGAAAGACCTGCAAAATCCGCTCCAGCACGCTGGCCTTAAAGCCCAGCAGGTACTGCGCGTGAAAGGTCTCCACGCCGCCGCCCACCTTGCCGTTGCTGTCGCCCACCACGTGGGATACCGCCCGGCGCAGCCCGGTATCCGCGCTGTAGCGGCGCGTGCCGTCCTCATCCGTGCTGGCCAGCACCACGCCTTCCCTATCGGTCACCGTACCCGCGCGCACTGTCTGCTTTTGGCTGGATATGCGCGGGTTGTTGGGGTTGGCGAACCAGCGCCCACCAAAGAAGTAGACAGAGTAACAAAAGTAGGCCCCCAGCAGCACAAAAAGCCCAAGCAGTGCCAGCAGCATCAGGCGCATGTTGCGCCGCAGTTCCTTCATAGCGCTTCCTCCGTGGCCTGGGCCATCGCCACATCCTGCTCCGTATCCTCTTTGACGCGGGATGATACGCCTTGCAGCAGCCCCATCAGCCCCATGCAGGATAGCAGGGACGTACCGCCGTAGCTGATAAAGGGCATGGTGATGCCCGTCAAGGGGATCATCTTGATCACCCCAGCCACGATGACAAAGGTCTGCGTACCCAGCATCACCGTGCAGCCGAAGGCCAAAAGCGCGTAGAAGGATTGCCGTGCGCGCAGCGCCACACTAAAGCCCCGCACCATCAGCGCGATATACACCAACACGATGCACAGCCCGAAAATGATGCCGAATTGCTCGCAGATGACGGCGAAGACAAAGTCTGTGTAATAGGCGGGGATCACCCTGGGTTGGCCCAGGCCCAGACCCAAACCGAACAGGCCGCCCGAGCCGATGGCCATCAATGCCTGGATGATTTGAAAGCCCTTGTCAAAGGCATCCGACCAGGGGTTGCGCCACATGGCCACGCGCACCCGCACGTGCCCAAACAGCTGGTAGCCGCCGTAGGCCGCGCCCGCACCCGCGCCAAGGCCCAGCATGGTCAGGGGCAGATTGCTGGTGGATACGAAGTACATGGCCAGTGCGGTCAGGTAGTACATCAGCGCGGTGCCCAAATCCCGCTGCAAGAGCAGCATGCCCAGGCATCCGGCCACAAACAGCAGCGCGGGCAGCATGCGGCCCAGCGTGCGCCGGGCGGAAAGAAAGTGCGCCAGCACCACCAGCAGCATCAGCTTAACAGCCTCCGAGGGCTGAAAGGAGCCTATCCATGGCACGGCCACCCAGTTTTTAGCCCCGTTGAGCCAGCTGCCAAACAGCACCGGCGCCAGCAGCAGGCCGATGCCGGCGGGGATCATCAGCCAGCACAGCGCGTGCCAACTGCGTATCCAGCGCACCAGCAGAATGCACACCATCATCACCAGCAAGCCAAGGGCGTAGAACTGTGCCTGGCGCATGCCGCGATCCGGCAGCATGCTGTAGAGGATGAGAATGCCCACACCGCACAGAAAGTTGGTCAGCGCCAGCAGCAGGCGATCCACCGGAAAAAAGCGCGGAAAGAACAGGGTGGAAACCCAGCACAGCGCGGGCATGGCCGCAGCCAGGATGAGGGCCTCTTGGTTGATGGGCTGGCTTTGGCAGGCGATCAGCGCAAAGCCGCTGGCTTCAAACAGGGCGATCGCGCCCACCAGCAGCCGGATAGGGCTCTTGTTGCGCCGTCTGCGGGCCATGCTCTCACCTATCCCTCTGCTTGCCGTAAATCGGATTGTCATCCGTCGGCGGCACGCGCTTTTGCGGTTTGTCATTCACGGGCTTCTGCCGCTTGGTACCGGCGGATACCGGGGCCTGCTTTTGTCGCGGGGCCTTGGCCTTGCGGCGGCGGGGCTTTCTCTTTTTAGCGGGCAGCAACGCCTCGCCATCCGGGGTCATAGCGCCGGCCGCATCCAGCCCCGCAAACAGGCGCAGTTGCAACACCACCGCACCCATCTCTATCTGCGCGCCGTGGCGCAGGATGGCCTCGCTATTGGCAGGGATCAGGCGCCCGTCCACGGCCAGGGGCTCATCCCGGCAGGGACGCAGGCGCAGGCCCTCCGGCCCCCACTGAAAAAAGGCGTGCCTGGCCGACACCGTGGGGTGGGGCACCCAGGCGTCGCAGCCCGCGGCGCTGCCCAGCACGCCCTCTGGCGGCAGGGGGATATCCTCCCCCGGCTCCAAATCGCGGCTCTCTCCGGCCAGCACGTTCAGTGTGCCGATATAGCCCGCATCCGGCAGCTCCTTCAACACCTTTTTGCGCAGGCGCGCATCCGCGCGCAGCCAGCGAAAGGCGCGCCATACCACGATCACCGCCAGCAGAGCGAACCAATACTGCCCCGCCACGGCCAAGGGTTCGTACCAATCCGGGCGCATAGATTCACCCTCTCCCGCAGCGCGATGTGCCATGGTGCCTTGTGATAGTATACCATACAAACGCGCAAGAAGAAAACATTGTTGCAAAGACCGCCAATGCGCGCGCCCCGCGCGCATTGAACAAGAATCCACAAAAAACGAGCTTCCCTTTCTGCATCCAAAATGTCATTTTCTACTGGTCACTCGGCCCATTTTATGTTATACTATATCCTGTTATAATCTGCATGTGTGCTATCATGCAATAGAGAGCGCGCCGCCAGCGCATACACAGGCGGGGGCGCATTTATTTTATGTTACCCGCACGGGTGGAAGAGGAGGAAAAACGTGGGGCCGACATCCAAACTGCGCATCATCCCGCTGGGCGGGGTGGACGAGATAGGCAAGAACATCACTGTTTTTGAATATGAGGACGATATTATCGTCGTAGACTGCGGGCTGATCTTTCCCAAAGAGGACATGCTGGGCATCGACATGGTAATCCCGGATGTGGCGTACTTGGTGGAAAACAAGGATAGGCTGCGCGGCTTTTTTCTGACCCACGGGCATGAGGATCACATCGGGGCGCTGCCCTATGTGCTGCGCCAGGTGCAGGCGCCCCTGTACGGTACGCGCCTGACCCTGGCCTTGGTAGAGAACAAACTGCGCGAATACGGCATGGATGGCGGCGTGCACTGCCAGGTAGTGCGCCCGCGCGATGTGGTGACGCTGGGCGTGTTTACCGTACAGTTTATCAAAGTGAGCCACTCCATCGCCGGGGCGTGCGCGCTGGCCATCACCTGCCCTGTCGGCACCGTCATGGTGACGGGTGACTTTAAGATAGACTACACCCCCATAGACGGCGAGGTGACGGATCTGAACACCTTCGCCGCCTGGGGCAGCAGCGGCGTGCTGGCGCTGCTGGCCGAATCCACCAATGTGGAGCGCCCCGGCTATACCATGAGCGAAAAAAAGATAGGCGAAACCTTTCACAGCCTGTTTCGCTCAGCTTACGGGCGCATTATCGTGGCCATCTTCGCATCCAACATCCACCGCATTCAGCAAGTGGTGGATGAGGCCGTACGCTTTGGGCGGCGGGTATGCTTTATAGGCCGCAGCATGGTCAACACCGTGCGTGTGGCCATACAGATAGGTGAGCTGAAGATACCCGAGGGCCACCTGGTCAGCGCCGAGGTGCTGGATCGCTACAACGACGACGAGTTGGTGGTCATCACCACCGGCAGCCAGGGTGAGCCCATGTCCGGCCTGACGCGCATGGCCTACAGCGAGCACAAAAAGCTGCAAATCCGCCAGAGCGACCTGGTGATCGTATCCGCCAACCCCATACCGGGCAACGAGTTGCTGGTATCGCGCGTGATCAACCAACTCTACCGGGTGGGTGCGCAGGTGGTGTACGAGGCCATTGCCGACGTGCACGTATCCGGCCACGCCTGCCAAGAGGAACTAAAGCTGATACACGCCCTCACCAAACCCCGCTACTTCATCCCTGTGCACGGGGAGTACCGCATGCTGTGGCACCACGCGCAGTTGGCCGAGGCCATGGGCCAATCCCGGGAACACATTGTGATACCCGAGATAGGCCAGGTGATTGAGTTGGGTGAGGATACCCTGCACATTGCCGGATCTGTGCCCACAGGCAGCGTGATGATAGATGGCCTTGGCATTGGGGATGTGGGTAACGTGGTGCTGCGCGACCGTAAGCACCTATCTCAGGATGGCCTGATCATCGTGGTGCTGGCCGCGGATAAGCAGAACGGCAAGGTGGTATCCGGCCCGGATATCATATCGCGCGGGTTTGTGTATGTGCGCGAAAACGAAGGATTGATAGAGGGTGTGCGGCAGGCCGTGTGCGGCGTGCTGGCCAGTTACCCCACCATACAGAGCGCGGACTGGACGGAGATAAAGAACCGTATCAAGGACGAGCTGCACCGCTACATCTTTGAGCAGATTAAGCGCAACCCCATGATATTGCCGATTATTGTGGAAATGTAAAGCACACCGTTCTTTGTACAAAACAGCAAACGATACTAAATATGCTTGCGTAAGAGTTTGAAAATTTATAATTTTGCCTTTATTTCGAAAACATCTTGACAACTTCAGTTTGGTGTCATATAATAATTGCGTAGTTATTCAACCGTTCAATTGTTTGGAGGTGCGCCTATGGCGACACAGAATACCGAGCTTGATCATTGCGACTGTGACTCCATTCACGAGGAAGTGGTCGCGGAAGTTCGGGGAAAAATGCCCGAAGAAGCTATTTTAGCGGATTTGGCCGACTTATTCAAGGTGTTCAGCGATTCTACCCGTGTGAGGATACTCTGCGCCCTGCAATACTCCGAGATGTGTGTCTGCGACATCGCCGTGCTGCTCGGCATGACGAAATCGGCGATTTCTCACCAGTTACGCCAACTCCGGCAAACGCGGCTTGTCAAAAACCGCAAAGACGGCAAAGTGGTGTATTATTCGCTTGATGATGAACACGTTGGTAACGTCTTTGAGCAAGGCTTGCTGCACGTCCGCGAGGGTTAAAAAATTTGTGCAAACGGTTGAACATGTTGTCAATCTTTCATTTAAGAGAGGAGTAACTGTTATGACTCAGACTTATATTCTCGAAGGGCTGTGCTGCCCGAACTGCGCCGCGAAGATTGAGCGCGGCGCAGCGAAACTGGCGGGCGTGAAGTCCGCATCCGTCGATATGATGGCGCAGAAACTGACGCTTACCGCCGACGATCATTCGCGTTTTCCGGCGCTGTTGAAGGAAATCACTCAAATCGCTGCGCGGATTGAGCCCGACGTAAAAGTTTCGCTGCTTGAGGAACGTGAAACGGCGCGAAAGGCTGAAACCGAGGAGCACGAGCCGCCGCTCAAAAAAATACGAATGGGCGCCGGCGTTGTCCTGTTCGCCGTTGGTATGATATTAGAGCTGAATCAGTGGCTTGAACTTGCGCTGTTTCTCGTCAGTTACCTGCTGATAGGCGGCGGGGTGCTTCTCCGCGCCGCAAAGAACATCTCGAAAGGGCAAATTTTTGACGAGAACTTTTTAATGAGCATCGCCACAATCGGCGCGTTCGCCATCGGGGAGTACCCGGAGGGCGTGGCGGTTATGCTGTTCTACCAAGTCGGCGAGGCGTTCCAAGACTTTGCCGTTGGCAGAAGCCGTAAGTCGATTGCCACGCTTATGGATATTCGCCCCGATTTCGCGAATCTCAAAATCGGCGACGAGGCCAGACGCGTTTCGCCGGAAGAAGTCAAGGTCGGCGATTTTATCATCGTGAGGCCCGGTGAAAAGGTTCCGCTGGACGGCGTGGTGACGGAGGGGCGTTCCGCACTCGACACGTCCGCGCTGACGGGCGAATCGCTCCCCCGCGACGTTGAACCCGGCTCGGAAGTGCTGTCCGGCTCGATTAACAACAACGGTCTGCTTACGATTGAGGTTAAGAAGCTGTTCGGCGAATCCACGGTGTCCAAAATCCTTGACCTTGTGCAGAACGCCAGCAGCGCGAAAGCCCCTGTGGAAAACTTCATCACGAAGTTCGCCCGCTATTATACCCCCGCCGTTGTGTTCGCGGCTCTCGCGCTGGCGGTCGTTCCCCCGCTCGCGTTGGGGGTTGGCTGGGCGGAGTGGATGAACCGCGCTTTGGTATTCCTCGTAGTGTCCTGCCCCTGTGCGCTTGTCATTTCAATTCCACTCAGTTTCTTCGGCGGCATCGGGGGCGCGTCGCGCAATGGTGTTCTCGTTAAGGGGAGCAACTACCTTGACGCGCTCCATAACGTGGATACGGTTGTGTTCGATAAAACGGGGACGCTCACAAAGGGCGTGTTCGCGGTGACGGAAATCGCCCCCGCAAACGGGTTCACGGCGGACGAACTGCTGGAACTCGCGGCAGGCGCGGAATCCGGCTCCAACCACCCGATCGCGCAGTCGATTATGAAAGCCTACGGCAAACCGGTCAGCGGCGCGGTCGATTATGAGGAAGTCGCGGGGCACGGCGTTCGCGCGCAAATCGGCGGCAAGACTGTACACGCGGGCAACGCGAAGCTGTTAGAGGGTATAGCGTTTGAGAAGCCGGAAACGGTCGGCACGGTCGTCTATCTCGCGGTGGACGGCGTATTCGCGGGGCATATCGTCATCGCCGACGAGGTGAAGCCCGACAGCGCAAACGCCATAGCGGAACTGAAAGCCCTCGGCGTAAGAAAAACTGCTATGCTTACGGGCGACAGCCACGCCGTTGGCGAGAAAATCGGGCGCGAACTTGGCTTGGATATGGTCTGCGCGGAACTTTTACCTCAACACAAGGTAGAGCAGCTAGAAAAGCTGTTTGCCCCCGGCAAGGGCAAGCTGCTGTTTGTCGGCGACGGTATCAACGACGCGCCGGTTCTGGCGCGGGCAGACGTTGGCATCGCGATGGGCGGCGTAGGCTCCGATGCGGCGATTGAAGCCGCCGACGTTGTACTGATGACCGACGAGCCGTCGAAGATAGCCGACGCAATCCGTATCTCGAAGAAAACGCGGATGATTGTCATGCAGAACATCGTGTTTGCGTTGGCGGTGAAGGGCGTCATCCTTGCGCTGGGCGCGTTGGGCTACGCCACGATGTGGGGGGCCGTGTTCGGCGATGTTGGCGTGGCGGTTATCGCTATTCTGAACGCCATGCGGGCTATGAGGACGGTGCGGTCTTGATGGCAACACGATACTCCGAATATACGATAGAATCCGCCGGAACAAGCATAGTTTTATCCGTATGGCAAGCTGACAAGGCGGATGCGAGTATTGTGTTTATTCCGGCGACAATGGTTCACCCCCTGTTCTATGCGCCATTGCTTGGCGGGTTCGCGGGGCACGGGTTTCATGTTGTCGGCGTCCACCCGGTGGGTCACGGCAAAAGCCCTCGCGGCGAGAAAAAATATACGTTGAGCGACATAGTGCAAAACGGGCGCGACGCGGTAACGTTTGCATTGGAACGGTTCGGTATGTCCGTCATTGTGATGGGTTCCAGTCAAGGTGGTGTTGCGGCGGCGGCGCTCGCGGCGGCTGACAATCGTATCGCCGCCGCGTTTCCTCATAATATTATGCTGACTGAATTGGCGGATTCCATAGGCATATCGCGTTTCCCTAAATTTTTGCGCTGCGTCTACAAGCCTGCTAAAGGCATATTCAGGCTGTTCGCAACCATACTGCCCGAGCTGAAACTTCCGCTTGGATTCTACCTGAAACGCAAACGGATTAGCGAAAACCCTGTCATATGGGATATGGTAGAGCGCGACCCGCTGTGTCTCAAAAGATATTCTCTGCGCTTTCTGGCGAGCCTGTTTTTAACTGAATTTCCCGGTCTAACCAACGGCGGAATCCAATGCCCTTTGTACGTCGTTGCGGATAGGGGCGACAAGCTGTTTACATATGAGTACACCCAAAAAGTGTTCGAACTGCTGCGCGCTCCATACAAGGAGCTTATTGAGTTTCATTTCAACGACCATATGCTGATGGTCACTCACCCGGAGGCGGTATGCGAGCGCTTATCCACGAAGATGAAAGCTGTTATATCCGGCGTAGCCAAAGCGATAACTGAGGAGGACTTATGACCTTTTGGGACTTTTGCGCCCCGTTTTACGATATAGCCGAAAAGGCTAACGGACGCGCTTACGATGAAATGTTGAAAATGGTGAGGGAGCTTGTTCCGAGCGGAGCGTCCGTTTTGGAGATTGCGGCGGGAACGGGCACAATCAGCCTTACCGCAGCGGACAAAGCCAACGCTGTTCTCTGCACGGACGTTTCCGAGCGCATGCTTGCCGTCGCAAAGAAGAAAGCGGCGAAGCGCGGCGTTTCCAACGTCAGGTTCGGAAACGTGAACATATTCGGTACGGGCTTGCCGAACGACGGGTTTGACGTTGTAATCGCCTCACAGGTTCTGCATTTGATTGACGAGCCGCAGAAAGCCGCCGCAGAGCTTCGCCGCGTCGCAAAAACATTGGTTATACTGCCGATGAGCTTTACAAAAAATTTGCGCGGCGCGGCAAAGTTGAGTATAGCCCTTTACAAGGTGTTCGGCTTTTCACCGAAGCGGGATTTCAGCAAAGAGGATTACGCCGCTTTCCTGCCGGAGATAGGTTTTGACGGCTGCGAGGTTCGGCAAATAGACGGCAAAATTCCTATGGCCGTCGCCGTTTGGAAAAAAGTATAAAATATTTTTCGCAGGGGTAGCAAATATGCCGATGGAAAAAGGAGACATGTAATCGATACTCGCGGCGGTTTGCTACGGAATCAGTTCCCCCGCCGCGAAAATCATACTTGAGAATGTGCCGCCCGTGCTTATGGCTTCAATGCTCTATCTCGGCGCAGGGCTTGGAATGTTGGCGGTTAATATTTTTCGCCGCAAGCGGACGCGACAAAAGGAAGCGCGGATTACTAATAAGGAATTTCAGTTCACGATAGCGATGGTCGCGCTTGATATTGCCGCCCCCATTTTCCTTATGGTCGGTCTGACAATGACAACCTCGGCTACTGCTTCCTTACTCGGCAATTTTGAGATTGTCGCAACGACGATAATCGCGATGGCGGCGTTTAAAGAAGCTATCGGAAAAAGAATGTGGATTGCGATTGCGTTTATCACCATAGCGAGTATCATTTTATCGGTTGAGCATTTCGGCAATCTGTCCCTTTCTCTCGGCGCAATGTTCGTGCTGTTAGCTTGCGTATGTTGGGGCGCAGAGAACAACTGCACAAATAAACTCTCTTTGAAAAACCCGCTGCAAATCGTCGTTATCAAGGGGGTCGGTTCCGGCGTTGTGTCGCTTGTCATAGCCCTGCTTATGGGTGAGCGCATAACAGGCTTGTGGTTTATCGCCCCCGCGCTGTTGCTCGGCTTTGCCTCATACGGCCTTAGCATTTACTTTTACATACTCGCGCAGCGCGGACTTGGCGCCTCAAGGACAAGCGCGTTTTACGCTTTCGCGCCGTTTATCGGCGTTGGTTTGTCCTTTGTCCTATTCCGTCAAATACCCACGGTTTCATTTTTAATTGCTCTTGGCGTCATGGTTATCGGGGCGTACCTCGCGGCGTTCGAAAAACACGAGCACGTCCCTTTGAGACCTCAAGCGATTGTGCGATTTGTGCTGAAGAAGCGAAACGACCCGGCCGCTGGGACAGCCCCTTGTAGCACAAAAAATCAGGCCCCACCCTTCAGCGCCTCTATCACCGCATCCCCCATACCCGTACAGGTGACGCGCCGGTAGCCCGCGCTGTAGATATCCCCGGTGCGGAAGCCCGCATCCAGCGCGTGGGATACGGCCCGTTCCACCGCGGCGGCCTCATCCGCGAGCCCCAGGGAGTGGCGCAGCAACAGCGCCACCGAAAGGATGGTGCCCAGGGGATTGGCCAGGTTTTGCCCCGCGATATCCGGCGCGGAGCCGTGTATGGGTTCGTAAAGCCCCTGCTTGCCATCCCCCAGGCTGGCTGAGGGCATCATGCCAAGGGAACCCGCGATGGCCGCGGATTCATCCGAGAGGATATCGCCGAACAGGTTGCCCGTCACCACCACATCAAACTGCGATGGGCGCAGCACCAGCTGCATGGCCGCATTATCCACGTACATATGGGTCAACGCCACATCTGGAAACTCTTGTGCCAGATCGGTGACGACCCGCCGCCACAGGCGGGATGCCGCCAGCACGTTGGCCTTATCCACACTGCACAGGCGCTTTCCCCGGCCCTGGGCCAGGCGGAAGGCCACCTGGGCCACGCGCCGTACTTCGGGCGCGGTGTAGATCATCTGGTCGCTGGCGGATTCGCCATCTGCCGCCTGCTCATGCGCGCCGAAGTACACATCGCCCGTCAGTTCGCGCACCATCAGGATATCGATGGGCGTCGTCAATAGGTCGGGCCGCAGGGGGCAGGCGCCGGTCAACGCCGGATGAATGGTACAGGGGCGCAGGTTAGCGTAAACCCCCAGGCCCTTGCGCAGAGCCAACAGGCCGCGCTCCGGGCGAATAGCGGCATCCACGTCATCCCACTTGGGGCCGCCCACAGCCGCCAGCAGCACCGCATCCGCCTGTTGGCAGGCACCCAGGGTGCCCTTTGTCAGAGGCTCGCCGTGGGCATCAATGGATGCGCCGCCGATGGGGTAGCTATCCAGGTGAAAGACGTGGCCGCCCAGCGCAGCCGCGGTCTCCAGCACCCGCACGGCCTGGGCGCAGATTTCCGGCCCGATGCCGTCGCCGGGCAGCAGCGCGATGCGCGCCTTCATGCCTTCCCCTCCTTTACCAGCTGATCGCGGATGGATGCGGCCAGCCCACCGGCCTGCATAATGCCCTGCATGAAGGGGGGGAAGGGAGCCGCGTGGTATGTTTCCCCCGTCTGCAGGTTGGTCAGCGCGCCCGTATCCAAATCCACAGCCAGACGGTCGCCTTCATGCAGGGCCTGGGCCGCCGGACACTCCACAATGGGCAGGCCGATGTTGATCGCATTGCGAAAGAAGATGCGCGCGAAGGAATGCGCCACCACGCACTGTATGCCCGCGGCCTTGAGCGCCAGGGGCGCATGCTCGCGGGATGAGCCGCAGCCAAAGTTGCGCCCTGCCACCACGATGTGGGCGGTCTGCGCCTTGCGGTGAAAGTCGGCGTCCAAGTCCTCCATGCAGTGGCTGCCAAGTTCTTTGGGGTCTGTGGTGTTCAGGTAGCGCGCGGGGATGATCACATCCGTATCCACGTGATCCCCGTAACGGATGACGGCGCTTTCCAGCTTCATTGTGCGCTCTCCCCTTTCTGATCCGGTACAGATACGTAGCCGGTGAGTGCCGAGGCGGCGGCCACCGCCGGGCCGGCCAGAATGACCTCGCTCTTGGGGTCGCCCATACGGCCCACAAAGTTGCGGTTGGTGGTGGCCACGCAGCGCTCCCTGGCGGCCAGCACCCCGCAGTGGCCGCCCAGGCAGGGCCCGCAGGTGGGCATGGTGACCAGCGCGCCGGCGTCTATCATATCCCCCACCAGCCCTTCCGCCATGGCCTGCTGCAGAATGGCCTGCGTGCCGGGGATGACGATGCAGCGCACTGCGGGCGCCACCTGCTTGCCACGCAGTATGGCCGCCGCCACGCGCAGATCAGATATGCGCCCGTTGGTGCAAGAGCCGATCACCACCTGATCAATGGCCACATCCCCGCAATCCGCGGCGGGCTTGGTGTTGCTCGGCAAGTGGGGCAGGGCTACCGTGAGGGGGATGGCGGATAGATCCAGCGTTATCTCCTGCGCGTAGATGGCATCCGCATCCGGCTCCACGGCAACCCAAGGCCGCTCAACGCGGCCCGCCAGGTAATCCCGGCAAATATCATCTGCGGGGAAGATGCCGTTTTTGGCCCCTGCCTCAATGGCCATATTGGCGATGGTCAGCCTGTCATCCATGCCCAGGCGGGCCAGGCCGGGGCCTGCAAACTCCAGCGACATGTAGCGCGCCCCATCCACGCCGATCAAGCCGATCAGATGCAAAATCACATCCTTGCCGCTCACGTGGGGGCCGGGTGTTCCTGTCAGCGTCACACGGATAGCCTCGGGCACCTTAAACCACGCCCGCCCCGTGGCCATGGCCGCCGCCATATCCGTGGAGCCCACACCGGTGGAGAGCGCGTTCACCGCGCCGTAAGTGCAGGTGTGGCTATCCGCGCCGATGATCAACTCGCCCGGGGCTACCAGGCCTTGCTCGGGCAGCAGCGCGTGTTCAATGCCCGCGCGCCCCACCTCGTAGTAATGGGTAATGCGGTGCTTGCGGGCAAAATCCCGCATGCGTTTGGCCATCTCCGCAGATTTAATGTCTTTGTTGGGCGTAAAGTGATCCGGTATCAGCGCAATCTTATCCGGGTCAAACACGCGCTGCGCGCCCATGCGCACAAACTCTTCGATGGCTACGGGGCTGGTGATGTCGTTGCCCAGCACCAAGTCCAGGTCGCACTGCAAAAGCTGCCCTGCCAGCACACTGGCCTCACCGGCGGCCCGGGCCAGTATCTTTTGTGTCATTGTCATGCCCATGTAACGCCCTCCTTTGTTCTAAAAAAACAGCCTCACTCCTGCGCGAGCAGGAGCGAGGTTGTCGCGGTACCACTCTGTTTCGGCGAAAAACGCCCTTTTGCCATTCGTGGATGGCGGCCTTCACGCGGGCCAACGGCTGCCCCCGGCCATGGCGCTGGGGCAGCGGCTCGGGAGCGCGGGATGCGCGGGGATCTGCGCCGGCTTGCACCTTTCATCGGCTCTCTGCGGCAAGGGTTCCCGGCCTGGCTCCGTCATCGCCTGTGTTTTATGATGATGCATGGGATCGTAATCGGTGTGGAGCTGATGATGGGACTCGAACCCATGACCTCATCCTTACCAAGGATGTGCTCTACCGCCTGAGCTACATCAGCATGGGGCAACGCAACTTATCATACATGAAAGTGCGAAAAAAAACAAGAGGGTTTGGCATAAGGCGGTATTGCGAAAGTTATGATAAGGTGATATAATGTTCTTGTGTGGAGGGTGTTGTATGAAATGTAAAAGATGCGGCGGCGAACATATCGTAAAATGCGGGAAACGCAAAGGCGAACAATGCTATTTATGCCGTGCTTGCAAA
>JAITTS010000118.1 GCA_031286995.1 Oscillospiraceae bacterium
GCTGGCGCACGCCACCGCCGAACGCGAGGCCGCGGACGCGTCCGCCACGCAGGCTGAGCGCCAGTTCCAGGCCCACCAGCGCGCCATCGCCGACCGGCGCGAGGGGCGGGCGCGGTTTACAGCGATCCACGTAGTAAACCCGCTCCTCTTCCCGATTGTCTTTGTTTTCGACACAAATGACCAGCGCGTAGAAAAACACGCCCTCTTTATAGGTACCATCCTCCGCAAAGGAGCGCACCACGCCCTGGGCCTCTCGTGTCAGGCCCCGAGCCACTTCGTCCATGTAGCGGCTGTACGCCCACACCGGCGAGAGCCGCAGGCCCCACAAAAACAGGCACAGGCTACCCCACAACACGGTGGTGCCCATCACCAGGGTCTTGGCCGCCCCATCGCCCAAGGGCCTGCGAAAGACAAAGCACAGCGCCACCGCCGCCGCGTACAGCGCGGTCAGCGCGCCCAAGATCATCCACACCCGCCGGGCCTGCACGGCGGCTTGATCCGCCTCCCGCCCGTCATACAACGCTGTCACGGTACCCTCCCGTAGGGGCTTACGCCCGCATAGACTTGGGACGCGCTGCCAACGATATACCGCGCCCCTGGGCGGTCTGTTTGCCAACAGAGCGTCCGGTTCCATTATAGCCTCATCGGCGCGAATTAGAAAGCCCGGCCGGCCAAAGTTCACAAAATGTTTGCAATCGGTGCTACACCCTGGGCGCCAATCCGCCCCACCATCCTCAGCCACACCCTTTCCCCAGCGGCGCTTTTGCCTGCAAAGTGACGGAGTTTGCGCAACCTCGCCAAAAACGCCCATCAGCGGCTTGTCAGGGCGTCGGGCATAAATCTCAATTTCCCCTCCGTCAGCGTCACCAGGCCCGTGGAGCCGCGCAGACGGCCCTTCTCCAACAGCGCGCGCACGATGGCCGCCGTCAGCGCCGGGCCACCCTGGCTCACCAGGGCATTCTTCCACAAAGTAAAGGCGCAGCCCTGTTTCCAGCGAGAACAGCCGAAGGCCTTGCTGTTCTCCGTCACCTTTCCCTGCCCGCATAGAGGGCAAGGCAAGCCCAGGGCTTTTTCCGCGGACTTGGGCCGTGCCGTCCTTCCCCGCCGATCCTCTTTGGGGAACGCCGCCGCCGGGGCTTGCCCCGCGGCATAGGCCACCAGGTGGGCGGTGAGCCGCCGGATGCCATCCAAGAACCTATCCGGCGCGCCCTCGCCCTCGGCGATATCCGCAAGGCCCTTTTCCCAGCGCCCCGTGGTCTCCGCAGAGGCGATATCCTGCGGCGCAACGGCGATGAGCCCCATGCCCTTATCCGTAGCCACGATCTGTTTGCCTTTGCGGGCCGCGTAACCCACGGCCATCAGCCGCTCAATGATAGCGGCCCGGGTGGCGGGGGTGCCCAGGCCGTGGGTCTTCATCTGCAGGCGCAAGTCCTCATCCGCCACCTCGCGCCCGGCGTGCTCCATGGCGTAGAGCAGAGAGGCATCCGTGTAGGGCGCAGGGGGCTTGGTCTTTTGCTGGCGCACCTTGGCTTGCGCCACCTGCCGGGCATCCCCCTGCGCCAGCGCGGGCAGGGGTTGCTCTGCTTGCTCGGTATCCTTTTTGCCGGATTCCATATCCCGGTAGATTTCCTTCCATCCCAGGGCGATGACACTGCGCCCCAGGCTCAAAAAACTGTGCCCCGCCGCTTGCGTCACCACCCGCAGAGCATCGTATGCGTAAGCGGGAAAAAACTGCGCCACAAACCGACGGGCCACCAGGTCGTACAGGGCTCGCTCATCCGCGGTCAGTTTCTCCAGCGCCGCTCGCTTAGGGGTCGGCAATATGGCGTGGTGGTCGCTGACCCGCGCGTCATCAAACACCCGGCGCGCCACCGGCAGCTTGCCCGCCAGCACAGTTTTCGCCCAAACATCGTAAGGGGCGCACAGCGCCTGCAAGGTCTGCTTCACCCTGCCCACCATGTCCACAGGCAAACAACGGCTATCCGTCCGGGGGTAAGTAATCAGCTTGTGTTTTTCGTACAGAGCCTGGGCCAGGCCAAGCGTCTTTTGGGCGGTATAGCCCAGCAGTTGATTGGCCTCGCGCTGCAAGCTGGTCAAATCAAACAACTGAGGCGGTGGCTCGCGTCTGGCCTCTTTGGATACCTGGGTCACCCGGGCGGGCTTGCCACGCACCTCTGCCGCGATGGCTTTGGCTTGCGTCTCCGCAGGGATGCGCCTTTCATCCCGCTTTTTCTCGGGATCGAACCACAGGCCGGTGTAGTCGCCAAAATCCGCTTCCACCAGCCAGTAGAGCTCGGGCACAAAGGCCTCTATCTCCGCGCGTCTGCGGGCGAGCATGGCCAACGTGGGCGTCTGCACCCTGCCCACGGAGAGCAACACGCCATAGCGCAGCGTAAAGGCGCGGCTGGCGTTCATGCCCACCAGCCAATCCGCCTCGGCCCGGCACCGGGCGCTCTGGTACAGGGCCTCGTAATCCGCGCCGGGCCGCATGCCGGTAAACCCCTCGCGAATGGCCTCATCCGTCATGCTGGATATCCACAGGCGGCGCACCGGTTTTTTACAGCCCGCCATATCATAGATGTAGCGAAAGATCAACTCGCCCTCTCGCCCCGCATCCGTGGCGCACACGACATCCGCAGTATCCGGGTCAGCCATCAGCTTTTTAATCACCCTGAACTGGGGCCGGGTCTTGGGCAGCACTTTCAAGCGCATGGTCTCGGGCAATATGGGCAGATCCTCCGCCCGCCAGCGCTTGTAGCGTTCGTCCAATTCCTCCGGCTCCATCAGGGTGACCAGGTGCCCCAGCGCCCATGTGACACACCAGTCATCGCCCAAAATACAGCCCTCGCCCTTGTCTCGGCAGCCCAATACCCGTGCAATATCGCGCGCCACAGAAGGTTTTTCGGCCACCACCAAGGTGCGGGGCATGGCCATCGCCTCCTCATCTTTTGCGGGGGCCACCTACGCCCGCTTGGGCACAGAATAAAAACGCGTGCACTCTTTGCGGTAGATCAGCTCGATGTTGCCGACAGGGCCATTGCGCTGCTTGGCCACAATCACCTCGGCCATGTCCTTCTTCTCGGTGGCGGGGTCGTAATACTCCTCGCGGTGCAAAAACATCACCACGTCCGCATCCTGCTCAATGGCGCCGGAATCCCGCAGATCCGAGAGGATGGGGCGCTTATCCGCGCGCTGGGCCCCGGCACGGGAAAGCTGGGCGCAGGCCAGCAGCGGCACCTTCAATTCCTGCGCCACGCCTTTGAGCGCGCGGGATATCTCGCTGACCTCGTTTTGCCTGTTTTCGCTGCGCTTATCCACGGACATCAGCTGCAGGTAATCGACCACGATGAGATCCAGTCCCTGCTCCATCATCAGGCGACGGCAACGGGATCGCAGCTGCGTGGGGGTGATGCCGCTGGTGTCGTCTAAGTAGATGGGGGCGCGGGCCAGCGGCTCTATGGCCTGGGCCAGGCGCACCCACTCCGCATCCTGCAAGTTGCCCTGGCGCACCATCTGCATATCCACCCGGGCTTCGGCGCAGAGCATGCGCATCATAATCTGCTCCCGCGGCATCTCCAGGGAAAAGACAGCCACCTTCTTGCCCGCGGCAATGCCCGCGTGCTGCACGATGTTCATCGCGATGGCGGTCTTGCCCATGGAGGGGCGCGCGCCCATGAGCACCAACTCGCCCCCATGCAGACCGGTCAGCAAGTAATCCAGATCCGTAAAGCCCGTGGGTACGCCATCAATACCGCCCTTCAGTTCGTGCAGGCGCTGTATGTGCGCCAGCGTGGGGCTGACCAAATCTGACACGCACACCAGCGTGTTGCCCTCGCCCCGGCGCATGGTGATATCGAAGATGGCCTTTTCCGCGCTGTTCAGTATATCGGGCAGGGATTTATCCTGGGTGTAGCAATCCTGCGCGATCTCGCCAGATGTTGAAAGCAGCCTGCGCAGGGTGGATTTCTCTTCCACAATATCAATGTACGCGCCGGTGTTGGCCGTGGTGGGCACGTACTCGGATATCTCAATGAGGTAGGCCGGGCCGCCCACGCCATCCAAGGTGCCTCTGCGGGCAAGCTCCGCATCCGCGGTCACCAAGTCTACCGGATGCCCGGCCCGCGAAACCGCCAACATGGCCGAAAAAATTTCCCGGTGCGCGGGGTGATAGAAATCCGCCGGGCCCAGGCGCTCCATGGCGCGCTGGGCGGCCATGGCATCCTGCATGCACGCGCCCAGTACAGATCGCTCCGCCTCCAGACTGTGGGGCTGCACCCGCTGTATGGATCCTTCCACGCAGAATCCCCCCTTTCGCCCGGTCGCTCGCTGTTACTTAGAGCCCACCACCTTGACCACCATTTTGGTGGTGACATTGGCGTAGAGCCATACGCTGATCTCGGTATCGCCCACCTCGCGGATGGGCTCGGCCAGCTCAATGCGGCGCTTCTCCAACTGAATACCATGCTGGGCCGCCAGCGCATCGGCTACCTCCTGCGCGGTGATAGAGCCATACAGACGGCCCTTCTCCCCAGCCCGAGCCGTCACGCTGATCACCCCGCCTTTCAGCTTTTCCGCCAGGGCCACCGCCTCGGCGCGCTGCACGGATTCTCGGTGCGCTTCGGCCGCCTTGGCCCGCTGCACGGCGTTGAGGGAAGCGTTGCTGGCCTCCAGCGCCAATTTCTTGGGGAAAAGAAAATTGCGCGCGTAACCGTCGGATACCTCTAGGATTTGATCCTTCTTTCCGGTACCCTTGATGTCTTGCAGCAGAATGACCTTCATACCTCATCCTCCTCGTCGTGGGTATTCCCCGGCGGCATGCGCAACCTGCGGATGTTCATCAACTGATCGGCGATGCCCGCCAGCAGCAAAGCGTTGTCAAACAGCAGGTACAAGGCAATCACCAGCGTGTAGCGCCACCGGGGCCGCACGCTACGCTTGGCCAGCAAAAAGACCACCAGCGCCGCACCCTGCACAACAAAGACCAAGCGCACGCCCGCCCACAGCACGTAAAATGCGGCGTACAGCGCATCCGACCCGCTCATGAGCATGGCCGCACCCAGCAGCAGAAGCGGCCCGCCCATGGCCACGGCAACCCGGCGCGGCAACACCCACTGCCGCATAGGCGGCATGGGGGCCGCAGGCACGCGCCCGGCCTGGGTGGCGGCATAACGCCGGGGCAGCCACGCGGCAAACAGCCCGCCCAGCATGGCCCCGGTGAGAATTTGCGCGGGCATGGCCAGGCGTTCCCCGGCCTCGAAGACGGTCAGAAACTGCTTGAGCAGCTCCGCCCGGGCCAGGGGCCAAAGCAAGCTGCTGACGCGCAGGCCCGCCGCCAAATTTTCCGGCAAGGTCAGCACCCCCGCGCTGTAGAGCGCGGAAAGAAACGCGTCGGATTGGGGCCAGGCCCCGAGCAGTTTCTCCAGTGTGTCGCGCAAGGCCAGCACCAGATCCCCGCCTACGGCACGGGTGGCCATGTACACGCACAGCAGGCCGGCCAGCAGCAACGCACCGGCACAGATAAGGACGCTACGCCAGAAGGGCAGCTTTTTATCATGGGCGTACACCGCGTAGAGCGGCGCCGGTACCGTCACCAAGGCCACGGCCAGCGCGCCCGCAGGGCCGCCCCACAGGTACCCTGCAGCCACGGCCAGCGCCCCGCAGGCCAGTGCGGCCACGCGCCCCGCCCACAAGGCCCCCAGGCTAAGGGTTGCGGGCAGCAAGAAGGCAACGGCGGGCACAAGCGCCACCGCGCCGCCGGCCCAGCAAACAACCAACCATACAAGCACCAGCGCCACCGAAGGCCACAGCCTGGTGCGACGGATATCCAAAGCGCGGATCATGCGCTCTCCCCTTCCCAGCGTCCGCCAAAGCGTTATCTTCATTGTACGCGAAGGGGTATCCTCTGTCAACTAACCCCGCCTGTTCTCGCCGCCCCAGGCGCCTTGCAGAAAGGCCAGGCATAGGCTGTGCACCTGCCGGATATCTGCGGCCAAGGCATCCGCCTGGGCCAATTCATCCGGCGCGCCCACCCCATAGACAGCCCCTATGGCCAAGGCGCCCGCCGCGTGGGCCGCAGCCACATCCCCGGCGCGGTCACCCACCATGAGCGCCCGCGGCGCCCCGTGCCTGCTCTGCCATGCCCGGATGCGATCCTGCTTAGAGAAGCCCGGTACAAACCCTGTGCGCTCCGCAAAACAGTGCGTCATGCCGGTCACTTGGCAGGCCAGTTCCATATACGCGGGGGAACCGTTGGTCAACAGACCCAATGTGGCCTCGGCCGAAAGCTCGTGCAGCATGGACAGCACGCCGGGGAACAGCTTGCCCCGCTGGCGCAGTATCACATCATCAATGCGCTCCATCACGGCCTCAAACTCTGCCCTGCGCGAGACAGATATCCCCAGGATGCGGCAGGATTGCTCGGAATTCGGCCCGTTGAGGGCTGCCAGCACCTCCTGCGAGACCGGCGGCAGGCCCATGGCCTCCACCGCCAAGCGGTGCCCTTCCATGGCGGTCTCGCGGCTATCCAGCAGCGTGCCATCCAAATCAAAGACGATGAGGGGTTTACCCACCGCCGCAGGGCCGGTTTGCCACAGGGTGGCCTGCGGCCCATGATCCACCGGCCCCCAAGTGCCGGGCTGCCCTGATTGAACCGTTTTTGTCAAATGGATTCTCCTTTGCCTACGGCCGCCGGATGCGGGACACGCCGCCCATGTAGGGCACGAGGGCCTCGGGCACCGTCACGCTCCCATCCTCATTCTGATAATTTTCTAATATGGCCGCCACGGTGCGCCCCACCGCCACGCCCGAACCGTTGAGGGTGTGGGCGAACTGCGGCTTATCCTTGGGGGTTTCCCGGTAGCGTATGCCTGCCCGCCGGGCCTGAAAATCCTCGCAGTTAGAGCAGCTGGAAATCTCCACATAGCGCCCGTAGCTGGGCATCCAAACCTCAATATCGTAGGTCTTAGCGCTGCTAAAGCCCGTGTCGCCCGTGCACAGCAGCACCACCCGGTGGGGCAGCCCCAGCAGGCGCAGCACACGCTCGGCATCCTCCGTCATGCGCTCCAGCTCCGCATAGCTCTGCTCGGGCCTGGTTATCTTCACCATCTCTACTTTGTTAAATTGGTGCATGCGGATGAGCCCTCGCGTATCCCGCCCCGCCGCCCCGGCCTCCGCCCGGAAACAGGCGCTGTAGGCGCAATGACGGATGGGCAAGGCATCCCCCTCTAAGATGGATTCTCGGTACATGTTGGTCACCGGCACCTCCGCCGTGGGGATAAGGAAATAATCCATGGAGGGTACCCGAAAGGCATCCTCTTCAAACTTGGGCAGCTGCCCCGTGCCCACCATGGCCGCCCGGTTGACCATGTAGGGCGGCAGCACCTCCGTGTAGCCGTTTGCCGCGTGGGTATCCATAAAGAAATTGATGACCGCCCGCTCCAGCCTGGCCCCCAAACCGCGATAAAAGACAAAACGCGCGCCGGTGACCTTGGCCGCGGCCTCAAAATCCAGCACACCCAGATCGGTACCGATATCCCAGTGCGCTTTGGGCTGCCAGGCAAAGGCACAAGGCTCGCCCCAGCGGCGCTGCTGCACGTTGTCCTTGTCATCCGCGCCGTCTGGCACATCAGCGGATACGATATTGGGGATGTTGAGCAGGATGGCATCCGTCTGGGCATCCAGCGCCGCGACTTGAGCATCCAGCGCCGCGATGCGATCCCCCAGGGCCTTTGTCTCAGCCATGATGCCCACGGCATCTTCTCCTGCGCGCCTCAACTGCGCTACGCGCTTGCTCTGCTCGTTGCGCTGGTTTTTGTACTGTTCTACCTCGGTCAAAATCGCCCGGCGCTGGGTATCCAACGTCAAAAGACCCGCCACATCCGCCTGTTTGCGCCGGCGCGCCATGGCCTGCTCCAGCTCCTGCGGGTTGTGCCGGATTCTCCGTATGTCTAGCATGCCATCCTCCTATTGGGAATGTTTTGGCGCGCCGGCAGACCGGTGCGTTGCACCATTATAAACCTGCCCGGCCCTCATGTGCAAGTGCCGGCAAGGGAAAACAGGTGGCATTCCTGACTAAAAAACGAGCCCTTTCCCCGCGTTTTGCTGCCATTCGATAGCATTTTGGTGGGGTTTCGACGGCATTCGACAGCATTCTACGTTCTTCGCTCTTGCGCGGCGCCGGTAATTTCGATTATGATAGCACATGGGTTATAAAGGATACACGGCTTGGCCCGCACAAACAGGAGGCATATGAGACACCGCACCTTATCTCAGCAAATAGCCGCCACCCGGCGGCGGATGGAAAGTCTGTGCGCGGCGCGCGATATGGCACGGGCGCTGCTCGTCAGCAGGCGTATGGATGCGCTGGTCTATCGGGCAGCGCTGCTATCGCAAGGGCGCTTTTACAGCGGTACAGCGCGCCTGACCGGCGCGCGCCGCAGCCCCGATACCGCATGGAACGCCCGCCCGGCGCGCATGCTATCCGTACGGAACGGGTTTGACAGCGCCCGGATATCCATAGTACAATGACCGGGATATCAAAAGCCTTAGCATGGCCGCGCCCGGCTCGGCACAAAGGAGGAACCGCCATGGAAAACGCCGCGACCAAAAACCTGCCCGCGCAGCGCCGCACCTTGGGAGATATCGTCTACTTCGACCGCGGCGTGCGCGCCGGCGCGGATGGACGGGCCTATCAGCGCTACGCCATACAGACCCACTTTGTGCAACGGCGCGAATCCAAGATCGCTTTGGTAGAACGCTACGTGCTGCCCCTATACCAGCCGGGAGACGTACTCTCCTTTGGCGCCAAGGTGATGGCCATGTGTGCGGATACCGTGCGTGAGCGCAAGGATGTAAAGCCCGGTTTTTGGGCCAAGCGCATGTGGCGCTTTGCGGGCATCAACCACACCGGTGTGGGCATGCACGAGCCGCACAAGCTGCAGCTGGTGATCGACATATGCGGCCTGCCGCGGGTGTTGCTGGCTGCCGCCGTATCCGCCGTGACCCGCCCCTTTGGGATGCGCGGCCTGTTTTACAAGATATGCGGCAAGGGCGTGGGCGGCATAGATGGGTTCTACTTCCGCTCCTCCTTCGAGGTCTACCGCGAACTGGCCCTCATCAACCCCGATCACCCCAATGAGCTGTGCGACGAGATCGCCCAAGCGCTGCACGTGCCCACGGTGCTGATGGACGCCAACGACATTGAGCAGAACCAGCTCGGTAAATCCAAAGATTTTCCGTTGACGGATGCGCAAATACAGGATGCGCTGGGCGACAATCCATCCGGACAGGGGGACGAACTGACGCCGCTCATCCTGATCCGGCCCCTTTCTGCGCGTGTTTAAGCTGGTAGGGTGCCTGGGGCGGCTGGCAGGGCGGCTGTTGAAAGTGGCGCTGATTCTTGCGTTGCTCGCTTATCCGTTTTTGGAGCCCTATTGGCTGCAAGTGGAACAGCGCACGCTGTACTACGATCAGTTGCCCCCGGCGTTTGACGGTCTGCGCATCGCCTTTATGAGCGACCTGCACGTAGGCCCTTTTTTCAGCCGGGACAGGCTGGATGCCCTGCTGACCCGGGTAGCCGCGCTGCAGCCTGACCTGTTGCTGCTGGGTGGAGACTACGCGGATGATTCAAGCGGGGCGTTGGCCCTCTTTCGCGAAGGGCCGCTGTTTGCTGCACCCATGGGGGTCTACGCCGTGCTGGGCAACCATGACCGGGTGATGCCCGAATCCAACCTGCCCAAACTGCTGGCGGCCATGCAGGCCGATGGCGTCACGCCTTTATATAATGAAGTGCGGCGCATCAGCCGCGGCGGTCAGGCCATCTATCTGGCGGGCGTGGACGACTACGGCAACGGCCACCCGGATATCGCCGGTGTGGCGGCGGCCACGCGCGCCGATGCGTTCACCATTTTTCTGCTGCACAACCCGGATGGTATCCCCAAGGCTTTGGCCGCGCCGGATGGCCAGGGCCGCACCGGCTGGGCGGACTTGATGCTGTGCGGCCACACGCACGGCGGCCAGGTGACGCTTTTCGGCCAGAAAGCGCTCATTTTGGATATCAACAGGGAGACCGGTGAGCGCTTTCGCACCGGGTGGAAGCGCGAGCAGGGCAGCGATATACTCGTCACCAACGGGGTAGGCACATCCTTCCTGCCCATACGGTTCTTTGCCCGGCCGCAGGTGCACATCATTACGTTGCGGTCGGGGCAATAGGCAGGCTCTGCCCGCGCGATAAAGGGGCTGTACTTCTGCCAGCGGGTCCTGAAGGGCTCGCTCTTTTATTTTTTTCTGGATTCCAGCTTCCTGCGCATTTCGGTGGATAACACCCGCTTGCGCATGCGCAGGGACTTGGGCGTGATCTCCAGCAGCTCGTCGCCGTCGATAAACTCCAGGCATTCCTCCAGCGTCAGGGGGCGCATGGAGACCAGCTTCATGGCCTCTTCCGCCCCGGCCGAGTTGCGTATAGAGGTGAGGTGCTTTTTGCGGCACACGTTCACATCAATATCCCCGCTACGGGCGTTCTGCCCCACGATCATGCCCGTGTATACCAAGGTACCGGGGCCGTAGAACAGGGTGCCCCGCTCTTGGGCGTAGTACAGGCCGTAGAGCACTGCCTCGCCGGTCTCAAAGCTGACCAGCGCGCCTTGGCTGCGGTGGGGAATGTCGCCCCTGTGGGGCTGGTATTCCTCAAACACGGCGGACATGATGCCCTCGCCCCGGGTATCGGTCAAAAATTCCGATCTGTACCCGAACAGCCCGCGGGATGGCACAATAAACTCCAGCCGCACGCGATCCGTGCCGTGCATGGCTTGCAGCGTACCCCGGCGGCGGCCCAGCTTTTCGATGACCGCCCCGGCGTAGGCCGCAGGCACATCCGCCACCATGCGCTCCATGGGCTCGCACAGCACGCCATCCACCGTGTGCATCAGGGCTTCGGGCTTGGATACCTGAAACTCGTACCCCTGCCGCCGCATGGTCTCAATCAGGATGGAGAGGTGCAGCTCACCCCGGCCCGAGACCACGAAGGCATCCGTGCTGTCCGTATCCGCCACGCGCAGGGATACGTCTGTCTGCACCTCCCGCATCAGGCGGGCCCGCAGGTGCCGGCTGGTGACATAGCTGCCCTCGCGCCCGGCAAAGGGGCTGTCGTTGACCGAAAAAGTCATCTGCACCGTGGGCTCGGTGATCTTGGCGAAGGGCAGCGGATCGGGCGCATCCGGGTCGCACACCGTATCGCCTATCATGATATCCTCAATGCCGGTGAGGGCCACGATATCCCCCATGCCCACCTCCTCGGCGGGCACGCGCTTTAAGCCATCAAAACAAAACAGGCCCGAAAGCCGCAGGGGCGCGGAGATTTGGTCACTGCCATAGGTGGCGCGCACGGCCATACCGCCCGCGCGAATGACCCCGCGGCTGACCCGGCCTATGCCGATGCGCCCCACGTACTCGCTGTAATCGATGGTGGAGATGAGCACCTGCAGGGACGCATCCGGGTCGCCCACAGGGGCGGGGATGTAGCGCAAAATCGCCTCGAAGAGAGGGCGCAGATCCGTGCCCGGCTGGTTCATATCCAGCGTGGCGGTGCCGTGCCGGGCGGATGTGTAGATGATGGGCCGCTCCAGTTGCTCCGCATCCGCCTCCAAGTCTATCAGCAGATCCAGTATCTCGTTGATGACCTCCTCGCAGCGTGCGTCGGCACGATCTACCTTGTTGATGACGATGAGCACCGGGTGCCCAAGCTCCAACGCTTTTTTCAGCACAAAGCGCGTCTGCGGCATGGGTCCCTCGAAGGAATCCACCAGCAGCAGCACCCCATCCACCATGCTCAGGACGCGCTCTACCTCGCCGGAAAAATCCGCGTGGCCTGGGGTATCCACCACGTTGATCTTGGTGGCGCCGCAATGCACCGCAGTGTTCTTGGCCAAAATGGTGATGCCGCGCTCGCGCTCCAGATCGTTGGAATCCATGACGCGCTCTTCCACGCGCTGGTTCTCACGAAAGACGCCGCCCTGCTTGAGCATTTCATCCACCAGCGTGGTCTTGCCGTGATCCACGTGGGCGATGATGGCGATGTTGCGAATATCTTGACGGGTGATCTGCAAGGGGGTTCCTTCTTTCTTTCGGTTCAATCGTCTGCTGCGGCCCGGGCGGCGGTCTCAGCCAGTGCCAGCCCCGGGTTGTTCTCCAGCGCCCAGCGGATGGACCACTCGTTTTCAAAAAACAGCACATCCCGCCCGGCCCTATCCACAGCCGGGGATGTGGTAGAGGACAGCTTCAGTTGGTGCATGGGCGCGGGCGTGCGGGTCACCCAGCGCACAAAGCGGTAATTCAGCGTCTCGCGGCGAATCTGCGCGCCGTACTCCCCGCGCAGGCGGTGCTCTAGCACATCAAACTGCAGCATGCCCACCACGCCCACGATAATCTCCTCAAAACCCACGCCGGGGCGTTTAAAGGTTTGGATCGCCCCTTCTTCGGATAACTGCAGCACGCCTTTGACAAACTGCTTGCGCTTGAGGCTATCCACACTGGATACGCGGGCGAAAAACTCGGGCGCGAACACAGGGATGCCCTCAAAGCGCAGCCTGGAACCGGTGCACAGCGTATCCCCCAGGCTGAAGATGCCTGGATCGAACAAACCGATGATGTCACCCGGGTACGCGCTTTCCACCACCTCGCGTTCATCGGCCATGAACTGCTGAGGCTGTTTGAGCTGTACTTCTTTATTCGCGCCGGAGTGCCACACCGTCATGCCCTTCTCAAACACGCCGGATACCACCCGCAGAAAGGCCAGGCGATCCCGGTGCGCTGGATTCATATTGGCCTGTATCTTAAAGATGAAGCCAGAAAAATCCGGGTAATCCGAACCAATCTGCCCCACATCCGCGCGGCGGGCGGCAGGCGGCGGGGTGTAGCGCAGAAAGCGCTCTAAAAAGGGCTCGACGCCAAAGTTGGTGATGGCCGAGCCAAAGAACATGGGCGTCAGTTCCCCCGCGAGCACCTTCTCTGAATCAAAAGGGTCTCCGGCCACATCCAGCAACTCTATTTCATTCAAGAGGCGGGAATAATAAGGCTCGCCCAGGGCATCCGGCAAGGCGGGGTCATCCAGCGCCAGCGTGCGTTTATCCACACGGTTCTTGCCGTGGTCTCCCGCCTCGTACAGTTCCACCTGGCGGGCATCCCGGTGGTACACGCCGCGAAAGTCGCCATCCGTGCCGATGGGCCAGTTGACCGGGCAGGCGCGTATGCCCAGCACCCGTTCCAATTCTTCCATTAAAGCGAAAGGGTCTTTGGCGGCCCGATCCATCTTGTTGACGAAGGTGAAGATGGGGATACCCCGCAGGCGGCAGACCTTGAAGAGCTTGATGGTCTGCTCCTCCACGCCCTTGGCGGCATCCATCAGCATCACCGCGCTGTCCGCGGCCACCAGCACACGGTAGGTATCCTCGGAGAAATCCTGGTGGCCGGGGGTATCCAGGATGTTGATGTGAAAGCCCTCGAACTCGAATTGCATAGCCGAGGATGTCACCGAGATGCCGCGCTGCTTCTCAATCTCCATCCAGTCGCTGGTGGCGTGGCGCTCCGCCTTGCGGGCTTTGACAGACCCGGCCTGGCGAATGGCCCCGCCATAGAGCAGCAGCTTTTCCGTCAGCGTGGTCTTGCCCGCATCCGGGTGCGAGATGATGGCGAACGTTCTGCGTCGCCGTATCTCTTGCTGAGCCTGGGGCGAGAGGGCCTGCTGCGTCATGGGATTCCTCCTTGCGGCTGCCGCGATGTATAACACAAACACTTTATTATAGCCGAGGATCGAAGTTTCGTCAAATTGGATATGGTGCTAAACGTAAGGCTTTGCAGGTGTACAGCCAAGGTGCTTATCTAGCACAGATTTACTCTTTTTCTCCATATTAAATAAGCCCCCCGATCACACATCTCCCATAAAAAAATTTAGCATTGAAAAAACGGAGACAAAACAGACGCTGTTCCCGAAAAAAGGTGACAAACCCACTGGAAAGCGTGTAAAATCAGACGGTATAAAAAGCCCCTGCGGCGCAATTCGGGGCTGATTCGTAGCGGGGAGACCAACTGAAGGAGCAGAGCAAATGATTCCTATCATCTTACGCCAAGAGGAGAAAACGGACTACAGAACCGTTGAGCAAATCACCTGCCGCGCGTTTAGCGCCGCGCCACCAACAGGCGCGGATGATGACGGTATGGAGGCTTTGCTGGCCCAAAAACTGCGCGCTGACAGCGCGTTTGTACCAGAACTTGATTTCGTCGCCGAGGTTGACGGGCGCGTAGTCGGAAACATCATGTACTCCAAAAGCAAGGTCATCCGCGCAGACGGCGCGGTGTTCGACACGCTCACGTTCGGGCCTATAAGCGTTTTACCTAAGTACCAACTGCAAGGCGTGGGCTCGGCACTGATTGAGCAAACACTCACGCAGGCGCGGAGCCTTGGTTATCGTGCCGTGATCATCTTTGGACACGAAACCTACTATCCGCGGTTTGGCTTTCGTCCCGCGGTTGAGTTTGGCATTACAACCGCCGATGGCAAAAACTTCCCTGCGTTTATGGTGTTGCCGCTCTATGGCGGCGCGCTAGACGGTGTGAGCGGCAAATTCCATCACGCTGATGCGTTCAACAGCCTTGACAAAGCGGAGGCTGACGCGCTGAACGCGGCGCTCTCCGCGCCTATGGACATTGACGGTCTATAGCATTGCGCAACCGGAGAACATGCACCCCGTGCTGCAAGAAATACGCGAGAGCTTTACAAGCAAACCGCTCGTCATTTCCGCCGCAATCCGCACGCCTTCACCCATCCCATCGCCAGCGTGGACTGCGGCGTGCCCGCGAGCAACTTCAACTGCGCCTTTTCGCACTTGCCAATGGCCGGCGTGATGGCGCGCAATGCTTCGGTTGATGCCTCGCGCGAGTAACCGCCCAGCGCATCATCCTCCAATCACCTGCACATAAAAAGTTCTGTTCCTCGGCGGGTCAAACTCGCAGAAATAGATGCCCTGCCAAGTGCCGAGCAGGGGTTTGCCATCCTCAATCAGCACCGTGGCGCTGGATCCGATGGCGCTGGCCTTCAGGTGAGCCGCGCTGTTGCCCTCCGCATGCCGAAACTCGGCGCGGCGGGGGTAGGTCTTGCCCAGGGCAAAGAGCAGATCGCGCACCACATCCGGATCGGCGCTCTCATTGATCGTGATGCCCGCCGTGGTGTGGGGACAGTAGATCA
>JAITTS010000123.1 GCA_031286995.1 Oscillospiraceae bacterium
GTCGTCAATTCGCATAAGAAGCCGATAATGTGACCAACTCAATTCGCGACACAGTGTGTCGTGAATTGGAAATCTCAAATAAAACTGACGCATATTGCGTAAATTGCTCACGTCAAATCCTTTGCCAAACTCCGCTGTCAACTGTTCCGCCAAATACCGCAACAATCCTTTGCCGTATTCCGCGCGGTCGCCAACCGCATCCTCAATCTGCCGCCCAATATCCCAGTATGCTTCAACCATAGCGGAATTCACAGCGGTATAGGACTTTGCCCGCGCTTGCGCGAGAGTACCGCGAATACCCTGATAGACGTTCGCGTCTAACTCGCCGGACGCTATCGACCGTATTGCGTTGTTATGCTCGTCCACTATTGAAATCTCCTAATCTTTGGGGTAGCTCTCGCTCCTGTCAGCTTCCATTATATCTGCGAAGCCGCAGTCAAGGGTATCGCATATTCTGAGTAAAACGTCCGTAGTCATGCTCCGGCCTTTGTCGAGTTTAGCTATGATTGTGTTACTGACTCCAGAGGCAAGTCGCAAATCGTGCTTGTTCATCTTCTTGTCCATGAGAAGTTCCCACAACCTATTGTAACTGACAATCATTGCAACACCCCACATACCTACTTAATTATACTTTATAGCACGAACGGCGTCGAAAAATCAAGCAAAAATTTGCATTTGAGTGAATTTTGTTTGCAAACAAATCCTGTCGGTCGATATCTGATAATACCGATCGACGGGCTTGCGTGATCCGGTCAGCTTTTGCATCCAACAACTGGTTTAGCGTCTCTTCTACTGATCCTCGCACAAGTTCCTTCAATTCCTGCTTTAACTGTGTCCCATCCAAGTGTATCATGTTCTCCATGGGGAATCTTTCTTTGTGGTTTGGATTATGTCTTGCAACTCTATCCTACCACATCGCCGGGCTCCCTTTTCAATTGTGCGAAATTTATTGTGCGTTATCCTTCCGCCTGTTCCCGCTCACTCTTTGAAGTTCGCTTTCTTCTCCATGTCGCGCCATCTTCTTCTCTTTATAGAGCTTTTACCATTTACACAATTGCCGGGACAAGCTCCAGGGAACAATGAAATCACAGGGATTAGTTCGTTTTTACGGTCAGAATGCTACTCGGGGTTTCTCAATTCTCAGTTTACATTTACAATGTCCTTTTGACATTCAGGGTACCGACAATTAAACGCTTCAATTCTCTTCTCTATATGTTTAATGTAAATTAGCGCTAATTCAGTTGTAATAAGCGGTCTGAAATTTTCCACAAGCGTTGTTGAAATAAAATTTTTTACTCTCGAAACATTTGACTCATTCTCGCTAGGCACGAATCTATAGTCATGGTACGATGATGTCATCAGGTAGGCGTCAACATGCAGCTCACCGCTTAAATTCAAGAAAAATCTATGACAAAATATCGAACCATCGGCGTTTTCGTCACTGCTACTCTTAACATACTTATGTGTCTTTTCTGCGTCAACTTTACTATTGTAGAATACAAAATCTTTACCTTCCTTTTTTAGTATCTGAGAAAGCGTCGAATCGGGGCTGAATAGATGCTCAAAGGTAAGGGATTTCAACTGGTTATTGTCAACTGTGAACCAATTCTTACTTCTGTCTTCAGGTACATCCTCTACGTCACGAAAGCCCTCGTTTGTAGGTATCTTTGCTATAAAATATACCATAGATGAGGCTATACTTCTTATTGGAACATCCAAACAATTCGAAAGGCAAGTGTCTATTTCTTTCAATATTGACCGCAAACAAATTTCAGGCCGTGATATGATGCCAGCTCTCTTCTCTCTGATTTTTGTGGTAGGATATCTGATGTAATCCTCTAAGTATTTAATCAAATTATCTTGCTTTTCGGTTATCGCATTCTTCATCGCTTCCATTGTATTGTAGTACAAATGCGAATCATGGAGCAGTTTTCTGCTTTCTTCATATAGATATCTGTCCAATTGACCACAAACCAATGAAACCAAACTTTTTTCGTCATCATATTCTCCATAAAATCCTTTTTTACCATAATTTTTTTTAAATTCCTGGGTTTTGTAATAAGCAGGTATTTCAAGTGGCGTGTAATTGCTTCTCGGTTTTCTAAAGTAAACAAACACTCGTTTATTCTGTTTAATCATTCTTTCCAATTCATGACAGGTTGCTGTAACAGTATCGGGCTCCCGACCAAGTGTATCCCCAAAAATAAAAATCCCAGCCAACGAACGATCTATGATCTGTTTGTCCAAAACAGTCTGCACTGTAGTGTCTATTCCTTGATTGGCATCATTCTTCCAGTCTTTAGGATAAACAGCCATCCCATATTTTCTTGCAGTATTTGCACTATATTCATACAACATTGACCTAACAGCCGCAGAGAGACTATCCACATCAGTGGGATTACAGATAGCTATGTTAACTGGAACAACAGCATTCCCATCAAGCAGCATAAGTAAAATCCCTCCATATTTTTATACATACACTTATTCGGCTTTTTTCCCATCATTGACCCCATGCTATGATGGTTTCAAGTTTTTCGCACGAAGGGAGCATCTTTTTTCTGCTGTCCCGCAGACCACCAACAGCCTCAAGCTACGACTTTTTGTAAACACTTTTGTGCGCACTTTTGCACATCATCGTAAATGATCAAAAATTGAGAGTGCACTACGTCCCTGCCTCCTTCCTATTTTCTACATAATACTACAAACTACAAATTTTGTCTACTATCGAAGACATTTTTCTGCTTCAAAATTGATACACTCCAATTAGAGGTGTATCTTTTGTGCAATATGATGCTTCGGCGTTTGCAATAACCATTCGAACCATACGAAAGGAGCGAGGCTTAACGCAGGAAGTGCTCAGCGGCCTCGCGGGCATTGCGCGCAGCCATCTGTCGATGATCGAAACGGGCGACAAGGTAGCCAGCGTCGAAACCCTATGGAAAATAGCCAACGCGCTGGATATGCGCCTCAGCGCGCTGGTGCAGCAGGCAGAGAACCGGATGCGCCCATGTGAAAACGAGCCCAAATAACGATACCCTGCCGCCACACACCAACTGCCATCCTTCGCCCCCATCCCATCAAAAAAAGGCCCCCCAATCTTTGCCTAAGCAACGTTGGGGGGCCTTCGTTACCGCAGTGCGGCGACTTACTTCACATCCACCTGGGCCATGTACTCAATCAGATTGACCACCTTGTTGCTGTAGCCCCACTCGTTGTCGTACCAGGCCACCAGCTTCACAAAGGTATCGGTGAGGCTGATGCCCGCCGTGGCGTCAAAGATGGAGGTGCGGGCGTCGTGGATAAAGTCGCTGGATACCACGGCATCCTCCGTGTAGCCGATGATGCCCTTCCACCGGGGGGATTCGGAAGCGGCCTTCATCGTGGCCTTGATCTGCTCCATGGTGGCGGGTTTCTTGAGATTGACGGTCAAATCCACCACGGATACATCGGCGGTGGGCACGCGGAAGGACATGCCGGTCAGCTTGCCCTTGAGCTCTGGGATGACCACGCCCACGGCCTTGGCCGCGCCGGTGCTGGAGGGAATGATGTTAAACGCCGCGCCGCGACCGCCGCGCCAATCCTTCTTAGAGGGGCCGTCTACGGTCTTCTGGGTGGCGGTGGTGGCGTGCACGGTGGTCATCAGGCCATCGGTGATGCCATAGGTGTCGTGGATAACCTTGGCCAGGGGGGCCAGGCAGTTGGTGGTGCAGGATGCGTTGGATACCACCTTCATATCCTTGTTGTAGGTGTCGTGGTTGACACCCATCACGAACATGGGGGTCTCCTTATCCTTGGCCGGGGCGGTGATGACCACCTTTTTGGCCCCGCCCGCGAAGTGCTTGGATGCGCCCTCTTGGTCGCAGAACACACCCGTCGCCTCGGCGACATAATCCGCGCCCACGGAAGCCCAGGGAATCTCCTCCGGCGCCTTAAAAGCAAACGCCTTGACCACCTCGCCGTTGACGATGAGGCTCTGCTTGGCTTCGTCTATTTCGATAGTGCCCTTAAACTGGCCGTGCACCGTGTCGTAGCGCAGCATGTAGGCCATGTAATCCAGATCGATGAAAGGATCGTTGATGCCGACCACCTGCACGTTGGGGTTATCCAGCGCGGCGCGAAACACGAGACGGCCGATACGGCCAAAACCGTTAATACCAACCTTTACCATGAAGAATTCCTCCCATTCCAATCACATGTACATTGACCTTCCCTATTGTACCCAAAAGGGACGGTTTTTGCAAGTGTGAGGCCAATAGATTTTGTGATATTTTTCTCAAATTTGCTTTTATAGCAGCTGATCCGGGTTCAGGCAATGCAGCTCTTGCGGTACAAACAGGCCATCCTTGCGCACCAGCACGCCATCAAAATATATTTCGCCGCCGCCCCAAGCGGGGGTTTGGATGCACACCAGATCCCAATGGATGCTGGATTTGTTGCCGTTGGGGCACTCATCGTAGCAGTTGCCGGGGGTGAAGTGGAAGGAGCCGGCGATCTTCTCATCAAACAGCGTATCCTTCATGGCCTGGTTGATGTGGGGATTGACGCCAATGGCAAACTCGCCCACATAGCGCGCGCCCTCGTCCGTATCCAGGATGCTGTTGAGCAAGGCGGTGTCGTTGGCCGCAGCATCCACAATCTTACCATCCTTAAAGGTAAAGCGCACGTTCTCGAAAGTCGTGCCCTGGTAAAGACTGGCCGCATTGTAAGCCAGCGTGCCCTGCACAGACTCGCGCACGGGGGCGGTGTACACCTCGCCATCCGGAATGTTCATCTTGCCGTCACACTTGATGGCGGGTATGCCCTGTATAGAGAAGCGTAAATCCGTGCCCGGGCCCACGATGCGCACCTCATCCGTGCGCTCCATGCGGGCCACCAGGGCATCCATGGCGCGGCTCATCTTGGCGTAATCCAGGTTGCATACATTAAAGTAGTGATCTTCAAACGCCTCGGTGGACATGCCTGCCTGCTGGGCCATGGCCGGCATGGGGTAGCGCAGCACCACCCACTTGGTATGGGGCACGCGTATCTTGTGATGCACAGGGGTGCTGTACAGTTTGCCGTACAGCAACTTCTTCTCTGCGGGCACATCCCCGGTTTCGTAAGAGTTGTCGCCGGAGCGCACGCCAATGTAGGCCTGCATTTCCTCCATGCGCAGAGCATCGTAGCGGGCCATGCGCTCCAGCTGATCGGGCTGGCAGCCCATCATCACCGCCCGCAGCAGCACGGGTTCCTGCTGCAACACGAAGGGCGTGCCCCCCGCGGCGTACACCTGGGCAATCAGCTCCGCGCCAAAGTCGCGCAGGCCCTCGCCCACCAGTTCAATAAGCACCCGCTCCCCCGGTCGCACATCGCAAGAATAGTTGACAAGATTGCGGGCCAAGGTCACCATTCTGGGGTCTTTCATGCCGTTTCCTCCACTCTCTTTTGCTTGTTTTCTACCCGGCCTGCCGCGCGCCGCTTGTACCAGGCCAGCACGGCGCGGGCTATAGGCCGCTCAAAACCGTAGGTCAGCAACAGCGACAGTACCAGGGGAATGCCAAAGGCGCACAGCGTAAAGTACCACTGCCAGGGTTGCTCGCCCGCCTCGTTGGGCAAAAGCGCCTGGGATGGCGGAAAGCGCCAGCGCCGCAGCTGCACCGCAATGAACTGATGCCATATGTAGAACTGCATGGAGACGGCCGCGCCCACGCGCATCACGCGGTTGCTGAGCAGGTAGCGCCACAGCGCCCCGGCGTTGGCCGAAGCCAAGATGAACAGGCAGCACAGCGCGCTGAACGCGAAGCGGTGGCGGGCCTGGTTGATGCGGATGGCCTCGAAGCCGTCGGATGCCGCCTGGGTGCGGATAATCTGCCAAATGGGCCACAGCAGCATGAGCGCCGCCAGCGTGCACAGGATGCGCGTGGCGCGGGTGTGCTTAAAGCGCTTGACCAGCCACACATAGCCCCAGGCCGCCAGCATGCCGTTGGCATACACATCCAAAAAAGTGGGCATTTGGTTAACCCATAGGGTGGTATCTGCATGCGGGGCCACCGCAAAACGGCGAAAGGCAAGGCCCGCCGCAGCCATGACCGCCCAGGTGAGCCAGGGCTTTTTGACAAAGGCGCGGGCCAGCAATGGGAAGACGAGATAGAACTGCACCTCAATGGCCAGCGTCCACAGCACCACGTTGAGGGATGTGGCCACATAGCTCTCATACCAAAAAACGTGGGTGAAGGTGAGGTGCGAGAGCAGGTCTCGCCACAGAGCCAGGGCATTGGGGTATTCCTGCCTGGGCAGGGCGAAGCAGAACAGCACCACAAACACGCTCAGCCAATAGGATGGCAGGATGCGCACGGCGCGCTTGAGGTAAAAATCCTTAACGCCGGGCAGGCGCTCCCCTTCCACCATGTGCCGGGCGTGCGGCAGGAACAGCAGAAAGCCGCTGATGAGCAGCATCAGATCCACCATGATGTAGCCGCTGCGCACCAGCGGATCGAAGTTCAGTTGAAGCTGCAGATTGCCCCACAGCGACAAAAGCCCAAACTGCGCCTGCCCCGTCACAACATCAAGGCGCAGGATGGGCCACAGCCAGGATTGCTGCCAGATATGGTACCACGCCACGATGAAGATGGCCAGGGCGCGTATGCCATCCAGCACATCCACGTGGCGGGTATCCGGCAGGCGATTCTTACAGGCGCGGTAGCCATCCCGTATGATCACGGCGCATCCCCCTTTCGGGCCTTCGGGCCCGGCAGCACCTTTAAGTAGCGCAGTGCGCCGCCCGCCGCCACGCCCACCGCCATGCCCGTGCCCGCACCCACGGCCACCAGCGCGGGCAAATATACGCTCAGCAGCGCGCTACGCAGCAACAGCATGGCCAGCAGAATCTGCCCCACGTTGTGAAACACGCCGCCCAGCACGCTAACCCCCACCGGGCCCAGCCAGCCCGTGCGCTTGGCCAGGGCCATCACCCCCAGGCTGAGCAGGCCCCCGGCCAGGCTGTAGAGCATGGTGCTCAGGTTGGTGAACACAAAACCCATCACCAGCACGCGCAGAAGCGCCACCGCGAATGCCTGCCCAAGCCCCCGGTGGTAAAGCATCACCAACACCACCACATTGGCCAGCCCCAACTTGATGCCCGGCACCGCGCCGGATATGGGGGGGAACAACCGCTCTATCCAGCTGAGCACAAAGGCCAGCGCGGTCATCATGGCAAACAGGGCCACCCGCTGGGCGGGGCCGTCCTTCCGGGGCGCGCGTTCTTTCATTGTATCACCACGTCCGGCCCATCCGGGCTTAAATTTTCCCCTTGCAGGCGCACCACCAGGTGATGGGGCAGGCAGGCGATAAAGTCGCCGGGATCGGAGAGCATGCCCTTGCGGATGCACCACTGATCCGGACAGTTGGCCTGAACCATGCGCACCGCGCCATCGCCCAGCACCTCCAGCACGTTGAGCTGCGGCCCACCGCTCTGCAGCGGATAAAGGCCCTTGGCTCCCAAAGGTGCGGCGAACACCTGCACCCCATCAATGGTGACCACCACCCGGTTGGGTGCACCGCCCCCGCCGCCCGGCCTCAGCAGGGCGTAGAGCGCCCCGGCCAGGGCCAGCATGGCCAGCAGCACCGCCACATCGCGCCGTCGGATCATGTGGGCGCGCCGCTGGTGCGGGTGTACTTGATGACGTTGCCGCTCTCGTCCCACTTGAGGGACATCTTTTTGGTGCTGATAGACACGATGGAGTGCGTGCGCACCAGCGGCCTGGGCGCGTCGCCAATCATCAGGGCGTAGCCTTCCACGTTAAAGTAGCGCTCTACCCCGCCCACGGTGCACGTGCCATCCGGACGGAAGGAGAGCTCGCCATCCTTGCCCGAATCCCAATTCCCCAGAATCAGGTACACGTACTCACCCAGCAGCTTATCCGCCTCACGCGTGCCCCGCAGGCGATCCAGGTAAGGATAGGCCAGCAGGGGGTTGCCGGAATCGTACAGTTGCTTGGCGTAGGCCAGGTTGACCTGGCGGTAGATATCCTCCAGCGCGGCGTACTGTTTGGGCAGGCCGTCTAAGGATACGCCGCCGTTTTCGAGTATCGTCAGGGCCTTGCGGTAATCCTTGGCGGCCATGGCCCTGGTCGCTTCCTCTTGTATGCCTGAAAGCCACTTGTCGTAGGCCAGTTGGGCGCGATCCCGCGCGTCGCTATAGTTGCCCAGGGATTCAAACAGCTTGCCCGCCTGTTGTAGCGCGTTTTCGGCCTCGTAAGCCTCGGCTTGCGAGTACTTGGTGGCCTTGACCTGCGTGGCCGCATCCCGAAATTTGCCCAATTGCCCAAAAAGGGTGATGGCCTCATCCAGCTTGCCCTCGGCGCGCTTCTCCTCTGCCTGCGCGTAAAGACACAGCTGGGCCTGGTCTTCAGCATCCTCAAACTTGCCCAGGGCCTCAAAGGCCTGGCGCGCAGCAGCCCAATCCCCCGCCTGCGCCAAGCCTACGGCAATGGCGTACTGGCACGCCTTCACCCGGGTGTTCGCATCCTCGTAACCGCCCAGCGCGGCATAGAGCGCGCTGGCCTTTTCATAGTTCTTGTTCGCTTCCTCCGCGGCAGCCATCTGGTAGCGCAGGGCCAGGGCGCGCACGGCCGCATCCTGGTAACCCTCCAGCGCCTCAAAGGCCTGGGCGGCGCCCGCCGTATCCCCGGCATCCTGCTGGGCCTGCGCCAGGCGGTATGCGGCCTGATTGGCCAGCAGCGTCGCATCCTTGTAGCCCGAAATCGTCCTGAACTGGTCGATGGCCGCCTGCAGCTTGTCCTCTTCCCACAGCTTGCGGGCGGGCAGGTACACGCACTCCTTGGCCATATCGTCCGCATCCAGATAACCGGGGATCGTGGCAAACATCTTGGCGGCGATTTCGTACTCTTCCGCCCGCATGCGGCCCAAGGCGGGCGCGTACACACACTGCTTGGCCTGATCGGCCGAATCCTTGTATCCACCCAGCTTTTCGTACTGGCGGATGGCCTCCTCGTACTTGCCTACCGCCTGCATGGCCCCCGCCTGCTGATAGACGCTCTCTCGCGCCAGATCCAGGGCATCCAGGTAATCCTTCACCAATGTGTACAGCGCTTCCGCCCGCGCAAACTCGCCGGCATCAAAGGCTTGGCCCGCCTGGCGATAGGTACAATCCTTGGTGCGCAGGGGTGCATCCCGGTAATCCCCCAGGCTCGCAAAGCGCTGCCCCGCGGCGGCGTATTCGCCCGCATCCATCTCTTGGCTGGCCAACTGGTACACAGCCTCCTTGAGCATTTCCGAAGCCTCGGCGTACTCGCCCACCTGGCGCAGCAACGCCTCCGCCTGGGCGTAATCGCCGCGTTTCATGGCATCTCCGGCTTCAATGTAGCGCGCCTTCTGGGCCTGCAGCTTGGCTACGGGATAATCCTGCATGGCATCCAGGCGGGTAAACCCTTCCGCCCGATCGGCCGGGTCGCCGCTGCCCAGCAGCGCCATGGCTACGCCAAAGTCGCTATCCCGCACGCGCTGCCGCGCATCCCGGTAATCCCCCAGGGCCGCGAAAGCCGTGCGGGCTTTTTGCGCGTCACCGTTATCCAGCAAGGCCTGGGCGTAGCCGTAGCGTATCGCCGGCAGCCCGTAGACCACAAACACGTAGCTGCCCAAGACCAGGATGGCGGCGGCGGCAACGATGGTCACGCGCATGTGGTGGCGGCGGCGCTTGCGGGCCAGTTCATCCCGCCGCTCTTGCTCGCGCTTGGCCGCCTCCTCCCGCTCCTTGCGAAACTGCTCTTGCTGCGCCCTGTCGCGCTGCTCTACCATGCGCTGCACCACAGCGGGGCTGTAGTGCTCGAACACCTGCAGCTTGTCGCGGCCGCAGCGCCTGCACACGGTTTCGGATGAGGCGTTTGGCCGCCCGCACACGCACACCCACACCGGCCCCTGCTCGGATGGAAAGCCCACGGCATCCGCCCCGGCCACGTAGCGCAGATTTTCACGCAGTGCGTTGGCGGGCAGCGCGTTGGGCGTGTACTCTTGGTAGGGGGCACTGCTCTTGCGCCACACCGTGGCGTCATCAAACCACACCTTTTCCACCGAGATATCCAGCTGCTCTATCTGGCTATCCTCACAGGGGATGTTGGCTTCGAAGAGCTGCTTGCTCTCCCCGCGCAGATCCACCGCGCGCTGCAAGAGGCGGGAAACCTCCTTGCCTTCGCTATTGAGCATGATCAGCAGCACCTGCACGCTGACAACGGCCTTTTTCTCCAGGTTGAAAAAGGTGAGGGAACAATAGGGATATTCCTCTGTGGGCAGCAAAAAATCGTACAATTCGATGGGGCACGACAGATCCACACGCATCGGGCTCACCTCCGGCGCGAAAGGCTGCGCGGCGTGTCGCATTTTGCGGCATCCGCATAGTTTATACTATATAGAAAACGCGGTTTTGTCAACCATCCATGGTTACATGCAGCCATTTTACACAATATGTTGTGGGGTCACAGGGCCTGCAGGCTCTCCACCTCGGCCGCCGTCAGTTCGCGCCAGGCGCCGGGGGGCAAGTCGCCCAAGGACAGGGGGCCGAAGCGCACCCGGCGTAGCGCCAGCACGCGGTGCCCCACCGCCTGAAACATGCGGCGCACCTGACGGTTGCGCCCCTCGTGTATCGTGACGGAGAGGGTGGTGGCGAAGGTCTCCCGCCCCGTGACGCGCACCTGGGCCGGGGCCGTGGGCCGCTCATCCGGCCCGATGGGCACGCCCCGGCGCAGCGCATCCAGGCTTTGCGGAGATACCCGGCCCGTCACCCTGGCCAAGTATGCCTTATCCACCAGCCGGCTGGGGTGCAGCAGGCGCTGGGTCAGTGCCCCATCGTTGGTCAGCAGCAGCAGGCCCCCGCTGTCGTAATCCAGCCTGCCCACGGGGTAGATGCGCACGGGGAAGCCCTGAAATCTATCCAGCACCGTATCGCGCCCTCGGTCATCGCATACGGTGGTGACCTCGCCCCAGGGTTTGTGATAGAGGATGTAGCGCAGATCCGTCACCGGTGTGACAAGCCGTCCATCCAGTTCCACACAGTCATCCGGGGTCACCTGCGCGCCCATCTGCGAGACCTGCGCGCCGTTCACCGCCACACGGCCTTGGGCTATCAGTTCCTCACACTTTCTGCGGGATGCCACGCCGGCCTGGGCCAGGTACTTCTGTAATCGCACCGGGGGCTTCCCTCCTCACCTTTTGTACCGCGCCGCGCATCAGGCCAGCAGGCACCAGCGCTGCCACACGCGGGCCAGGGTGTTCCAAAACGTCTCTGTGGGCACGGCCCGGGTCGCGTACAGGGGCTGTTCATCCAGCACCCGCCCACCCGCCAGTAGCCGCACCGCCCCCACCCTGGCCCCGGCATCCAAGGGCGCCGCCAGGCTTTCGGGCAGGGATACCTGCAGGGATGGCACCTCGTCTTGCCGCAACGGCGCGGCGAGCGGCTTGACCGTCGCCACGTCCACCGCGGCCAGCACACCGCCCTTGACGGGCAGCGCGCGCACGGATTCTCCCGCCTCCAACAGGGTCAACTGGCGGTAATCGGCAAAGCATGCATCCATCAGCGCGGCGGCGGCGTCAAACCAATCCGGGCAGCCCAGCACCACGCCCACCAACTCCAGTCCATCCCGCTGGGCGCCGAACACCAGGCACCGTCCCGCGGCCCGCGTGTATCCTGTCTTGATGCCCGTGGCCCCCGGATAATCCGCCAACAGGCGGTTTTTATTGCGCAACTGGCGGTCGTAATCGCGCCCTGCCCACGGGATAGAGGCCCGCTGGGTAGATACGATCTGCCGGAAAGTGGGCAGGCCCATGGCAGCACGGGCAATGCGGGCCAGATCCCGCGCGGTGGTCTGATGCCCCGCCGCAGGCAGGCCGTGAGGGTTGACGAAGTGGGTTTGAGTGGCCCCCAAGGCCTGGGCCCTGGCGTTCATCATTTGCGCAAACTTTTCCACCGTGCCGCTCACGTGTTCCGCAATGGCCACAGCCGCATCGTTGCCCGAGGCCATCAGCAGGCCGTGCAACATTTCCTCCATGGTCAGGGTCTCGCCCACGCCCAGGTAGATGGATGTGCCGGGCACACCGTATGCCGTGGGTGAGCAGGTAACCGGCTCTGCCAGGGCACCGCGCTCCAACGCCAACAGGGCGGTCATCACCTTGGTGGTGGATGCCATGGGCAGCGGGGTATCGGCTTGATAGGCGTAGAGCACGCGGCCGCTGTGCAGCTCCAGCACACAGGCGGCCTTGTAAGCAGGCGGCGCGTCTGCCGCTTGCCCCCTATTATACAGAAAAATGCAGCAGATGAACAGTAGCCAGCGCGATATTTTACGCCGGCGAACCGTTTTGCCAAGGCGGAGTTTTTGCATGGGCTTCCTTCCCTCGTGCGTTTTGGGGATATGGGAAGGATATGCAATGCTGCCCCCGGGCATGCGGGCAGGCAGTGCCCGCACCCATCTCCGCCGGGGTGGCGGTGAGAGCCCGGCCCCGATCCGTAAGACCGAGACCGGCGCCGCGCGCTCACACAATAGGCGGATGTGCAGGCGGGTTGCTGTAACGGGTGGAGGAACCTGCCCGTACATTCAGGTACGAACAGGCTGCAACGCCCCCTCAAGTCTCCGGCAAGGCCTCGGCCGTATAGTTCACCCTGGGCGGCCCCTCGCTCAATTCTTTGGCCAGGCCCTGGGATGCATCCGGCGTGGCGGTAAAGCCGTAAGCGGACAGATCCTCCTTGCGGCGCTTCTTGTCCGGCTCATCCGGTTCGGTCAGCACCTGTTTCAGGTCGCCCACCATCTGGGGCAACAACTCCATCACGCGATCCACAGGGGTCAGGTAATTGGTGCTCAACAGCCGCACCTGGCCGTTGCCCGCCACCAGAAAGCCCATGGGCTGCACCGATACGCCGGCCCCCGTGCCGCCGGCGAAAGGCGCATCATTCTGCGCCGCTGTAGGGGCCTTGGGTTGACCCTTCGTATCCTGCCCGTACTCGCCACCCCCGGCCACAAAGCCGAAAGAGACCCGGGAGATGGGGATGATGGTGGTGCCGTCCCCGGTCTGCACCGGATCGCCCACCACGGTGTTGACGTCTACCATATCCTTGATGTTTTCCAAGGTGGTGCCCATCAGACTTTCGATTGGATGCCTTTCCATACCGCCACCGCTTTCTTCGCGCCGTCTAAGGCCGCTTTGTGAGCCACCCCGCCCACTGCGCCCAGCTTAAAAGCCATCCAGTGGGCCAGCGCGAGCAGAATGCCATGGATAATGTGGCCAAGGCGCAGGGCGATTATACAATCCGCCGTACAAAGAAAGACCGCCCGGCCATAATCCGGCCGCAGACGGAAGTGACAGCTACCCCACCCCTTCCCCCGCCGCTGCGCGGCCCGGCATAAAAGCGCATCCGCCGCGCCGCACAGCAGCGCGGTGCGCGCGGCATTGCCTGTGCCCAGGGCCGCATCCACGGCCAGGTGTTGCACACAGGCCATGCGGCGCAGATAGGCCCCCACCCGAGGATAGGCCCGCCACAGGCGCGCCCAGCGCAGGGCATCCCGCCAGGTCGCCTCGCGCCCCGGCGCGTTTGCGTTTTTGCCATCCAGCCGGCGCAGGGTGAGCGTGAGCCGGCCGTTCTGCCGGGTCACCGCCCCATCGTAGCGCAGGCGCAGGCCGCCTATGCGCGCCACGCAGTGCAGCGTAACCGCGTGCCCCACGTTCAGGCACAGCCAAACGCGCACCGGCAGCAGGGCGCACAACAAAAACAACAGCAGCGGCGCAAGCCAGCCCATGGCCACCCCTCCCTGGGCATAGCTTCACCGGAGAGGGCATGCGGCATGCGGGCGGCTCGGATCAGGATTTCTCCCCTCATTCCCCGGCTGCTCGTCAACTGCCCCGGCGCATTGCGGGCGCATGCGCGGGGGCGTATTGCTCTTGCGTTTCAATCCCGCTGATCCCGGCCTATATTATATCCAGCGGCATTTTGCCCGCCGGCGGCGGATACGCCCGGTCAACCGTGGCCCAGTCATCCGGGCTGATCGAAACATCCAGGATCGCGGCGTTCTCCCGGACGTGCGCGGGCGAACCCGCCTTCGGGATCGCGATGACATGATCCTGCCTGAGCACGAAGCCCAGCATCAACTGCATGACCGTTATGCCATACTTGGCGGCAACCGCCGTCAACGTCTGAACCCGCTGATAGCCCTGCCCGGCTCTTTGCAGCGAACCGCCCTGCGCAAGCGGGCAGTACGCCATCACCGCGACTTGGTGCGCGCGCAGCCAGGGAATCAGGTCGTATTCGATACCCCTCGAACCCAAATGATAGAGCACCTGATTGACCGCGCAGTTTGGCCCATCCGGAATAGCCCACAGTTCCTCCATATCCGCGGTATCAAAGTTGGATACACCCCAACGCCTGATTTTCCCCGATTTCACAAGCGCTTGCATGCATGCCACGGTCTCGGCGAGCGGAACGGAACCGCGCCAGTGCAGCAAATACAGATCCAGATAATCCGTTCTCAGCCGTTTGAGCGACGCATCGCAACTGGCATCCATGCGTCCGCGGCCTGCGTTGTGCGGATACACTTTGGATACAAGCTGGCACTCTCCCCGCTTTCTTCCGGCGAGCATGCCGCCGATGAGCCGCTCTGATTTCCCTTCGCCGTACATTTCAGCGGTGTCAATCAGCGTAAGACCCAGATCCATGCCGGTTTGCAGTGCCGCCATCTCTATCTGGGCTTTATCGGGGGCATCGCCGATATGCCACCCTCCCTGGCCGAGTGCGGGCAGATTCAGGCCGTTGGCCGACACCACGCGGATGCTCATCCCTTGCTCTCCTCCCCACATTTTGACCGCTGCCCAAATATTCCCAAATATTCTTTTATTCAAGCTTGAGGTATCCGCAGTGATACGAGACGACGGCCGTTGGGTGATACGCCCTGATCTTTTCCAGCGAGGACAATCCCAGCGCCATATCCTGCGTATATTGCGGATTCGGGCCGGCGATGTGGCCGCCCGCGATGTTCAGCGCGTCGCCGCAAACCATAATGCCGCTTGCGCGCAAAAACAGGCAAATATGCCCGGGCGTATGCCCCGGCGTATGCACGACCTCAATGCCACCACAGACCGGCAGCACTTCCCCATCCGACACCGTTTGATTGATGCGAACGCGTCTGTTTTCAAAGCCAGTCTTCAGCATTTCGCGCCAGGCTTTCTGCGCGGCAGGCAGATTGTCTCCCTGGTTGATCAGCGCCGCCAGCTTGACCGGTGTCTTGGTGCCGTCGATGTACGGCGCTTCCTGCACGTGCGCGATGACGCGCGCATCCGGGGCGCGCTTCAGCAGATCGCGCACACAGCCGATGTGGTCGATATCCTGGTGCGTAAGGATTATATCCGTGAGCGCCCCGGCGCGTTGACCGGCATCAGCGATCGCCCGGTCAATCGCGTCTATCTGCCCGGGATAGCCCGCATCGATCAGCACGGCATTGTCATCATCCCACATCAGCACGGGATACACGCGGCCATTTTCGTTCGAGATTTCCAGCATGCATACCCGGTGAGCTATCTTCATGCGGCATACCCTCCCATGGTATTTCGGCAGCGCCCCATCGGTCAACCCGCTCTAAGGGTCTAGAAACAGGTGTTGCTGCTGCGCCCCCTCATCCCCCTCCGCGGGTGGGGTAAGGTCTATACTGGGCAACTCATCCAGGGATGAGATGGCGAAGTGGCGCAAAAACTCATCTGTCGTACCGTACAGAAAGGGGCGCCCCAGCGTATCCTTGCGCCCCACCTCGCAGATCAGGCGCTTTTGGGCCAAAGATTGCAGCGAATAGTCGCACTTGACCCCGCGTATGGCCTCTATCTCCGCGCGGGTGACAGGCTGCTTGTAGGCCACCACCGCCAGCGTCTCCATGGCCGCTTGGGTGAGGCTCTGCTTTTGTATGGGCTGCAAAAGCCGCTCCACATAGGGGGCGTACTGGGGCCGGGTGCCCAACTGCACGCCGCTGCCGAAGCGCAACAGGCGGATACCCCGCCTATCCAAATCGTAGCCGGATTCCAGCGCCGCCAGCGCCCCGGTCAGCTCCTCTTCGGATACATCCAGCGCCTCACCCAGGGCGGATACATCCACCGGCTCTCCGGCCACAAAGAGCACGGCCTCTATCACCGCGCACAATTCACTCCGATCCAAGGGCTTCCCTCCCGCCGGGTTGCAATAAAATTTCGCCGAACACCCCATCCTGCCGGATGCACAGCCTGCCCAGGCGCAGCATCTCCAGCAGGGCCAGAAAGAGGGTCACCACTTCATCCCGGCTGGGCTGATCCGAAAACAACTGATGAAAGCGCACAGGCCCGCGCCGCAGGCGGGCGGCAATGCGAAATACCCCTTCCTGAATGGAGAAGGTGTCGCGCTGGATGGCGCGGGGGGATAGGGCGACCTCCGGCTCCTCCAGGGTGCGGCGCATCATGCGGGCAAAGGCCTCCACCAGCCCGCGCATGGTCAGGCCTTCCAACTGATAGCTCTGGGGGGGCAGGGGATATTCCTCCGGCAGCTTGGAGAAGACCGCCATGGCGGCGCGCTCGAAAACCTGCAACTGTCCCGCGCTCTCTTTGATGGCCTTGTACTCGTGCAGCCTGCGGATGAGCGCCTGCTCCGGGGTCTCTTCCCCCTCCTCATCCGGATCGGGCAAGCGCGGCAGCAGCGCGCGGGATTTAATCTCCAGCAGCGTGGCGGCCATGGCAAGAAATTCGCTGGCCCTATCCATATCCAGGGCGCCGATATCTTCCATGGATGCCAAGTACTGGGCGGTGATTTCGGATACGAAGATATCGCAGATATCCACCTTGGCCCGCGCGATCAGGTGCAGCAGCAGATCCAGCGGGCCTTCAAACTGTTTCAGTTGCACCTGGTATGCCAAGGCGACATCTCCCTCTCGGCCCAAGGCCGTACGCTGGGGTGAGTTTAGCGCCCTGCCAGCAGGGCAAAGACGGCCAGCGCGCCGCCCTGTATGTGGGTGGACAAAAAGCTCATGATGTTGCTGAGTACATCCGTGCTGAAGGATAGCAGCAACACAAACAGCATGCCAAAGCGGAAGAGGTTGGGCGACAGGTTGAGGCGGCCTTTGAAAAGGATATCGTTAAACACGTGGTAGCCATCCAGCGGCGGGATGGGAAACAGGTTGAAGATGGCCAGCATTAAATTCACCTGCGCCGCAAACTGCAGAAAGCACAGCACCCCGCCCAGGGGCACAGACCGCATCCGCAGGGGAAGATCGTACTGGCCGGGATACATGTAGATCATGTACGCGCCGCCGTCAAAGGCCAGCAGCTCCCGCGTATCCATCGCTTGCAGCACCTCTGGCCGCCACACAAAGCGATTGACGGCCACATCCATGGCCGTAAAGAGCAAAAACAGCAGAAAGTTAACCGTTACCCCTGCCAGGGATACCTTCACATCATCCCACAGGCGGTTGCGGTAGTGGTTGGGGTTGACGGGCACGGGCTTGGCCCAGCCAAAACCCATGGTGAACATCAAAAACGTGCCCACCGGATCCAGGTGTTTGAGCGGATTGAGCGTAAGCCGCCCCAGCATGCGCGCCGTGGGGTCCCCGCAGCGGTTGGCCACAAAGGCGTGCGCCCACTCGTGCAGGCACAGGGCAATGAGCAGCGTCGGTATGCGAAACAGAGAGAAGCGAAAAAAGAACGCCGGGTTATCCAAGAGCATCCGCAAAAGCCCCATAGCGCTCCCCCTTTGATCAGTTTCCGCTTTATTATACCCCATCCCGCCCCCGCGCGCAACCAAGACCCGGCGACGGGAGTGGACAAGAGCTCATCTAAAGGAAATCGAGTACAGAGAAGGGAACTTCACCACGGATATGTGCGGCGCGCCAGCGTTGTTTTTCCTTGCCAAAGCGATTGTAAGCCTCCGCAAATACACAGATAACCGCCCGTAAGGTTTCAAGCTTCCGTGGAAAGCACCGGCTCCGCCGCGCTAATATCTAAGGCAACGTCAAAACCTTTTGGGCTTGGTTTTCTGTCCTTGCGCATTTCGGACAGCGCTTTCCTGGCGTTGCCCTCGTCCTTTTTATATTTTTGTTGTATCACAAGATGATTGTTTTGGCCACTCCCCGCCAATGAGCCAGGAACAGTGTAGCACAGAAGAAAAGGAAGAGAAAGGAAACACCTCACACCAAACGAGCGAAGAACAATAGAGCGAATGCTGGGGGCGGGAGCGAACAAGGCGGAGATCGCCAGAGCGTTATTCGGGGATAAAAGCACGATCAAGCGCGAAATCAAGCGAGGAAGCGTGGAACAGCGCGAAGTGGTGCAAAGCGCCAGCAAGCGGATAGAGATTCCGCTTGAGCGTACGAGGCTGCGATATTTTGCAGAGGTGGGACAGCGGACCTACGAAAAACATCGGCAATATTGCGGAGCTAAGCACAAGGTCGTGGCCTGTGGCGACATGGTGGCATTCGTTGAGGGGAAGATTCACTCGAGGGGGAAATGGTCGCCGGACGCGGCAATCGGATACGCAGTAACCAATGAGATGTTTGAGAAGACTTTCATGACAAAGACTTTTTATAATTGGGCGGATGATGGGTTGGTGAGAACAAAGAATTTAGACCTACTTTTAAAAGTCCGGCGCAGGGCCAACCATCCGCGAACAGAACGGAAGAAGAAGCTGGGCAAGAGCATTGAGGAGCGTCCGGCGTATGTGGAGGAAAGGAAAGAGTTCGGCCATTGGGAGGGCGACGGGATCGTGGGGAAAAGACAGAAAGGGTATCTCATTACGCTGGTCGAACGCAAGCTGCGTGTTGGCCTGCTGTTCAACATAAAGAACAAGGAGCGAGAACGGATTATCGAGGTAATGGACAGTCTGGAGACGTAATACGGCAAGGACGTCCGGCACATTTTCAAAAGTATCACCTTCGACAACGGCAGCGAGTTTTCGGCAACCGAAGAAATGGAGGCAGGCGGCAGAACAACCGTCTACTATGCGCATCCATATAGCAGTTGGGAGCGCGGCACGAACGAGAACTGAAATGGAATTGTGCGACGATTCATCCCCAAAGGCAGCAGCTTTGATGACTTGACCGACCAAGATATGATCAGGATTGCGCACTACATCAGCACCATGCCCAGAAAAAGATTCGGCTATAAAACTCCCCTCCAGTTGTGGCATGCTGAATTATCTGCTATCCTGTCACTACCCACCTGCTCCCTCCTCTCCAGGGGCACTTGTCTTTTCAATTGACCATATGAACAAAACGCGCACCATTTGGGGCGCTCCCTCTTGTGCTTACGCCAGTATGGGCGTATACTAGGCGTAAAGTTTAACGATAAACTTCTTCTAAAAAGGGGTGGACTGTCATGGATGCAGAGACAATGTATATAGAGAGCACCGGCCTTCGGCACGATGAAGCGGCGGCGCTGGGCAACCGCTTCCTCATCGGCAACGGCTACCTGGGGGTGCGTGGCACGCTGGAGGAATACGGCAAGGATGAACTGACAGCCGTGAACCTGGCGGGTATCTACGACAGGCGCGGCGAGGGCTGGCGCGAGCCGCTCAATGCACCCAACCCCTGGCGCGCGGTGCCTCGCTTCGCCGGACAGGCCTGGCGCCTGCCCCAGCATCAACCCCAGGCGCACGTACAGCGGCTGGATTACAGCGCCGCCCTGCAAGAGCGCATCACCACCTGGTATACGCCCCGGGGAGCCTTTACCGTGCAAAGCCTGCGCTTTGCCGCCATGCACCATGTACATCTGCTGGGCATGGCCTACACCCTGCGGGCAGAGGCCGGCGGCCCAACCCAGGTCGCCTTTTCACTGGATGGCGACGTGTGGGATATACACGGCCCCCACTATGAAAGACTGGACTTTTTCCCCGCGCCGTACGGCGTGGATGTGCTGACTACGGCTACCCAAGGCGCGCAAGTGGCAGTAGCCCTTCGCCTGGCGGAAGACACGCCCTGCCGGGTGGAGGTATCTCCCCTATCCGGCACGGTCAGCGCAGATGTGCGGCTGGAACCCGGCCAGCCTTTGACCCTGCATACGCTGGCGGCCATTTATACCAGCCAGGATGGCCCCGATCCCCTGGCCTTGGCCAGGCAGGCCGTGCGCGACGCGCAGCATGCGGGCTTCGACGCGCTGCTGGCCGCGCACCGGGATGCCTGGCGCGCCCTGTGGCAGGCCGCGCGCGTGGAGATTGAAGGCGACCCGGATGCGGAGCAGGCGCTCAACTATTCCATCTACCACTTGCTGGCCATCGCGCCGCGGCACGGACGGGCACTCTCTGTGGCAGCGCGTGGGCTTTCGGGCCAGACCTACAAGGGTGCGGTGTTCTGGGATACCGAGATGTTCATGCTGGATTTTTATCTGCGCGCGCTGCCGGATGTGGCGCGCGCCGTTGTGGATTACCGCATACAGACGCTGCCCGGCGCGCTTGAGAAGGCGCGGCAATATGGTTTCGCCGGCGCGTTCTACGCCTGGGAAAGCCAGGAGGGCGGGCTGGATGCCTGCTCGGACTACAACGTGACCGACGTCTTCACGGGCCGCCCGGTGCGCACCTACTTTCGGGATAAGCAGATACATATCTCCGCCGCGGTGGTCTACGCCCTGATGCGGGTGTGGCGTGAGAGCGACGACCTTTCGCTGCTCACCGGGGGCGGCG
>JAITTS010000078.1 GCA_031286995.1 Oscillospiraceae bacterium
GGTGATCATCACCGGCGGCATCGACCTTTCCGTTGGCAGCATGCTGGCGCTGATAGGCGGCCTCTCCGTGGATGTGTTCAACGCCAGCAACAGCGCCTTGCTGACGCTGCTGTTCGCCCTGGCCATGGGTGTCGCCCTGGGGCTCTTCAACGGCCTGTTGATCGGTAAAGTGAAAATGCCCGCCTTCATCGTCACCCTGGCCACCATGCTCATCTACCGCTCCGTGGCGCAATACTATCTGCGCGCCACCGGCGGGGCAAGCCGCCGTTCCATCTTTAAGATGGACAGCACACTGAGCGCCTACGGCGGCTTCTTCGGCTTTGGCAACAACACCCTCCTCACCGTGCCCGCTGTGAGCCTGGTGCTCATCGGCGTCATGCTGATCATCGTGTTCATCACCACATCCACCAAGTTTGGCAAGACGGTGTACGCCGTGGGCAGCAACGAGCGCGCGGCTCAACTGGCGGGCATCAACGTAGCCTGGACACGGGTGCTGGTGTACGTGATCACCGGTGCGCTCTGCGGTATGGCCACCTTTCTGTGGCTGGCCATGAACGGATCCGTAGACCCGGCCACACTCGGCCAGAGCAATGAGATGTACGCCATTGCCGCGGTGGTCATCGGCGGCATCAGCATGAGCGGCGGCAAGGGCAAGCTGCTGGGCGTGCTGTTCGGGGCCATGAGCTACACCACCATTGATAAAATCCTCGCCGCCTTAAAGATGGACGCGCTGATCAACAACACCATCAAGGGCGCTATCCTGCTGGTGGCGGTACTGGTGCAGCTGGTCATCCCCATGCTGCGCGGCAAGCTGAAGAAGGTTTCTGCATAAGTACACGCGCAGAACGCCTGCGCCGGGCAAATGTGCGCAGAAATTGCTTGAAAAGGGCTGTGCCGGCCTGGGATGCGAAAGCTACAACGCTTGTAGCGGGCTGCCCTGATAAAAAGACAAAAAACGGGAAAAGGCCGAGGCCCGCTCCCGTTTTTTGTTATAGGATTGGGGAGAAAAGTGCTGCGCCTATCCCCTTGTCACCGCTTCCCACAGGCCGGATAGATACGCCGCGCCCAGCGCTCTGTCGTACAGCCCGTAGCCCGGCATAGCGGTTTCGTCCCAGATGGCGCGGCCGTGATCCGGCCTGGCCGGGCCGGTGAAGCCCACTTCATGCAATGCCTTGATGATGGCCAGCATATCCAGCGAGCCATCGCTGCTGAGGTGCGCCGCCTCGTCAAACTTGCCGGGCGCGTGGTGCTTTACGTTGCGGATGTGCGCGAAGTGGATGCGCCCCTTCAGCGCCCGTATGATGGCCGGTATGTCATTGGCCGGGTTAGAGCCCAGTGAGCCCGTGCACAGCGTGACGCCGTTATGCGGATCATCCACCGCCGCGAGCATGCGCTGCAAGTGGGGCAGATCCACGATGATGCGCGGCAGGCCAAACACCGGCCAGGCCGGGTCATCCGGATGAATGGCCATCTTGATGCCGTACTTGCCGCACACCGGCATAATGGCCTTGAGAAAGTACACCAGGTTGTCAAACAGCTTGGCTTCATCCACATCCCGGTACAGCGCGAAAAGCTGGCGCACCTTGGCCATGCGCTCTGGTTCCCAACCCGGCAGCACGAAACCGTTGGCCTTGCCCTCCATGCTGCCCAACAGGTCATCCGGGTCAATGCTGTCTATCATCTCTTGATCATAGGATAGCACCGTGCTGCCATCGGCCCGGGGTTTGGCCAAATCCGACCGCGTCCAGTCAAACACGGGCATAAAATTGTAGCATACCATGTCAATGCCCTGTTCACCCAAGCGGCGCAGGGTTTCGATATAGTTCTCAATGCAGCGATCCCGCCCGGGCGCGGCGGTCTTGATGTCGTCATGGATGTTGACGCTCTCTATGCCAGCCAGGCAAAGGCCGTGCGCTTCCACCTCGGCCTTCATGGCGCGTATCTTGCCGCTATCCCACACATCGCCTGGCGTGCTGTCGTACAGCGTGGCAATCACACCCTGCACGTACCCCACCTGGCGTATTTGCTGCAGGGTAACACTGTCAAAGCCGCGGCCAAACCACCGCATGGTCATGATCATGGGGTTTCCCTCCTCATTCGCATCTACAAGCCATTATAGAGTCGAACACATGCGCTGTCAATTATTCATGGGCTTGCACAATGTGGAAGATGCTAGTATACTGTACGCAAAGGTTGTGCGCCGGTCGCAGCGTACAAACGCCTAGGATTAGGAGGTTTTTCCTATGAAAAAACATGTCTCCATCCAACTGCGCGCCGGTCTTTGCGCCCTGCTGTGCGCCTGCCTGCTGTTGGCGCTGTGTGCCACCGCTCTGGCCGCCCCCAAAGCCAAAGCCACGCCTGTGCCTGTAACCCCGGCGCAAGAGGCGGCCCTGGCCGCCGCGCTGGATGCGGTGGATGCGGGCCTGGCCGCCCGGGCCGAGGATGGGCTGGGCCATGGCCTGACAGCGCCCTTGGCCGCTTGGGTGCGAAGCGCCGCGCAAGTGACCTTTGCCAAGGACGGCGAGGCGCAGTTGACCCTGTACCTGCCCAAGTACGCCACTGCTTACAAAGGTGTGCCGGTGTACGCGGGCAAAGAGCCTCTGGCCTACCTGCGGGCCTGGCACGCAGCCTTGGCCAAATCGTTGCCCGCCGCCCAGGCAGTGAAAAAGGGCGCGCTGGTGCTGCCCGCCGACACCGCGCCGGATGCGGCAGCCATTGACGCCTGGTTGAGCGACGGGCTGCTGCCCGGTCTGGATACCTGGGTGAATGGCGCCCTGAGCAAAACCAAGGCCGCATCCGCGCTCTCACGCCTCGTGCTGGGCGTGCCGGGCGGGGCTGCCAAATGGCAGGCCAAACAGTTTGCCGTGGCCAGCCAGGCCGACAAATACGACAAGAAGGAAACGGATGTCGCATCCGGCCTGCTTGCCTACCTGGCCGACAGCACCGGCTTTTCCGCCCCTATGACGGCGCGCTGGTGGCCCGTCTATCGCCAGGCGCTGCGCAGCATAGCGTGGGAAATGGCGAAGGATGGCACGGGGCTGACCCTGCGCTACAGTGAACCGGGCGACCCCACCACCCTGGGTGAAACCCTGCAGAACGCCCTGCTGGATGCATACGACAACGCCAAGATCGCAGCGGATGACGTAGGCGATGCCGCTGTCACCTACCTGCAAAAGGATTTGGCCCAAGCGAAAAAGGACGGCATGGAGCCGCGCGAGTTCTCCGTTAACCTGGCGGTCTTTGCCGCGCCCACCGCAGAGGATATCTACCAAGCCTTCGGCGCGGAAGGGATAGCCCAGCGCTTCGCCGTATTTATCAAAGGTGTGGCCCAAGCTGACGCATACTTTCAAGATTACGCCAAGGTCAACCCCATACCCCTGCCCTTCCCCAAGACCGGCAAGTTGATGAAACCGCCATCCGGCGGCGCGCAGCTGGCCTTCAAAAACGGCCGCACCACAGGCGGGCTGTACGTTAAGATCTACGCCTTGAGCGGCTCAAGCGACACCGGCAAGGGCAACCTGGTGGGCAGCATGTTCATCCAATCCGGCAAAAAGGGTACCACCAGCATCAAACCCGGCTACTATCGCATGACCTATGCCACCGGCGAAAAGTGGTACGGCGAAAAGGATATGTTCGGCCCGACCGGCTCTTACAGCCGCGATGAGGAAGTGACCTACTGCCAGCGCAACTATATCCTCACCATCACCATCTCCCCCAAAAAGGGTGACGCGGGCGAAGCATCCGGCCTGGAGGGCATCTCTCCCCAGGACATGTGATGATCAAGCCGTTCTTTTTGCCTTCGCGCACAGCCTGTAGAGCGCAGTGATGAGGTACATGGCCATGCCTCCGGGCAACAGAACCGGAAACAGGTAGGTGTAGGGGCCCTGGGTCAGGCTGTACAGGGCCTCCAACACCGCCGATCCGTTAGGCTGAAACAAGTAGCAGTAGTTCGCATTCGGCGCCACGGTGTTGCGTAGCCACAGGTTGAACAAAAAGGTGACGCTGCCGTAGAGCAGCAGTGACGCCAGCGCCTTGGGCACATCCCGGTACCGGGGCTCGTACACCCCCAGCGTCACCAGCGAAACCACGCTGATCATCAGCATGGCGTGGGTGCCGTAGTAACCAATGTTGCGCAGCAGAAAAATGCTGTTGCCCACAAATCGCTCATCCGGCATCAGGATGGTCAGCGGCGCGCTGAGCACCCCGCAGTAAAAACAGAACAGCAGCACAGCGCGGCTACCCAGGGCAATGCCAATGATCAACAGGTACGTGATGGCGTTGCACAGCTGCAAGGGCAGTTCGTACCAGAAGCCGGTATGGTAGGTGGGGTCTATCCATAGGATGTAGGCCTTGTACAGCAGCAGGTAAACCGCATTGATCAGGCACAGCGCCAGCAGCACATCCCGGCGGTACATTTGCGGTTTTTTGTGCAACGCCAGGTACAGCCCCACGATTGCGCAGAGAATAAGACCCAGCAGGGCCAGGCCAACCGCGTTCATCGGCGTGATGACCAAAGCGCTTTCCCCCCTAAATATTGAAGGATAACCATATTATAACACACGTTTGCGCGGCGTGGCAGTACAAAGTAGTTGGCGGTGCACAATGAAAATTTCGGCCAAAGGGCGCTATGCGTTGCGCCTAATGATTGACCTGGCTCAGCACCACCGTACCGGC
>JAITTS010000136.1 GCA_031286995.1 Oscillospiraceae bacterium
ACCGTATGCAGTTCTTCTTTTAGCTTGTTTATATCCATTTTTTATCACCGGAATTACTTTACCATATTCTTTCCTCCCTGAAAAGTAAATGCTCTTGCCCTGGACGTCTCTGGGCAGACTTGTGTTCGGCGGATAAATACGGTAAAATAGGGGGAACGAGGCGAAAGAGGTGGCTGCGTGACAGATCTTCGCTACGAATGGAAGTTTTTTTTGTCCCCTGCGGAGGCCGAAGCGCTGCAGCGCCGGCTGGCCAACGTGTTCGCCTACGATGCGCACAGCGGCCCGGCGGGTTACCGGGTCTGCAGCCTGTACTTTGACACCCCCGGTCTGGATGCCTACCGCCAGAAGCTGGATGGCCAGCAGAACCGCGAAAAGTTTCGCGCACGCGTGTACAACGGGGATATGGGGTTCATCCGGCTGGAGCGCAAGATGCGCTGGGATGGCCTGATACAAAAGCAAACCCAAACCGTGGATGCGGATTTTGTGCGCGCGGCTCTGGCGGGCGTGCCCGCGCCCCTGGGTTGCGCTGATGCGCTGACGCGCAGGCTGGGCCTGGCCCAACGGCTGTGGGGGCTGGCCCCGCGGGTGATTGTGGCCTACCATCGGGTGGTCTTTGTCGCCCCGCCGGATGTGCGGATATCCTTTGATAACGGTATCACGGCCAGCGCCCGCCTGGCGGATTTCTTGCGGCCCGGCGGCGCGGGCTTCCCGGTGCTGGATAAACCCATGACGGTGATGGAAATCAAGTACGGCCATTTTTTGCCGGGCGCCGTACAGGCCCTGGTAGCAGGCGTGCGGGCACAGGCCCAAAGCGTCTCTAAATATGCCCTGTGCATGGGCAAGGTGATGGAGGTTGGCGCGTATGTCCAAGGTGGTTAGCATTCTGGCGGAAGGGTTTTCGCCCGATATCTTCGCGCGGGAGATATCCGTATACGGGCTGGCGGCCACGCTGGCGGTGGCGTTGCTGTGCGCGGGCATTGTTTACTGCACCTATCGCTTCTTCTTCCGGGGTGTGGTGTACAGCGAAAACTTCAACCTGCTCATCGTACTGGTCACGCTGATCACGGCGCTGATCATCATGACCATCAGCTCCAACCTGGTGCTGTCCCTGGGCATGGTGGGCGCGCTCTCCATCGTGCGTTTTCGGGCCGCGATCAAGGATCCGCTGGATGTGGGCTTTCTTTTCTGGGGTATCTGCGCGGGGCTCACCGCCGGGGCTGGGCTGTACCTGATCGCAGTGGGCGGCAGCCTGTTTCTCGCGGTGCTCTACATGCTGATGGTGCTGCTGCGCCGCCGCCGGCACGACTACCTGCTGGTGCTCAGCTACGACGCCCAGGCCCAGGCCGCGGTGGATGCGGCACTGGCCGGGCTGCGCGCACAGCTTAAAAGCAAAACCGTTACGCCGCAGGGCGTAGAACTGATCCTGGAACTGACGGGGGCGAAGGGGCACCAAGCCGCGCTGGATCGCCTGGGCCAAACCCAGGGCGTGGCCAGTGCCGCGCTGATGGCATACAACGGGGACTATCAAAACTGACCGCAGGAGGGGTAGCCCATGGCAAAGTACAGCATTGGGATAGACTTTGGCACGCTTTCGGGCCGCGCGGTGCTGGTGCGGGTATCCGACGGAGCGGAACTGGCGGACAGCGCTTACGGCTATCCTCACGGGGTGATGGATGAAGCGCTGCCGGATGGCACGCGCCTGGGTATGGATTGGGCCTTGCAGCACCCCCAGGATTACCTGGATGTACTGGCCCACACCGTGCCGGATGTTTTGCAAAAGGCGGGGGTGAACGCGGCGGATGTGGTGGGCGTGGGCATCGACTTTACCGCATGCACTGTGCTGCCCGTGCAGAAAGACGGCACGCCGCTTTGCTTTTTGCCGCAGTATGCGGGGCAGCCCAACGCCTATATCAAGCTGTGGAAACACCACGCCGCCCAGGATAAGGCCAATCGCATCAACCAAGCGGCCGCAGAGCGCGGCGAGACGTGGCTGGCCCGTTATGGCGGCAAGATCAGCTCGGAATGGCTCTTCCCCAAGCTGTGGCAAGTGCTGGATGAAAGCCCGGAACTCTACGCCGCCATGGATGCCTTTGTGGAGGCGGGGGATTGGGTGATCTGGCAGCTCACCGGGCAGCTCACCCGCAACGCCTGCATGGCGGGATACAAGGCCATTCACCACAAGCGGGATGGCTACCCCGGCCCGGCTTTTTTCAAAGCCCTTGACCCGCGGCTTGAGAATGTGGTGGCCGAAAAACTGGCTGGCCCGGTGCTGCCCCTGGGCGCGAAGGCGGGCGAGATAACCCCGCAGGCCGCCAAACTGACCGGGCTGCTGCCCGGCACCGCCGTGGCCGTATCCAACGTGGATGCCCACGTCACCGTGCCCGCTCTTGGCATCACACAGACCGGGCAGATGCTGGCCATCATGGGCACATCCACCTGCCACATCCTGGTGGGCGAGCAGGAAAAGACTGTGCCCGGCATGTGCGGCGTGGTGGAGGATGGAGTGTACCCCGGTCTGTACGGCTACGAGGCCGGGCAGAGCTGCGTGGGCGACCACTTCGCCTGGTTTGTGGAAAATTGCCTGCCGGATACCATCCCCAACCCTCACGCCTGGCTGACCGAGCGCGCCGCGCGCTTAGCCCCGGGGGAGAGCGGCCTGCTGGCGCTGGATTGGTGGAACGGCAACCGCAGCGTGCTGGTGGATGTGGATTTGACCGGCCTGCTGCTGGGCATGACGCTGCAAACGAAGCCCGAGGAAATCTACCGCGCGCTCATCGAAGCCACGGCCTACGGTACCCGTACCATCATCGAAACCTTCCGCAAGGCCGGCGTGCCGGTGCAGGGCTTCTATGCATCTGGCGGCATCTCGCAAAAGAACGCATTGGCCATGCAGATTTATGCGGATGTGATCCGCATGCCCATCCGCATCGCGGGCAGCGCCCAAGGCCCGGCTCTGGGCAGCGCCATATTCGGCGCGGTGGCCGCAGGGGCGGCGCGCGGTGGCTATGAAAGCGTGTTGGATGCCGCCCGCGCGATGGGCAAATTGCGTGACACCGTGTACACGCCCATTGAGGCGAATGCCGCGGTCTACGACAAGCTGTATGCGGAATATGCCGCCCTGCACGATTACTTCGGTCGGGGGGGCAACGATGTGATGAAGCGGCTCAAGCAAATAAAGGCTACCAGCCACGCGTAGGCACAAACGAGGGAGGTCGAGACATTTGTCCAACCGAAAAGCCATCATCCTGGCGGCGGGCAAGGGTACCCGCCTGCACAGCGCAGAGGCCGATCTGCCCAAGGCCCTGCGCCGGGCCAACGGCAAAACGCTGATATCGTACGTGCTGGAGAACATAGATTTTATCGCCCCGGAGGATACCTGCATCGTGGTGGGTTACATGGGCGAAAAAATACGCGAGGCGCTGGGCCCCCGCTACCGCTATGTAGAGCAGTTGGATCAAAAGGGCACCGCCCACGCTACGCGCTTTGCCCAGCCGATCTTTGGTGACGCGCAGGGCAGCATCATGGTGCTCTACTGCGACATGCCCCTGCTCAGCCGGGCCACCTACCTGCGTATGTTCGAAGAGCACGAGCAAAGCGGCGCGGCAGGCACGTTGCTGGCCGCGCGCATCCATCCCATCCCCGCCTTTGGCAGGCTCGTGCGCGACAGCGCGGGCGAACTGGTGGATATTGTTGAGGATAGCGCCTGTACCCCGGTCCAGCGCGAAATAGACGAAGTGAATGTGGGCATACAGGTATTGCAATCGCCCCTGATGTGGGATTACCTGGCCCGCATCAGCAACGACAACCCCAAGCGCGAATACTACCTGACCGGCATTGTGCGGGCCATGGCGCGCGACGGCCTGAAGCAATGCGTGGTGCACACCGCCCGGCTGGAGGAGACCTGGGGCGTCAACAGCCTGGAGGATTTGCGCCAGGTAGAGGCGGAACTGTTGCGGCTGTAGCAAACGCAGCGCGGGCCGGAAGGGGGCGCGGCATGGGTACGGATTTTACCGGCGAAAAAGCAAAACCTTTCTTACTGCCCGGCGGGGATGCGGGCATCCTGTTGTTGCACGGATTTACCGGTACCCCCGGCCACATGCGCCCCCTGGGCGACGCGCTGTGCGCGGCGGGATACACGGTGGCTGCGCCTCTGCTGCCCGGCCACGGTACCCGCGTGCAGGATGTGCGCGCCCATGGCGGGTACGCGCCCTGGCTAAATGCGGCGCTGGCCGCCTACGATGATCTGGCCGCCCGGTGCGGGCGCGTGGCGGTGGGCGGGCTCTCCATGGGCGGGGTGCTGAGCCTGTTGCTGGCCCAAAGGCGGCAACCCTTTGCCGTGCTCACCTTTGCGGCGCCCATGCGCCTGCGCAATCCCCTGGCTTACGCGGCCCCGCTGCTGGGCTGGGCTGTGCCCTACGTGCGCAAGCGGCACAAAAAGCGGGGCGCGGACTTTTTGCGCGACTATGACATAGGCTATGCCCACACGCCGCTGTGCCGTATGGGCGACCTGTTGCGCTTGATAGGCGATGCCCGCCGCGGGCTGCCGCAGGTGCGTTGCCCCTTGCTGGTGGCGCAGGGCTTGGGCGATGAGCAGGTGCGCCCCGAGAGCGCCCGCATCATTTACGATGGGGCTGCCAGCGGGCAAAAGGAACTGCTTTGGCTGCAAAAATCCGGCCACGTGTGTACACTGGGGCCGGATAGAGAAACGTTATTTGCGGCGTGCGCCGCGTTTTTGGCGAATGCACCGCGCTAATTGGGGCTGCTATCGAAAAATTTGTTTGCTCTAAACAGTGGCTTCCACACGCTGGGACCAGGCGTCCTCGCCGGGCGTACGCCAAACGCTCACGGCCTCATCCGCCCGCTTTTCCCGCGCCAAATGCTCCGCCAGCAAATCCAGCGCGCGGATGATTTGCTCATCCGTGTGGTTGGCCACCAGGCAGTAGCGCAGGCGCGCCTGCCCTTTAGGCACCGCCGGGTATACAGCGGGGGGCACGAACACGCCCTGCCGTTGCATCAGCATACTCAGGCGAAAGGCCATTTCGTCTTCGCCGATGCGGATGGGCGCCACAGGGCTCTGCTCTTGCGCCAGGCAGGTATCCAGCCCCCGGCGCATGGCCTCGGTTAAGAAAGTGTGGATGTTGTGGTGCAGGCGCTGCACCAGGCTGTTATCCCGCCGGATGATCTCCACCGCCTTTAGGGTGGCGGCGGCCAGGGGCGGGCTCATGCCCACGGAGAAGACAAAGCCGGGCACATTGTAGCGCAGGTACTCAATCAACGGAAAACTGCCCGCCAGGTACCCACCGCAGGTGCCCAGGCCCTTGGAGAGCGTGCCCATCTTTACGTCGATATCTCCCGGGGCGAGATCGAAGTATTCATCCACGCCGCCTCCGTGCGCGCCCAGCACGCAGGAGGAATGGGCCTCATCCACCATCAAAAACAAGCCGTACTGTTTCTTCAGCCGCACGTAGGCGGGGATGGGCGCAATGTCTCCATCCATACTGTACACGCCCTCTACGGCCAGCAATACCTTTTCGTACTGATTACGGCACTGGCGCAGGATGTTTTCCAGCGCCTCCACATCGTTGTGAGGGAAGGCTCGGCTGGGGCTTTGCGACAGACGGCAGCCCTGGGCTACGGAGTTGTGGGAGAGCGCGTCGTAGAGGATCAAATCCTTGGGGCCGCAAAAGTTGCCCACGAAGGTAACGTTGGTGGAGTGCCCGCCCACCAACACCAACGCGGCCTCCGTATGCTTCCAGGCGGCGATGGCGCGCTCCAATTCTTTGTGCAGGGTCTTCTCCCCAGCCAGCAGGCGTGAACCGGATGCGGAAGTGCCATATTTGCGCACCGCATCCACAGCGGCCTCTACGGTCTCCGGATGACCGGAAAGCCCCAGATAATTGTAAGAGCCAAAGTTGATCACTTCGCGCCCGTTCATCATGGATGTATCCCGTATGACGGAATCATGCGCCACAAAGTAGGGATTGCCCAGGACTTCCATCAGCGGATTCAGGCTATCCGTGCGGTGCAGAAACGCCCGGTACTCCGGCGCGTCCTCAAACCGGATGATAGGCTGGACAGGCTCCTCCCTGAGCGCTGTCTGCGCGGCGAAGGGCGCCGCCGGGGCGGCCACGCCGCCTTTGGTCTTGGAGAGGATCAGGCGGCTCAGATCGCCCACGCTGGTGCAGGCCAGGTACTCCTCTTGGCGGATGAGTATCTGGTAACGCTTTTCGGCCTCGGCGAGCAGGGAAAGGCTGGTCAGACTGTCGCCGCCCAGGTCATAGATAAAGTGGGCGTCATCCTCAATATCCGATTCCCGCAGGGCCAACACACGGGCGAACATGGCCCGCACCTCACGCTGAATGGGCGCGAGCGCTGCATCCGGCGCTGATGCGGGCGCGGCGGCGCCCAACACGCTGCCATCGCGCAGGTTCAACTCTGCGCAGGGCCAGGTGTTATCCTCTATCCCCTTGCGCACCTGCTGGCGCTTCACCTTGATGCCGTTGGCCAGCGGCAGGGCGCGCTGGGATAACAGCACGCGCCGCACCTGCTTGTACAGCGGCAGGGTGGCGTTGCGGCGGCGCAGTTCCGCAGCCAGGGCGGCGAGCTGTGCGGCATCCGGCGCGGTCTCGCACTCCAGCACCAGGGCGATATCCTCGTACACGCCGCTCGCCAGGCCAGTGGCGGTATAGCTTTTGACACCGGGCAGATCGAGAAAAGCGTCTTCCAGTTCATCCGGGTACACGTTTTCGCCGGATTCGTTGACGATTACCTCTTTGATGCGTCCTTCAATGTAAAAGCGTCCATCCGCCAGGCGAACCAAATCGCCCGTGGCAAACCAGGGATTGGTTCTATCCCGTGGGATGTAGCGCCCATCCTCCATGCGTCCGGCGTGCATGTACTCGCCGCAGATCAGCAGCTCGCCCAGGTTGGGGTCGCCGCCCGTGGGCTGTATTTTGCCCGTAGCCGGCAGAAAACCTTCGCCAATATGTCCCTGTAGCCGCCGGGCTACGCCCGCCTCTGTGGCTGCGCCAAATATGCCCGCCTCTGTGGATCCGTAGCCGTTCACCAGGCGATAACCCAGGCCGTTGAGCAGGCGCAGGGATTCGGGCAGCACGTGGCCGCCACCGGATATCATGGTGTGCATAGCGCGGCCCAGCAGCATATCCTGATACTTGCCCAGGCGCGGGGCCAGCAGGCGCATAGCCAGAGGGCGCGGCAGATGGCGCTGCAGGCGCAGGGATGTGTCGATGCCTTGCTGCAGGGCCTGCAGCGCGGCGTCGCCCTGCAGGCGGGCGCGCTTGAGCACCGTGGTGGCAATAGAATTCCAAAACAGTGGCACGCACACAAAGCAGGTGACGCAATGCTTGCGGCAAGCCTCCAGCACCCGCTCCGGGGTCATATCCGGTGGAAAGACCACGGTGCCGCCCTGCATCTGATTGAGCACAAAGGCCACCACCAGGCCGAAGATGTGGTGCAGCGGCAAAAACGCCAGGGATTTTTCGACTACCCCGGGCCGCCCCAGGACACCGCCCTTGTCAAACACGCGGCGCAAAGAAAGAGCCTGACTGATGATGGCGTGGCCGTCGTACACGTACACGCGGGATGTGGCGGTGGTGCCGCTGGTACACAGCGCCACCCGATCCGCCCAGGGGCAGCGGCAGGCGGCGGGGTCTCCATCCGCAAAGGCGAATGCCTCGGGCCGCAGGCGTTCCACACCCGGCGGCACAGGCGCATCCGAAGCGGTGACAAGCGCCCCGACCCCGGCCTGCGCCAACAGGTGCTCGGTTTGCTGGGGCGTGGCCCGGGCATCCAGCAGCAGCACGTCGTGCCCGCTGCGCAAAAGGCCCCAAAACAGCATGGGCCAAGCCGGTGAATTGGCCACCTGTAGCCCCACAAAACCGGGTGCATCCCCCAGGCGCTGCGCAAAGCGCAGCGCAGCCCCGGCGACGTACCGGTCGTTTTGGGTATAGGAAATGCTTTTAATCTCACCATCCTGCTGGTACTCAATTGCGGCGGCGTCCCCGCCGTACTTCATGGACATGCGATAAATGTTTCGCCAGGTGTGATCACGGTCAAAATCTACAAATAATGCCTTGCGTTTGTACATACGCGAAAGTGCCTCCTCATAAGTTTGCCGAAAGGCATGTCCCCGGCAACGAAAAAATGCGAAATAAACGGGCACCGGGCAAACCTCCTTGCCTCCTTTCATCCCTAAGATGTACCACATTTATCATACTTTGCAATATGAATTTCTGTCAAGCAAAAAGGGACAAAAAAATAGTTCCCCGCCACCTTTCGGCTGCGGGGAAACCCTGTCTCTTGTGCGCCCGCCTACCTTTTGCGCGCGTGAAGAGCTGTTTCGTCAGCCATCGCCCAGCTTCATAACCGCCAGTGAGGCGGTGGTATCCTGCGGGGTGACCGCGTCGTAGCTGATGGGGCCGTTGACGTAATTTTGCAGCGTCACCATGGCGGGCACATCCCCTTCGCCCACCTGGAAGAGCACCTTGCCATCTATGGCGGTGGCGGATACACGGTTAGAAACGCGGCCGCCTGGCACCATGGTACCATTTACGCGTAGCTCCACACTGCGGGCCTCTTCAATGGGCAGCACGTGGAACAGCGCCTCGTACACGCCCGGCTCATCCAGCTGTATGGTGGTGGGATCGGGCACGCTGATGCCGCCAGTGGGGCTGGCGGGCACCATGCCGCTCTCAAAGGAGAGGGGCGTGTCGGCATCCACCATGCCCTCGTCTTGGTGCCAAATGGATACAAAGCCCTCCATCTCGCCGGGGTCGCCCGCCGGGCCCTGCGGCCCTTGCGGCCCCTGGGGCCCGGTTTCTCCTTGGGGGCCTGCAGGCCCTTGTGGGCCGGTCTCACCTTGGGGGCCCATGGGGCCTGCCGGGCCTGTGGGGCCTTGGGGGCCGATAGGCCCAGCGGGACCCGCAGCGCCGATAGGGCCTTGGTCGCCTTGCGGGCCTTGGGGCCCTTGCGGCCCCTGTGGGCCGATCATGCCCTGGGGGCCTTGGGCGCCTGTTTCACCGCGTTCACCGGGGCATCCGCGGGGACCGCGAGGCCCTTCGGGGCCTGTATCCCCCTTCTCGCCGGGGCAACCGCGCGGGCCACGCGGGCCTTCCGGCCCACATCGGCCTATCGGGCCCTGCGGGCCGCAGGGGCCCTTGGGGCCGGCGGGGCCTTCCGGCCCAGGAGGGCAGCGCACACAGAAGTGGCAGCCGCACGCGCCGGCATCGTCGTCAGGCTCATACTGCTGCTCACCATCGCAGCCACAGCGGCAGGTGTGCTTGGGTTCGCACTTCGGCTCAGGCCTGTGCTCGTGCTTAGAGCCGCACGCACAGCCGCGATCCTCCTCCCAGTCACGCTTGCAGCCCCAGGGCTGCCGGCAGCAGGCGAACTGATCCGGGTCACGGATCGGATTCAAATATTCATGCTCCATCATGGCATGTGCTCCTTGCTCAATATTGGCGCGCTTACGCGGCCACTACCAGCCTATGTATCCGTGGGATATCTGTGCGCAGGAATGCGCGGCACGGCGCCCTCATCCATCGCATAGGATGGGGCGAAAGTACATCCCAGAGAGGAGCGACGCCCATGAATGCCTATCACAACTGTGCCGGGTGCTGCGCCCAGCCCTGTCCCGTACATACCCCCATCCCACCCCAACCCTTGGCCGTTATTGCCCCCGCTTCGGTATACCCCGGGCTGGCACGCCCCAGCGCAATACCCGGCGGCACCATGCCTTCCATCCCCCGACCTACGCCGGTCAGCCCACCTACAGCATCGCCCTCTGCGCCCACACCGATACCTGTGCCCGATCCGCCGCAGGGGCTCCAGGGCCCAAAGGGCGATCCGGGTCCCATGGGGCCTATGGGGCCGGCAGGCCCCGCAGGCGCAGATGGCTTAGACGGCGTGGCGGGTGACCCCGGCCCGGCAGGCCTGCAAGGCCCCGTAGGCTTGCAGGGCGATCCTGGGCCGGTTGGCCCAATGGGCCCGCAAGGGCCGCAGGGTGAGACCGGCCCACAAGGCCCGCAGGGCGCAGCAGGCCCCACGGGGCCTCAAGGGCCCCAAGGTACACAAGGCCCCGTCGGCCCACAGGGCCCGCAAGGGCCGCAGGGCGAGACGGGGCCAACCGGATCAGCCGGTGGAACGTTGGGTATGGCGCTGTTTCAAAACCAGGTAGATCTGGCGGTGGCGCCGGAGCAGGCGTTGCCTTTTTGCCCCGCGCTGAACCAGGGACAATCCGGCATCACCCCGGCGGGGCGGGATGCGGTGCGCCTGGCCCCCGGTCTATACCGGGCGGATGTGTACCTGTGGCTACGCGATGCCGCCCAGGCTGGGCTCTTTCTGGATGGAGACACTGCCCCCGGGGCCGCGTGGTACGCGCCCTACCCCGGCCCGCTGCACGGCGCAGCGCTTTTGGATACACGAACCCGCACACAGGATGCCCTGTTGACCCTGCGCAACACGGGGAACGAGGCGCTACTGACCGCACCCTATGACGATATGGCGGTTAACGTGTCATTGATGCTGATGCGCTTAGCCTAAATACGGCGCCAACATCTGCAAAATGCTTTCCTTGGGCCGTGCGCCTACCTCGCGGGCCACGGCCTCGCCACCCTGCACCACCACCAGCGTGGGGATGCTCATTACGCCGTAGCGCTTCGCCAAGGTAGGGGATTCATCCACGTTGATCTTGCCCACAAGGGCCTTGCCCGCCATCTCTTCGGCCACTGCGGCCACATGGGGCGCCACCATGCGGCAAGGCCCGCACCAGGGCGCCCAAAAATCGAGCAATACAGGCTGGCCCGCTTGCAGTACTTCCGTTTCAAAATTCTCTTGGGTGATCTCCTTGACAAAGGCGCTTTCCACGGCGGTCATCCCTTTCCGTATACATTTTCGGCAACACTGGGTTCGGGGGCGCGCACATCCACCAGCCTTGGCTGCCAGCCCGCGCGGCCCCGTATGCACCCATCCACCAGACGCAACACGCCCAAGGAAACCAACAGCCCTGCCCCGGCACACAGCGCGGCGAAGAGATCGTCGGATAGGCCAGGCGCCAAAGCCGGGCGCAGAGGCCCGGCCAGTAGCAGGCCCAACAACAACCCCGCCAGCGGGATAACGTAAGCCAGCGCGGCTGCCTGGGCCACGCGGCCATCGGGCACATCCACGGTGACGAGGTCGCCCACGCGGCCCTCGCCCGGCAACGTCAGTTCCGTCTGCTTGCGGCGCTCGCCGCCGCACTGGCCGCAGTCCTTACAGGCCTGCGGCCTTTCAAAGGCCACGGTCAGTTTGCCGCCCTGGGCGGCCATCACCACACCGGTCTGCAGCACACAAATCCCCCCTTTGCCGGCGCCGGCTATGCTTCGATCTCGGCCCGTATATGCAAAGGCTGCAATTGCTCATCCGCCACAGGGGACGGGGTGCCCATCATCAGGCAGGACGCGTTTTGTACTTTGGGGAAGGCGATCACATCCCGCAGGCTTTCACCGCCCGTCAGCATCATCACCAGGCGATCCACCCCGAAAGCGAACCCGCCGTGCGGGGGCGTGCCGTATTGGAACGCTTCCAACAAAAAGCCAAAGCGCTGCCACGCCTGCTCATGCGTAAAGCCCAGCAAACCAAACATGCGCTCTTGCAGCGCGCTGTCGTGGATGCGGATGGAGCCGCTGCCCATCTCCACGCCATTGAGCACCAGGTCGTAGGCTTTGGCGCGCACGCTACCAGGGTCGCTCTCCATGGCGGCAAAATCCTCATCCATGGGGCTGGTGAAGGGGTGATGCATGGCCACGAAACGGCCTGCCTCCTCATCCCATTCCAGCAGAGGGAACTCCGTCACCCACAATAGATTGTACAGGTTTTTATCAATTAAATCAAGCTGGTGGCCTAAGCGCAGGCGAAGCTGTCCCAGCGCGGTTAACGCCACGGCGGGCTTGTCAGCTACCAAAAACAGCGCATCCCCCGGTGTGGCCTGCATGCGCGCGCACAGCGCGGCCAAGGACGCCTCGGATATCTGCTTGACAAAGGAGCCGCGGAGAGAACCATCCTCGCCCAGCGCGGCCCAGGCCAGACCGCGGGCACGATAGGTCTTGACAAATTCACCCAGGGCGTCGATCTCTTTGCGGGATAGGCGCGCCCCGCCGCCCGGGGCCTTGATGCAGCGCACGGTGCCCCCGGCGGCCAGCGCATCCTCAAAAACCTTAAAGCCACAGGCCGCGAACAGATCGCCCACATCTTGCAGGCGCATGTCAAAGCGGGTATCCGGCTTGTCGCTGCCGTAGGCATCCATGGCCTGTCGCCAGGTCATGCGCGGCAGGGGCAAGGAGAGTTGCGCATCCATCACATCCCGAAACACGCGGGCAAACACGCCCTCTATCACATCCTGCACATCCCGGGGCCGGGCGAAGGACATCTCCACATCCACTTGGGTAAATTCAGGCTGACGGTCGGCCCGGTTGTCCTCATCGCGGAAGCAGCGGGCCACCTGGTAGTAGCGGTCAAAGCCCGCCAACATCAGCAACTGCTTGTAAAGCTGCGGGGATTGGGGCAGGGCGTAAAAGCTGCCGGGGTGCACGCGGCTTGGCACCAGGTAATCCCGCGCGCCCTCGGGGGTGGATTTGGTGAGGATGGGGGTCTCTACATCCCAAAACCCCTGCTCATCCATGTGGTTGCGCACGGCGCGCAGCACCTGGGCACGGGTGCGCAGGGCGCGCTGCAGCTGGGGCCGGCGCAGATCCAGATAACGGTACTTCAGGCGCACGGCCTCTGATTCCTGCACGCCGTCCTCCACATAGATGGGCGGCGTTTGGGCGCGGTTGATCAGCCGCGCATCCTGCACATTTACCTCTATTTTGCCCGTGGCCAGCTTGTCGTTGACAGCGCCGGATCGGGCAGCCACCCGGCCTTGCACGGCCAGCACGTACTCGCGCGCCAGGCCCTGGCCCACGGCAAACGCTTGGGGTGTGTTGGTGTCTTGATTGAAGACCACCTGCACCACCCCCGCGCGATCCCGCAGATCCACAAAGATCAGGCTACCCAAATTGCGCGCCCGCAACACCCAGCCCATGAGGCACACCTGCTGCCCGATCAATGATTCGTCAACAGCCCCGCACATGTGGGTGCGCTGCCAGTCCTGAAAACCGGCCATGGTTCCTTCCTCCTTATGCGTGCCGCGCGTTGGCGCGGGATTAGTTGACTGGCGTGAGTCCACCCTGCGCCAGGCAGGCCAGCACAGCCTCTGTGAGGGCGGGCAGAGGCACTTGCGTCTCCTGCCGGGTGCGCATGTCGCGCAGGGTGACAGTCTCTGCAAGCAGTTCCGCCTCGCCCAGCACCAGCACCAGGCGCGCACCGCACTTATCTGCGTGTTTAAACTGCGCTTTCAGGCTGCGGCCCATGTGGTCGCAATCCGCCGCCACACCCGCGCGGCGCAGGTTTTGGGCCAGCGGCAGCGCCGCGTCGCGCGCCGCGTCGCCTTGGGTGCACACGTACACCTGTACCTGGGGCGGCAGCGGCGGCGCCTTGCCCTGCGCATCCAGCAGCATCAGCACGCGCTCCATGCCCATACCAAAGCCCACGCCGGGCAAAGCAGGGCCGCCCAGCGCCTCCGTCAGGCCATCGTACCGCCCACCGCCGCACACCGTCAGGCTGCCGCCCGGCATCTGGGCGATGATCTCAAAGACGGTCTTTGTGTAGTAATCCAGCCCTCGCACGATACCGGGATCCAGTTCAAAGGGGATCGCGATACGGGTCAGCGTCTCTTGCAGGGTCTGCATGTGCGCCCGGCAATCCGGGCAAAGGCAATCCAGTACCCTGGGCGCGCCCACCAGCTGGGCCTGACAATCCGGGGATTTGCAATCCAGGATGCGCATGGGGTTGCGGGTAAAGCGCTCTTGGCATGTGTCGCACAGCTTATCCAGCCGCTCAACCAAAAAGGCCTGCAAGCGCTCGTGAAACACAGGGCGGCACACCGGGCAGCCGATGCTGTTGACGTGCAATGACAGACCGGTAAGGCCCAGCCCCGTCAGCAAATCCCACGCCAGGGCGATCTGCTCGGCATCCACGGTGGCCTGGGGCGCGCCAAAGGCCTCCACGCCAAACTGGTGAAACTCGCGCAGACGGCCGTTTTGCGGCTTTTCGTAGCGAAAGTTAGGGCAGCTTACATAGTACATCTTGGCGGGCAGCGCCTCGGCGAACAGCTTGTGTTCCACCAGCATGCGCACCACCCCCGCCGTGCCCTCGGGCTTGAGGGTGACGGAACGCCCGCCTTTATCCGTAAAGGTGTACATCTCTTTTTGCACCACATCCGTGGTGTCGCCGATGCCGCGCAGAAAAAGCTCCGTATGCTCAAACACCGGGGTGCGCGCCTCTCGATAGCCCGCGGCGGCACAAGCCGCGCGCATGGCATCTTCCATGTAATGCCACAGGTGGCTTTGCTCGGGGGTGATATCCCGCGTGCCCTTGGGGGCCTGCGTCAGCATAAGCGTTCTCCTTTGCGCGATGGGTGGCAGAATATAAAAACTTATAAATATCATAGCACGGGCAGGGGGGTTCGTCAATCTGCAGAAGGTTTTGCAAATGCTTGGTTTTCAGCGTATAATAATAAAAAAGCGAGAGGATAGCTTTTCGCGCAATACGCGTTTTTAGAGGAGGGAGTGCCATGATGCTTCCCTTGCGGGAAGACTTGAAGCGGCGGTTGCTCAACGGGGAATTTAACTGCGAAAAAGAACTGACGCTGTCTATCATCAGTGGAAAGTGGAAAATCGTCATGCTGTGGCACTTGGGGCACGAGGGGCCTCACCGCTTTGGCGAGCTGTTTCGGCTGTTCAAAAACATCAGCAACCGCATCCTTACCAAGCAATTGCGGGAATTGGAGCAGGACGGCATCGTCACCCGCACCATCTACAACGAAACGCCGCCCCGCGTAGAATACCTGATGACCGACCTGGGCATGACCATTTTGCCCATCGTGGATGCTATGTTCGATTGGGGCAGGGCCAACATGGCCTATTACGCCGCGAAAACAAACGAGGAAAGGAAGGCCACACAGCAGGCCAAAGAGTGATCGGGTGTACCAGCATACCCGGTTACAAAAAAGTGCGTACTTTACAACCCGTATCAGGTAATCTATACTGGGTTTTATAAAAAGAACGCGTGTTTTTGGCCGTTCTATACAAGCCTTGGGGATCCGTGCGCCCGGCGCACGGTTCAGAGGGGGTAGCGACGTTGGGGCAGGCGTACCGCGTGCAGATGCAGGGCATTCAAAAGGCCTTCGCAGGCATCAAGGCGCTGAGGGGGGTTGATTTTTTTCTGCTGCCCGGCGAAATCCACGCGTTGGTGGGTGAGAACGGCGCGGGTAAATCCACCTTGATGAAGGTACTCTCCGGCGCGTACGCCATGGATGCGGGCGAGGTGCGCATAGACGGCAAGCCTGCGCTGCTGGGCACGCCGCGGCGGGGCAAAGAACTGGGCGTGGGTATCGTTTACCAAGAATTTGAGTTGGCCGACGATCTGACCATCGCGGAAAACATTTTGATTGATCGCCTGGGCCGCCACGGCATTGTGCACTGGAAGGCGCTGTTTGCCAAGGCACAGGCGGTGATACACGGTTTGGGCTTTGATATTGACGTGCGCAGCCTCGTACGCGATATCAGCGTGGCCTACAAACAGGTGGTGGAGATCGCCAAGGCGCTTTCCGCTGACGCCAAAATATTAATTTTGGATGAACCCACCGCCGTGCTGACCCCGACGGAAACCCACAAGCTCTTTGAAACCATGCGCGCGCTGAAGGCGCAGGGGGTAAGCATCGTCTATATCTCTCACCGCATGGAGGAAATTTTTTCTGTGTGCGACAGGGTGACCATCATGCGTGACGGCGAGGTAACCGGCAGCGGCCCACTTGCCAGTTTTACGCCCGACAGCGTGGTAGAATTGATGATTGGCCGCAAGCTTTCCACCATGTATCCCCCGCGAAACGCCCGCCCGGGCGCGGAGTTGCTGCGCGTGGAAGGGTTGAGCGGCCGGGCTTTCTCCGACATTGGGTTCACCCTGCACAAGGGTGAAGTGCTGGGCATATTCGGCCTTGTGGGCAGCGGGCGCACAGAGATTGTGCGCGCCATCTTCGGCGCGGATGCGCGCAAAGGAGGCAAGGTGTGGCTGAGCGGACGGGAAACCCACATCCGCTCTCCGCACCAGGGCATGCGGCAAGGCCTGGCGCTCATCCCTGAAAACCGCAAAGAACAGGGCCTGGTTCTGGATCAATCCATCAGCCGGAATATGAGCCTGTGCAATATCCGCCGGGTATCGCAGCCTCGGGGTATTCTGCGCAGGCGCAAGGAACGCGCCCTGGCGGAAGAGCTGATCGCCCGGCTGTCGGTGAAAGCCGGCAACCCGATAAACCCGGTCAAAACCCTCAGCGGCGGCAACCAGCAGAAGGTTGTCATCGCCAAGTGGCTGGCCGCCTCCTTTCAGGTGCTGATCATGGATGAACCTACCCGGGGCGTGGATGTGGGTGCGAAGGTAGAGATTTACCAGATTATGAACCAACTGGCCGCCCAAGGCGTGGGCATTTTAATGATCTCTTCGGAACTGAACGAGATCATCGGCATGTGCGACGCCGTGATGGTGGTGGATAAGGGCCGCAAGATGGGCGCGTTGTCCAAAGAAGAATTAAGCGAGAAAAGCATTATGAAACTGGTGGTTGGAGGCAAGCAATGATGGAAAACGCCAAACGCAACACGGTCTGGGACACGATGGATAACCTGCGGCAATACTTACCCGTGGCGGTGCTGCTGGTGTTGGTGATTATTTCCAGCCTGTTATCCAAGAATTTTTTGACGGTGCAAAACATTTTTAATTTACTGCGCCAGAACGCAGGCACGGTCATTGTCAGCATGGGCATGCTGCTGGTCATCCTCACCGGGGGCATTGATCTGTCGGTGGGTTCTGTCGCCGCTTTTTCCAGCGTGCTTTTCGCCACGCTGCTGGATAACAGGCAGGCCGCGGCGCTGCCCCTGCCGTTGGCCCTGCTGTTGACGTTGCTGGGCAGCCTGGCCTTCGGCGCGCTCTGCGGGTATTTGGTGGCCTACAAAAAAATGGCGGCTTTCGTGGTGACACTGGCGGCTATGACCGCCGCGCGGGGCGTGGCCTACATGATCTCGCACGCCAAGACCATCCCCATCACCAACGAGGTGGTCAATGTGTTCAGCAAGGGCAACGTGCTCAAGGTGCCCTATTCGGTCATCCTGGCGCTGTTGATCTTTTTGTGTGTGGCGTTTGTCCTCAGGTTCACCAGTTATGGGCGCTTCGTACAGGCCATCGGCAGCAACGAAAACGCCGTGCGGCTATCCGGTATCCGTACCAGCATGTTTGTGCTCTCGGTGTACGTGGTCTCGTCTCTGTTGTGCACCTTTGGCGGCATTGTGGAATCGCGCACCGGCGTGGGCGACGCCCGGGTGTGTGAGGGGCTGGAACTGGATGCCATCGCGGCCTGCGTCATCGGTGGGGCCAGCCTATCTGGCGGCAAGGGTACCGCGCTCAATACGCTGATGGGCGTGCTGATTTTGGGCCTGATCGGCAACATCATGGCGCTTAAAAAGGTTGCCCCCTACCCGCAGCAGGTGATCAAGGGCGTCATCATCATCGCTGCTGTGTTGCTGCAGGGAAAACGCAACAAGGACTAGCCCCGAAACCCTGTGCTGAAACCCGCGCGTAGTGCCGCGGGTTTAGCGAACTTCGCAAGCCTTTCCCCACGCACTACTGGCGAGAGGTCTGCGGAGCGTTGCACAAAGAACATCCACGACAAAACGGAGGGAAGAAAGATGAAGAGGACGCTGGCGATTCTCCTGGCGCTGTCTGTGCTGTTAACGGCATGCGCCGCCGTTTCCCTGGCCGAGGCAAAACCCGTTGCCGGCCAAAAGATCGGCCTGACCATGCAGACCCTAAACGGCGCATACTTTGCCGCACAGGAAGAAACCTTTAAGAAACTGTGCGAGGAAAAAGGCATTGAGTACGTCACAGCCGACGCCAATGGCGACGCGAACGCCGAACTGGCCAATGTGGAAAACTTTATCGCCCAGGGCTGCACAGTGGTGGTCATCAACCCCGTGCACCCCGAAAGCTCCGTCGAAGCCGCCCGCAAATGCGCTGAGGCCGGTGTGGCGGTATTCATCATGGATAACTCCATCTCGCCGGAAGCGCCCTATGTTTCCATGATCCAGTCCGACAACTATACCTTGGGCACCCTGGTGGGCGCGGATATCGCGGCCAAATTCGGCACGAACGAAATCAACCTGGGCATGCTCAGCGGCAACACGGGCAACACCCTGGGCGTAGCGCGCCGTATGGGTACCCTGGCGGGCATCGTGGAAGCGCAGTTGGAAGCCCGCGGCGAATCCAAGGTCAACATCGTAGCCCAGGGCTGGGGCGGCTGGAACCAGGCCGACGGCCAGAAGGCCGCGGAAGACATGCTGACCGCCGCGCCGGAAACGAACCTCATCTTCGCTGAGAACGATGACATGGCCCTGGGCGCGCGGGAAGCCTGCCTGGCCATCGGCCGTGAGGATATCGTAATCTGCGGCGCGGATGGCAACAAGACCATGTACGGTTTGATCAAGGAAGGCACGCAGATGCTGGCCACAGGCCGCAACGACCCGGCGGAGTGTGCCGCCAAGGTCATTGAGACCATTGAAAAGTGGTCTCTGGGGGAGAGCGTACAAAAGCTGGTGTACCTGACGCCGGTCAGCGTCAGCGCGAAGAACATCGACACCTACTATAACCCGGATTCCACCTTCTGATAGCGATGAGGTGGCGACTTTGAAAATGTTCATTGACGGCAGGCAGGCGGAGGCCCGGGACGGCCAAACCATGCCAATCTACAATTCCGCTACCCTGGCACTGATAGACACCGTGCCACGCGCCACCCCGGAAGATGTGCGGGAGGCCATAGAGGTGGCCCAGCGGGGCAAAGCGGCCTGGGCGTCGACCCCCTGCCACGAACGGGCGCGCATCCTGATGGCCGCCGCAGCGGAAATCGATCGCCGCCGCGAGGAATTGGCCCGCTCCCTCAGTACGGAGATGGGCAAAATCATCCGCGAGGCCCGCGCGGAGATACGCGTGTGCGCACAGATTCTGCGCGCCTTTGCAGAGCAGGCAAATCACCACTACGGCCGCACCATGACCGATTACCAGATCGGCACGGAGCAGGATATCATCTTTACCCGCCGCGAACCCCTGGGCGTGGTGGCCTGCATCTCTCCCTTCAACTACCCGGTGGAGCTGTGCACCCAAAAGGTGGCGGCGGCCCTGGCGGCGGGCAACGCGGTGATCGTCAAGCCCGCATCCGACAATCCTTTGACTGTGCTGAAGGTGCTACAGATTTGCCTGGAGAGCGGCGTGCCGGGCAGCGTGTTACAGGCCCTAACCGGCAGCGGCGCTCTGGTGGGCGACATGCTGGCCCGCAGCACCGAGATACAGGCCATCAGCCTGACAGGCAGCACCGAGGTGGGCCTGCAGGTGGCCCAAAACGGCGCGGCGACCCTCAAGCGCGTATTTTTGGAGCTTGGCGGCAACGATCCCTTCATCGTCTTTGATGATGCGGATCTGGATCTCGCTATCCGTGACGCGGTGCAGGGGCGCGTACAAAATGCCGGGCAAACCTGCTGTTCGCCCAAGCGGTTCATCGTGGAGCATACGGTGAAACAGCGTTTTGTGGATGGCGTAATTCAGCGGTTGAAGGCCCTGCGCCTCGGCAGCCCGCTGGAGGAGGACACGGATTTAGGCTCGTTGATCAGCGAGCGCGCCGCGGCAGAGGTGCAGGAACAGGTGGCCAAGACCATCGCCCAGGGCGCCAAACTGGTGCACGGCGGCGAACGCTACGATCATACCTACTTCCAACCCACCGTACTGGACGAGGTGACGCTAACCATGGATGCCGCCCGGGACATGGAGATTTTTGGGCCGGTATTCCCCATCATTTCCTTCCACACGGAGCAGGAGGCCATCGACATTGCCAACGCCACCTGCTACGGCTTGCAGGCCGGGATCATGACGCTGAACATGAACCGCGCCATGCGCGTGGCGGCCAAGCTGCAGGCAGGCGGCATCGTCATCAACAGCTCCGGCAACTATCGGCACTTGGATCAGCCCTTTGGCGGATACAAAATGAGCGGCCTGGGCCGGGAAGGCGCCAGCGTAACCTTGGAGGAAATGACTCAGGAGAAGAGCTACATCCTCAAAAACGTACTGGCGTAGCGCGCAGGGGCAGACAAAGAGGGCGGGCCAAGCGGCCTGCCCTCTCAGTCTATCGTGATCGTTCGCGGGCCAAATCCATGCTCAGCGTGGGGTGACGCTGAGCACCAGGTCGAACCTGGACATGCCGCCGCCCTGATAGTAGTCATCCGCAATGACGTCGATGACGTTCTTGCCGTTGCGAAAATAGGGCGCAATGTTCGCAATCTGGTCGGTTCCGCCCAACGTCAGGTACCATCCGTCGGAGAACGGATACAGCGTAACCGGGTTCTCCCGCAACAAGATTTGCCCGGGAACGCCCATAAAGGAACTGCGGTTCTGGGCCACATTGCCGTTGCCGATCACATCCGTAGATGCCCAATACACCAACCGGCCGTTAACAAACACGAAAATCGAGTCGTCTAGCGGAAACACGTACCGGCCGAGCGCATCGCGCGGGTAATCCGAGACCAAATAGGCGGTATCGACACTGTAGCACGACAGGTCGAGATCAGCGTAGGCGGTGAACCGTCTCAGGCTGTAGTGGTATGGGCTGTAAACCCCCGGGGTGTTTACCCTGGTTTCCGGCGAATACAGGCTGTCGTTTGCGATTTCAACGTTTGCCCAGGAGGCCCATCCCCCCGGCGCGCTTCCGGTGTAATACCCTGTGTAGTACTGGTTGGGGGTACCTCCATCCCAGACGTAATTATCGCCGATCAAGATCCCGTTGCCGGGGAACAGCGATTCTGAAATCCCCAGCGCCGCCTGCGTGTACGCGCTCGAGAGCGCTGCCTGCAGCATCGCGGTGTTCTCAAAATACTGTAGCAGCGTGGAGGATCTTGCCCAAGGAAAATCCCAGCCGGTGAAGACGCCGTCAGCGGGAGGAACCAGCGGAATCCTCGCGCCCGGAACGTAACCGAACAGCTCCGAACTTCTCGCCCAGCCCAACAGGGTGGGTTGGACGCACGCCGGAGGCTCCGGGCAAACCGGACAAGTCGGACATGCCGGGCATGCTGGCGGTACAGGGCAAGGGGGGCACACCGGCGGAGCCGGGCTTTGCGCGTGCGGTGGCATGACAGAGCACTGCTGCAGCGCAAGCGATGCATAGGGCAAGGGGCAGACAGAGGGGCAGCATCTTTGAGGGATTTTATGATAGCAATGCATAGAATCGCATTCCTTTCAGAGAGCGCAGTCAATTTGGGTCTCTGAATTCATTGTATGCCACTGGGGATTTTTGCGCCACGAAAGTCATCCCTATGCGGAACGGCCGGGCAAAAGGAAACAAAAGGTGCATCATGCGCCCTCTTCGAGATATAGCATACACAGCAGAATGCGCGGCAAACGGCAACGTTTAACTGAACGGGGTTGTCAGTGGTCAATCCAAATCGTACATGCGGCGGTACTCTTCGCGGGTAAAGAGCACAGCGCGGGGTTTGCTGCCCTCGGCCTGGGCCACGATGCCCCGGCGCGCCATCTCATCAATCAGCCTGCCGGCCCTGGCATAACCTACCCGCAGGCGGCGCTGCAGCATGCTGATGGAGGCTTGGCCGGATTCCAGTATGATCTCGATGGCTTGCGCCAGCAGCTCGTCGGATTCCCCTTGCTCGTCGCCGGGACCGTTTTGCGGGCCGCCGGTATCCACCTGTTCCAGGTACTCAATGATATCCTCGCTGTACTCGGCAGTGTGACGGCGCTTTACAAAATCTACCACGCGAGACACCTCTTCGTCGGATACAAAGCAACCCTGCACGCGGGTGGGCTTGCCCGTGCCCTGGGGCGCGTAGAGCATATCGCCCTTGCCCAGCAGTTTTTCAGCCCCGGCCCCATCCAGGATGGTGCGGCTATCCACCTGAGAGGATACGGCAAAGGCCACGCGGGATGGGATATTGGCCTTGATGACGCCGGTGATGACATTGACCGACGGGCGCTGGGTGGCGATGACCAGGTGAATGCCTGCGGCGCGGGCTAGCTGTGCCAGACGGCATATAGATTCCTCCACCTCACCCGGGGCGACCATCATCAAGTCGGCCAGCTCGTCAATAATGACCACGATCTGGGTCATGGCGGGCTCCTCTTCTGCCAAGGCGGCGTTGAAGCCGCGGATATCACGCACGCCCTGCTCGGCAAAGCGGCGATAGCGCTGCTCCATCTCACTGACCGCCCAGCTCAGCGCGCCGGAGGCCTTCTTGGGATCGGTCACCACGGGCAACAGCAGATGGGGGATGCCGTTGTACACAGAGAGCTCAACCACCTTGGGGTCTATGAGGATCATGCGCACCTCCTCAGGCGCGGCGCGGTAAATCAGGCTGCAAATCAACGTGTTGATGCACACGGATTTACCGGAACCCGTGGCCCCGGCGATGAGCACGTGGGGCATCTTGGCCAGGTCGGCAACCACTCGCCGCCCGGCGATATCCTTGCCCAGGGCACAGGCCAGGGCAGATGTTTGGCGGCGCAACTCGTCGCTGTCGAGCACCTCGCGCAGGGTGACGGTGCTGATATTCTCGTTGGATATTTCGATGCCGACGGCCGGTTTCCCCGGTATGGGCGCCTCTATGCGCACCCCGCCCGCGGAAGCCATGTTCAGCGCGATATCATCCGCCAAACCCACGATGCGCGACACCTTGACCCCCGGCGCCGGCTGCAGTTCGTACCGGGTAATGGCCGGGCCGTGGGTGACATTGAGCACTTTGGCCTGTATGCCAAAACTGCGCAGGGTCTCCAGCAGCTTGCCCGCACCCGCTTCATCCTGGGCGCGGGTATCCGGCGCTGTGCGGACGGCGGGCTGCTTGAGCAGATTGAGGGGCGGAAAACGGTAAGGCTCCGGCTGGGGCTCTTCCCCGGGTTTTTTCTTGGCGGGCAAACCCAGGGGCGTCTCATCCAACCGCCGCCGGGGAGCGCCGGGCGTCTCCGCTTGGGGAAGGGATTCAGGGGCGGGCTCGTCGTCAAAAGGTTCGTCATCCCAGGGCGCGGTGTCATCGAGCGTATCCGCGCCTTCCGGGCCGGCATCCGGCTGCACGGCGGTCTCCCTCTCCTCGGGTGCATCCTCGTGCCGGGCTGACACGCGATCTACCGGCGTGCGCCTGCGGCGCAGGCTGCCGGTTGCCGGCTCACCGTCACCAGCCTGGGACAGCACGTTTTCGATGTACAGACCGCCCGTCGCGCCGCCGTTCTGCTGGCGCGACGCTGCCCGCGCCGCAGGGGCGACTCCCGCGCGCGGGGCGGGCGCTCCATCGCCTGCGGGCACGCGCTCTACGTACAGGGCACGACCTGCCGGTTGGGCAGAGGCCCCCTGCCAGGGCTGCGCATCCCGGATAGGGGCGCCTGCCGGCCTGGCGGCTTCCGCTCGCCCGGCCGCACTGCGGCGCGAAGGCCGCTGAGCCGAGGGTTCCTCGTAGGGTTCTTCATACCCCGCCTCATAGGCCGGGGAATACGGCTCTTCGTAGGCCGCCTCTGCGTCATAATCCGTGTCATAGGGGTCGGCTGGGGACAAGGCATCCATCGCGGGGATACGCGCCGTGTTGCCGCCCGGCTGCGGGGGAAGCGGCGCTTGCCGCTTGCGGCCCTGTCTGGGCGGAATCGCCTCTGCGGGCGGCGCATCATAGAGCAAAATCTCTTCCTCTTGGGCGGCCTGGGCGGCCCGCTGTTCGCGTTGCAAGCGCTTATCTTCCCGATAGGCGGCCATGGATGCGCGGGCATCCCGCCACCAGCCCGCCAGACGCGCGCCGGTGTCGCCAAAGGCCACGCCGGTCAGCAGCACGAGATCCGCCAGTATCAGCACGCACAGCAACAGGATGGCGCCCCACAGATCCAGCGCGCTCCACAGCGGCCAGGCCAGCAGCGCGCCGACCACGCCGCCGCCCACCGAAATCTCGCTGCTGCGCCAAGCGGTCAGCTCAATAAAGCGCATGTAGCTGTCTTCCGCGCCGGTGCGCATATTGTAGTCACGCATATCCTGTATCTGAAACAACTGAATGAAGGTGGTGACCAGCACGAACAGCGCCGCCACCAAAAACATGCGCCGGTTGTTGACCTGCGCCTTTTCAGAAAACGCCATGGTCAGCCCCGCCCAGCAAACCAAAAAAGGCAGTAACAGGCACAACGAGCCTGCGGTGCCCTGCAAAAACTTGCGGGCAAACACAATCAGCGGCGCGTTAGAGCTCATCATCAGGCAGGCAAAGAGCAACACGCCCAGCCCCAGCACCAAAATGCCCATGGCCGGGCGCGTGCCCCGTCGCTGGGCGGCTGGGGCGGTTTTGCGCCTTGTGTTGATTTTTTTGGTGGCGGCCATCCGTTACCCCCTGTAATCAAACGATGTGTCTGCGCTTTTGTCTGACGAATTATTATAGCATGAAAACACCTGTTCGTAAACGGCACACCCGCAAAATCAATCACCCGAAAATTGCGCGCACCGATTGCAAAACATTTCGATTGCGGCTATGATAGATGCAATACGTAAAGGAGGCGCTCCTCTATGCTCTTTATTTGCTATCCCAAGTGCACCACCTGTCAGCGAGCGCAAAAATGGCTGGATAACCAGGGTGTGGCCTATCGGCTGCGGGATATCCAGCAGCACAACCCGACCTATGAAGAGCTGAAGGATTGGCACGCCCAAAGCGGTTTGCCGCTGCACAAATTTTTCAACACCAACGGACTGTTGTACAAATCGCTGGGATTGAAAGAGAAACTGAATACCATGGATGAGGAGGCGCAACTTAAGCTGCTGGCCACGGATGGCATGCTGGTGAAGCGCCCGCTGTTGGTGGGCGATGGCGTGATCCTGATCGGCTTCAAAGAGGCGGCGTGGCAAGGCGCGCCCTTGCACGCACAGGATGAAGCGGACATTGCGCATAAAGAGCAGACCGTTCAGGTATCAGAGGACTGGCTCAAATGGCAAAGCGATGACGATGCATGACCCGCGGCAATAAAACCCCCGGCAACAGAATGAAACCGTAACTTATTGAGAGAACAGGCCCCGCGCGCCTATCAGCAAGCGGGGACGAATGCGCGCCCCGCTCTGAAACTGCGCGGGATACGATTGGCGCACGCTGCATCCGCGAGAAAAGCATATTCAGCACACCCAGCTTACCTTGCAGGGGTTCGGTTCGTTTTCTATCGCCACGGCCTGCAGGGCCGCAAGCATCAGCGCACACTCCTGGGTGGCGAGCAGTTCTAACTGCGCCCACGGAGCGGTTGCCCCGAGTTTGTGATATGCCACCGCCAATGCGCCGTACAATGCGATCCCTATGGATTTTGAGGGGTTATAGACCGCACCGGTAGCGCAATCGACTATCGCTCTCACGGCGGCTTGTGCGGCGGGGCTGTCGTCGGCGTCGTGCGCGATGCCCCTGCACTGGGACAATTGTGCTTTGAGTTCAGTTAACTTAATTTTTCCTTCTAAACACGCCCGCGCGGCGGCGAGCGCATCCTGCGGCCGTGTGTCATCCGGATAGTGGGCCGACCAAATTGATACGAACGATCTTTCCGCATAGCCGACAGCCCAGTTTGCGACTGTCGCTTTACTCTGCGCCGGTATCAGCTTGAACAGCGCTTCAACCGCCGGAATGTCCGTATTGGATAGCATTTTGCGTGATTTGCTCATTATCGTATTCTCCCGTTCACAGTACAGCGCGATTTTTGTCGTCAATGCAGGCGCGAAGGCGGGCTGCCCGGCAGCAGTTTCGAAAATGGCGCGGCGGCCGTTGGCGCATGCATGTCGTTTATTTCTGTTTCCACGGAAATATTGCCTGCCGCAGCATTATTTTTTACCTTCTTTTACCTTCATGGATTCAGCCCTTCTCCGCCCGCGTGCAGTAGGATGTGGCTCACAACGCCTTCGCTCCCCGCGTGCACCTCCAGTTCATTCTTTCCCGCCCGATACCAATAGCTCTCACCCGGCGGCAGCAGCATATCCGGCGCATCCTGCGGGGAGAGCTCGGTGCGCCTTTGCGGCTCGCCCAGCATGCGCGCCGCATCCTCCAAAGTGCTCGTCCCCGGCCTCAATCCGTACAGATCTACCTGGGCGGCGCGGATGGATGTAATCGGTCCCCAACCCTCACCATCCTCCGGGTACATGAGGCCGCCCAGGCCCACGCCCTGCATCAGCGGCGCGGCGAAGAGAAACAGGGGACCATCCAGCGTGTAATCCGGCTCGGCCACCAGTTTATAGCGGTCTATGTAGCCCTGGGCGGGCTGCCCAAGCTGCGCGTCAATGCCCGGCAGACGGCCTGCCGCCGCATCCGCCAGGGCCTGCGCCGCCGGGTTCTCTAAAGCCGGGCGCTGGGCAAGCAACAGGTCACACAGCGGGTCGCCCGCCTTCATGTAGGGTTCAAGCTGGTGGTAGAGAAAGTAGAACGTGCCGCACCGGCCATTCAGCAGGCGATACTGTTCCCGCGGGTAATAGAGCACCACGCCGTTGGCGTTGAGCGAATAGTTTGCCGAGGGCAGAGGCAGCACCTGGGCGTACTCCAGGTAGGCGTTCATCCCTTCGCGCGCAAAAGCGGCTTCTGTTTCTGCCTCCAGCGCATGCATGGCTTGCTGTGGATCAACAAACAAATCCGCCAGCGCGATGGCCTCGCCGGTATCCAAGTTGTAATTGAAGGCAGTGTACGTTTGGCCAAAGCTACCGTCATACAGCTCGCCCTGTGTGGATATGGCCACGGAGAGCACGTTGCCCGCAATGTAGACCGTGCCCTCCATGTGAATGCCCGCGCTGTCGCCGCGATCCCCCGCCCACTGGGTCGCCCGTTCCAGAGCCAGCAGCGCTTCGGGGATGTGCAGCGCGGCGGCGATCTCATCGTTGATGCGTTGCTGGATCGCCGCATCTGGGTGCCCGGCCAGGGTTGGAATGAGCACGTTGCTTTCACCTGCGGCCCGGTTGGCCAGAGTCATGTGCACAGCGCGCAGATCCGAGCCCTGGGCACAGGCAATGGTCAGCGGCGTCGCGCACAGCAGGATTATGGCCAGCGCCAGTTTGAACGCGCGTGCAAATGTTTTGGTCACAATGATGCCCCCCTTCACGGTATCTTATTGTACCGTGAGCGGGGGGCTGTTGTAAAGTGCGGTGGCATAAACTGGAGGCGCGCGCCATCCCCCTGCATCGCCGGAAACAGAGCGGCCAAGCAATGCCGTGGAACGGAGGATACCGCCGCATTATCCGCACAGCAGGGGCTGCACCTGCCGCCCCGCCAAGGCGGCCTTCGCCGCATCCGGCAGACGGGCGAAATCCGCCACCAAGGATGTGGGCTTGCCTTGCGGATCATCCTGGCGGAAGGGTACAAAGTATAGGTTGCGGGTAGCCAGCAAAAGACCGATGTTCTTGCCCGCCGCGGCCAGGCCGTCATTGGTGGATACCGCCACCAACACAGGCCCGCCGTTGCGCAGCTGCGACTTAGCCGCCAGCGTCACCGGCGTATCGGTGATGCCTGATGCCAGCTTAGCCAAGGTGTTGCCCGTACAGGGTGCGATGACCAGCAGATCCAGCAGTTTTTTCGGGCCGATGGGCTCTACCTCCTGCAGCGTGGCCCAAGGGACGTTGCCGGTGATTTTCAACAGATCCTGCCGCAGATCATCGGCCCGGTAAAAGCGCGTATCCAGCACCTGCACGTGGTAGGATAGAATGGGTTGCACCTGTGCCCCCGCTTCCGCCAAAGCTTTCACCTGCGGTAAAACCTGGGCAAAGGTGCAAAAAGAGCCGGTCAGCGCAAAGCCTGCGCGCATGCCCTGCATGGGATGCACCCCTTTCATAACTTGCGCGCCGTTTGTGTAACAGCGCTCACGGCAAAAACAAGGCCGGGGGCTTTGCCTGGGCCTCATCCGCCACAATTTCTTCAACAACATCCAGCAGCACACACCCCGCGTACTGGGGCGCGTAGCGCCCCGGCAGGGATGCTTCGATCCACGCGCGCACGCCCAGCCGTGCGGCGGCCTCAAAATCTACGCCATGGGGCGCGCTGGATAGGTCAATGATCACCGCCTCACGCCCCAGCAGCGCCAGCAGGCCTTCATCCAACACGGGCGCGGGCACGGTGTTGAAGATGAAGCGGGTCTGCGCCATCCGAGGGGCCAGGGCGGCCATGTCACACGCGTCGTGCCCCTCCGCGCGGGCCCAAGCCCGATCCTTGGGCTTGCGGGCCGCCACACACGCGCGCGCGCCGAGGCCGCGCAGCATGCGTGCCAGCACGCGGCCTAGCCGGCCGTAGCCCAGCACCAGGCAGCAGCTATCATGTATGCAGGTATCCGAAGAAGCCATGGCCACGCTGATGGCGCCCTCTGCGGACGGCACCGCGTTGCCCACGGCAAAACCCTCTTCCCATCCGGGATTGTGTACGCGCCAGCCCCGGGCCTGGGCTACGCCTTGCAGTACATCGCCCAGGGAACCGGTGATCACCAGTGCCCCCGCGGGCACGCGCGCCGCTACATCCCGCGCGGGCAGGGGGCGAGTGGCCAGCGGGGTTTGGATCATGCCATCCCGCTCGCAGTGCGGGTAGGGTAACACAAACACATCAAACACCAAATCCTGCGGCCAGGCGCAGGCGTAGGCCGGATCAAAGGCATCCAGCCAGGCGCCCTGCGCCTGCCAGCCCCTCTCCTCCGCCTGCCGGGCCAGGTATCCACTGCGCTTATCGCCGCCAACCACCAACATCCGCATGGTCGCACCCCCTCGCCGGGATGCTACATGGTATGCACGGCAGGCGACGCCCGCAACTGCCTTTGCAGAAGTGCCGGCGAGAAGCGGGCTTTTTTTCTGCGAAGCAGCGGCCTATCGGGTTATTCCCCCTGCAATAGCCTATTAAACCTGTCAATGCCCGCCTGCAATTCCTCATCGGTCAGTTGCCCAAAGCTGCGCGCAGAGCGCAGAGGCGCCTCCAGCGCCGTACGGTGTTCCATCTCTTCATTGATGGCAGCCTTGGCCACGTCTGTCTTCTCCCGCTCATCCGGGGGAAAGGCGTGATCCCGATATTCTTGAGCGACGCCGGCCAGCAACGGGTGGTTCAGCACGGTTTCCACCCGGGTGTTGGTATCCACGCGCAAGGGCAGGGGCGGGGTATCCAGCGTAACGTGCCCTGTCAGCCGGATATCGCGGCTGGATGCGCCGATAAGCACCTCGTATGCGCCCGCCGCGCAACGCCAAGCCCGCAGGCCGGTGTGATACCAAGCGAAGGCGCGCTCATCCAGCGTGAAGGTGGCGGTCTTGGTTTCCCCCGGGGCCAGGGACAGCTTTACAAACCCTTTCAGCTCTTTCGGGGGGCGCACCGCCGCGCCGGTGTGATCCGCCACGTAGAGCTGCACGGTCTCTTTGCCCGCCACAGCCCCGGTGTTGGTCACATCCACTTGTACGGTCAATGTCTCTGTAGCAGACAAGGTCTGTTTATCAAAGCGCAGATTTCCGTAACGATAGGTGGTGTACGAAAGGCCGTGGCCGAAAGGAAAGGCCACCGCCATCTCCTTGGCATCGTAGTAGCGGTAGCCCACGAACACGCCTTCGCGATATTCCACGCGGTCGCCGTCGCCGGGGAAATTGAGGTAGGAGGGATTATCCGCCAGACGCAGGGGGAAGCTCTCCGCCAGCTTGCCGCAAGGGTTGGCCCGGCCAAACAGCAGATCTACCGCCGCCTGCCCCACACCCTGGCCAGCCAGGTACATCTCCAATATAGCGGATACATCCTGTGCCCACGGCATTTCCACCGGGCTGCCATTGTGCAGCACCACGATGGTGCGCGGCTGCACGGCGGCCACGGCCCGTATCAGCGCCACCTGGCAATCGGGCAGGCGCATGTGCTGCCGGTCGTAGCCCTCGCTCTCAAATATATCCGGCAGCCCGGCGAATATGACCGCCGCCTGGCTCTCTTTGGCCAGGGCCACAGCCTGCGCCACCCACTGCGGGTTGGCCTCGTCTTTATCCGCCGGAAAACCGGGGGCGTAGCACACACCCGGCAGCCCGGCAGCCGCATCCAGCGCGCTGGAGATGCGGTGGGCGTTGATGTGCGAGCTGCCGCCGCCCTGAAAGCGTGGCTTCTGCGCAAACTCGCCGATAAAGGCCACCCGCGCGTTCTCGGTCAGGGGCAGCGCACGATCCCGGTTGCGCAGTAGCACAGCGCTTTCGCGTGCCATCTGCGTGGCCAGGGCGTGCTGAGCATCCTTGTCGAACACCGCCGCGCGGCGGTTATCCGTATAACGGAAGATGATGCGCAGCAAGCGCGCCACCGCCCGATCCAGCACCTTTTCAGAGAGCCTGCCCTCGCGCACCGCGCGCACGATCTGCGCATCCGCGCTGTGGCCATAGGTACCGGGCATCTCCAGTTCCAGTCCGGCGGCCAACGCGGCCGCCCGGTCATCCACCGCGCCCCAGTCGCTCATCACAAAGCCCTCAAAGCCCCACTCATCCCGCAGCAACGCGGTCAGCAGCCAGGGGTCTTGGCTGGCGTACACGCCGTTGATCAGGTTGTAGCTGCACATCACGGTCCAGGGCTGTTCACGCTTCACGGCGGTTTCAAAGGCGGGCAGATAAATTTCGCGCAGGGTGCGCTCATCTATCTGCGCGCTGCACGTCAGGCGGTGATACTCTTGATTGTTGGCCGCAAAGTGCTTGATGCTGGCGCCTACCCCCCGGCTCTGCACGCCATGGATGTGCGCGGCGGCCAGTTCTCCGGCCAGGTAGGGGTCTTCGGAAAAATATTCAAAATTACGCCCGCACAGAGGGCTGCGCTTGATGTTGACCGCAGGCCCGAGCACCACGGCTACATCCTCCGCCTGACAGGCGTCGCCAAGGGCTTCGCCCAAAGCGCGCAGCAAGTCCCTATCAAAGGATGACGCGGTGGCGCAAGCGGTGGGGAAGCACACCGCCTGTATGCTGTCATTCAGCCCCAGGTGATCCCCGGTCTGATCCTGCTTGCGCAGGCCGTGAGGGCCGTCGCAGACCATCACGCCGGGTATGCCCAGGCGGGATACGCCCTTGGTGTGCCAAAAATCCTGCCCAGAGCACAGACCCGCCTTTTCCTCCAGTGTCATTTGCGCCACCAGGGCCTCGATATCGCGCGGCATGGGCGTCCCTCCGTTCGCCGATTTGTTGCCCCCTATTGTAAGCCCAAATCCGCACTTTGTATAGCGGTGTTTGTGACGGAAAACATCAATCCTCTAGCGCCTGCGCCAAGTCCGCGATCAAATCTTCCGCGGCCTCAATGCCCACGGAGAGGCGCAGCAGCCTATCCGTGATGCCCTGGGTCTCGCGCCGCTCAGCCGGTACATCCGCGTGTGTCTGCATGGCGGGGTAAGTGATCAAGGTCTCCACGCCGCCCAGGCTCTCGGCAAAAAGAATCAGCTTTACCCGCTCTAGCACCCGCAGGGCGGTTTCCGGCGCGTCGGTCTCAAAGGATATCATGCCGCCAAAACCCGTGGCCTGGCGGCGGGAAACGGCGATGCCGGGATGATCCGGCAGGCCCACGTAGTGCACCCGACGTATCTTTTTTTGCCCCAGCATCCATTGGGCAATGGCCTGGGCGTTGGCCTGAGATTGGCGCATACGGATGGCCAGGGTTTTGATGCCCCGCAGCACCAAGTAACTATCGAAAGGGGATAGCACCGCGCCGGTGGTCTTGTACAGAAAGCGCAGCTTTTCCGCCAGGCCCGCCTGGGCGGCCACCAGAAAGCCCGCCAGCGTGTCGTTGTGACCGCCCAGGTACTTGGTGCCGCTGTGCAGCACCACATCCGCCCCCAAGGAGATGGGTCGGCAAAAGTAGGGCGTCAAAAAAGTATTGTCCACAATCAGCAAAATATCCCGGCCCGTAAGCAGCGCTTTGACCGCCGCGATATCCGTCACGTGCATCATGGGGTTGGTGGGGGTCTCTACAAAAACCGCGCGGGTGCTGGGGGTGATGCGCGCGGCCAGGGCCTGCAAATCGTTGGTATCCAGGTAATCCACACACACACCGTTCTTGGCGGATACGCGATCAAACAGACGCACCGTACCCCCATACAGATCGTCAGATGCGATGAGGTGATCCCCCGGATTAAAAAGCTCCATCAAGCAGGCTGTGGCGGCCATGCCAGTAGCAAAGGCCATGGCATCCGCGCCACCCTCCAAGGCGGCCAGGGTGCGCTCCACTTGCTCGCGCGTGGGGTTTTGCAGGCGTGAGTAATCGTAGCCCGTGCTGCGCCCCACGCCCAGGTGGGCAAAGGTGGCGCTTTGGTAGATGGGCGCGCACACCGCGCCCGTGCTGTGGGTGGTATCCCGGCTGGCGTGGATACAAGCGGTCTCGGGGTTCATTTGTCCGTCATCCCTTTCGCGCTGGGTTGTCTTAAGGTTGATTATACCGCCTACAAGTAGGGATGACAAGCCCGCGCTTCCGGCCTGATGCGCGCGCAAGGGATGGCGTCACTAAAAACAATCAGCCACCGCCCCACTGCGCTTCGCTGCCGTAGCAAAAGGATTCCTTCATAGGCAGCGTGGTGCTACGCACGCACAATTCAAACTCTTCGGCATCTACCAG
>JAITTS010000135.1 GCA_031286995.1 Oscillospiraceae bacterium
ACGCGCTGACCTGGCACGGCGCGCGCTATACACAGCTGGATGTAGGGCAGGGTGACGCGGCGGTGCTTCAGACGGAGGGCCGGGTGCTGGTGATAGACACGGGCAGCCAAGGCACATCCGGGCTGCTGGATTACCTGCGCCACGAGGGGCTGTCCATCGACACACTGTATATCAGTCACCCGCATGAGGATCACGCGGGCGCGCTGGTGGATGTGCTGGCGGCAGGCATACCGGTGGGGCGCATTCTGCTCTCCGACGATCTGGACGAAGCGCGGATGGATGCCCCGGCACGAGAGGCGCTGCTGACCGCCCAGCAGCGGGGTATACCCATCGGCGGATTGCACGCCGGCGAGCGGGAAAGCTGGGGTACGGGCAGTGCGGTGGAGGTGTTAGGCCCCAGACCCCGTAGCGCGGCGCAAGATGTAAACGACCGGTCTCTGGTGCTGCGCTTTACGGTGGCAGGGGTGCGCATATTGACCACGGGCGATGTGACGCAACGGGCCGAACCGCTGGCGCAGGTGGATTGCGATGTGCTGAAGGTGGCTCACCACGGCAGCGGCGCCGCCACTGGCACGGATTTTTTGCGCGCCGCCGGGCCAAGGCTGGCGCTGATAGGCGTAGGGCGCCGCAACCTGTACGGGCATCCCACGCCGGAGACACTGTCGCGGCTGTTTCAGGCCGGGGCGCGGGTTCTGCGCACGGATCAGGGCGGCGCGCTGCTGCTGACGCTGGCGGATGGCCAGGTGCGGGCACAGACCTTTTTGTCTGCGGAGGGGGTACAATGAATCATACGGATTTTTTTGCCGCGCTCAAGGCCGGGCAAGTGGCAGGGCTCTACCTCTTTCAGGGCGCGGAGGAGCACGTCAAGCGCAGTGCGTTGGAGCGACTGCGGGCACAGGTGCTGCCCAACGGCCTGGAGACCCTATGCGAATCCGTGCTGGATAACCCCACCGCAGATGACCTGATTGCCGCCGCCGAAACCTTGCCCATGATGGGCGGGCGGCGCTTGGTTGTGGTGTGGGATAGCGCACTGCTGATGGCCGGGCGCGCCAAGGATGAGGCGGCGGATAGCGCCCGATTGGTGGATTATCTGCCCACTCTGCCCTCAGATACCACCGTGGTGTTCTATTGCCGTGGTGTGGTAGACGGCCGCAAAAAATTGAGTTCCGCGCTGGGCAAGCTGGCGGTCTGCGTGCGCTTTGATCCTTTGGATGACCAAGAGCTAGGGCGCTGGGTGCGCGGTACGCTCAAGGGCTACGGCAAGGCCATCACGCCGGCTGTGGTGCAAAAACTGGCCTTTACCGCCGGGCGGGATCTTTCTGCGCTTGCGGGGGAATTGGCCAAGCTGGCAGATTATTTGGGGCCACGCACAGAGGTGACGGGGGAGGATATTGACACCGTGGTGACCCGATCGCTGGAGTGCACAGTGTTTCAACTGGTGGATGCGCTGGTAGAAGGGCGGCAAACCGAGGCGTTTGAACTGCTGGCCTACATGCTGGATAGGGGAGAGATGCGCCTGGGCATACTGGCCATGGTGCTGCGCCAGTATCGTACACTGCTGATGCTCAAACTGATGCAGGCGGAGAGGGTACCCCAGGGGCAGTGGGCACAGCGTGTGGGCATACCGCCCTTTGCCGTCAACCGCGCGCTGCGTCAGGCGCAGGCTTATACGCTGGCTGAGGTACAGGCTGCCGTGGCCCTGTGTGTGGATACGGATTACGCTGTGAAGAGCGGACGCCTGCGTGAAGAAATGGCGCTGGATCGCGCCATGCTCATGCTGGGCAGGCCTGCCCGCACAGAGGATTGACAGGCCCGGCACGCTGTATTATAATGAGTATAGAATCCCAAATAAGTGAAAAGAGGATATGTATGAAGAAGTTTCTTTCGTGTCTGCTCTGCGTTGCGATGCTGTGCGCCATGACCGTTGCCCTGGCGGAGACACCCGCCGCGGCCAGCCTGACCGTGACAGAGAAAAAGGTTCGCGGCAATTCGGCGTGGACTGCGGAATCCTACCCGGAGATATGGCTGACGCCTTTTTTTGCCGAATATATCGTTGAAAAGAATGAGCGCTATCCCGCGCACTTTATCCACTTTTCCCTGCGCCCCGACACGTCGCCCTACAGCTTCACTCCTGATTCCGCGGCAGCGGTAGATTTTGACACGCTGATAAGCTACAATTATTACGTGATGGAGCGGGCCTCATTTGAGGTGTTCCTGGAGAAGGCGGATCCCGCCAAGACGCTCTCCGACGGTTCGGACGGCGTGGCGGTCTACACCAACGCCGAAAAGCGCCGGGGATATGCCATGATCAGCCTGAAGGATCAGTTTGGCGGCACCACCAAGCTGGAGATTGATGTGTACGACAACACCGGCGACCTCTCCGACACGGAACTGGGCAAGGTCATACAGGAAGAAGCGGAGCGCGTGCGCGCCGCGCTGACGTATGAGGAACTGGATCACTATTGGTCGCAGGGCGTGTTTGCCAGTGTTGAGCTGTACGACAGCTACCAGGGCGCCAAGGTCGTGGTGGATGCCAAGGGCCTGACATTGACCAAGCTGGATGAGCAAGGCTTGCAATCCACGGTGCTGGGGCCGGATGGCCAGAAGGCCTTGCAAACGGAGCTGGAGATTACCGACGTGTACGGTGACACCAACGAGGCTGCGCTGTCTGACGGCACACCTTATCTGGTTCGCAGCACCGATTACACCAGTTATGCTTTCTTCAAGCTGAAAGAGGGCAAGAGCAGGCCGGTGTACCTGCAGATCAGCGTCTCTGTCGGGCCGGATGACGCTCCGGCGGCCATAGAGGCGGCTTATGCGCTGGTGCAGCTCGTAAACGAAGAATAACCGAACCGGTTGCCCATCAATGACAGGGGCTGACTCGCTAAGGGTAGGGTTTTGTTTGGTTTATCTGTACAAAATATGGATGGATTCAGAGCCGAATCTTTTACCGTTTTGAGCAGGCAAACTTGCCAAAGACCTTAGCGGGCAGCCCCTGTTGATGCAAACTGCCGCAAATGGATTGGCTTTAGGTTTGTTTGAACAGTATGCCGCCGTTTTTAAACCCTCGTTGGTGAAGCCACGCACGGAGTCATTTCGCCCTTGAACCAATCGGAATATCACATTTTATTGCACTCACATGGTTCAGCGCCGGGCGTTTACTTTGAACATGCGAAAAAGTGCAGCTCTGCATGGTCGCAATGGCCATATTTTTGATTGTCTCATGTACAATGTGTGCGTGTGTTCAGCATGTAATCTATTAAAAATTCAGCAAACATGTTTACATGAAAATTTTTTACATTTACCCTCAATGCGGGTTATGCGGTGCGGCGCGGTCGTTGAAAAGTGTATACCGAAACGATTCGGCTGCTAAGCTAAGGCAGCCCATGGTTGCGTGTCCTAAAACAGGCTGATCTGTTTGGCGGAGGGTCTGCGGGGCGCGGTTTTCTCGCGCGCTGTGGCATCCTGGGGCAGCAGGGCCAAAAAGGGTGAGGGCGTGGGGCCGGTCAGCAGCAACAGCGCGTCCTTGGCGCGGGTCATACCCACGTAGCACAGCCGGCGCTCTTCCGCTATGTTCGCATCCCCCTGGCGGGGCTGAAAGGGGATGAGCCCCGCGTTGGCGCCGCAGAGGAAGACGACCGGATACTCCAAACCCTTGGCAGCGTGCAGGGTCATCAGCGTCACCGCATCCACAGCGTAGGTGCGCGCGCCGCTACGCAGCACATCCGCCTCCCGTCCCAGGGCTAGGTTGTGCAGCAGGGCGGGCAGTGTGTCGTACATGATGGCGGTATGCAGCAGCAGTTCCAGGCAAGGCACGGCATCCAGGGCCGTTGCCCGCATCCAGTCTTCCAGCAAGCGGGCTGGTTTTTCCGCGTCGCGCCGTGGGGCAAGGGCGCGCAGCAGCGCGGAAAGAGGCGGCCTCTCCAGCCGCGCGGGTGCCGGGATCTGATCCAGCAGCGCGCACAAGGTTTCTATGGCGGCAGGCTGGGCGCGATGGGCCGTCGCAATCTTGGCAATCGCCTTGGCCGTGTGTCCATCTTCCCGCAGGCACAGGCGCAGGGATACCCAATCGCCGGGGTTGATCAGCAGGCGCAGAAAGGCCAGGGCGTGGCGGGCCTGCGGTTCTTGCAGGTAACTGCCCCGCCCGGCTACTTTGTAAGGGATGCCTTCCTTGGCCAGGCATTGCTCCAGAACCTCTGCCTGGCGGTTGGTGCGGTAGAGCACCGCGATATCTGAAAAGCCGCGCGCCGGTTCGCCGGATGTTTTCTTTTTTTTGCCGGGGCCCTGGAAAGCGGCGTGGGCAGCCAGCATATCCACGCCGCCCACCAGGCGGTTGATCTCCTTGGCCACAAAGATGCCTTCAGCAAAGGCATCCGGTACATCCAGCAGGCGTACCGCCGCACCGCTCTCCCGCTGCGCCTGTAAGGGTTCTTCCTGTTCTTCCGGCCTATGCAGCACGGCTTGGGCGCAGCGCAAAATTTCAGGCGTGGAGCGATAGTTGCGCGTCAGGCGCACCTGCTGCGCACCGGAGAAATCCGCGAGAAACCGTTCGAAGCACTGGGGGTAAGAGCCGCGAAAACCGTAGATCGCTTGATCCGGGTCACCGATGACGAATACCCCATCCCGGCGCGCGGCCCAGGCACGGATCAGGCGATACTGCACCGGATTGATATCTTGAAATTCATCCACCAACAGGTGGCCGCCGATGGGCGCTTTCGGCTCATCTTGCTCTGCAAGGGCCAGGGCACGCAGCAGAATGTCGTCGTAATCCAAGGCGCCGCACTGGGCCAGTTGCGCCTCGTAAGCGTCGTACACCTCTTGGGGCAGAGAGGGCACGGCGAGAACGCCGCTCTTGCGCAGGGAAATGGTAGCCAGCGCGTCTCGCGGAGAGAACTGGCTACCCAGGGCCTGCAGCGCGTCGGTCAGCAGCGCCAGGCCGGCGGCCTCGCCCAGCACGGTGATGGGGGTTTGCGGGTCGCTCGCGGCCAGTGCCCGCAGGCAGATGGCGTGAAAAGTGCCCACGGTCATGCTCGCCGCCGCACTTTCGCCCAGCCGCGCCGCCAGCCTGGCACGCATCTCCGATGCGGCTTTGTTGGTAAACGTAACCGCCGCGATGCCCTGTGGTGGCACGCCGTTTGCCATCAGGTGCACAATGCGGCTGACCAGCGTATGCGTCTTGCCTGTGCCAGGCCCCGCCACCACGGCCAGGGCGGGGTCTGTAGCGCGCACCGCCTGCCACTGGGCGGCGTTGAGGCCATCGGGCGGGCAATCCGGCGCGATGAGGGAGGAGGTGACCTGCGCGGGCGCACCTGCCGCAGGGCTGGGCGCGGCGCGCACCCCCAGGCTCTCCTGGCCGGTCAACAGCGTCAACTGCCCGGCCAAGGTCGCCACTTCGTGCCTGGCCATGACGCTGATGCGGCCATAGACGCCGTCGTAACCGGGCTGGGCGTCCACCTGGCCCGTACGCAAGCGCCGCAGGCCTTCGGCCACCAATGGGCCTGCCTGCCGGGATACATCCTCCAAGGGCGCTTCGCGCAATATAAAGAGCTCCGGCCCCAGGGCGCGCAGCAGCGCGTCGTAGGCTGCCCCTACGCGGGCGCTGGCGGGGTTCAGCGCCATACAGGCGGCCATCACCTCCCGCAGGGGCACCAGGCTCTCGTAGGGCGCTGCATCCGGCAGACGAAAGCCCTCGGGCCTGTCGGCCAGGGCCTCTATTCGGTGCAGTACCCCCACGGTGATGCGTCCGCCGCACACCGGGCACACCCCGCCCGCCGCGCGGGTCTGCGCAGGGGTTGTGCACAGCTTGCAGACCCGGTGGCCATCCAGGTGGTACTTGCCTTCTTCGGGAAAGAATTCGAGCGTGCCGCCGAAGCCGCCCTCTTCCGGGTGCGCCAGGGCGCGGGCCATGGCCGGGTAGTTCAGTTCTGTGTGAAAGATGTTTGCCTCCCGCGCCAGGTTGGCGGGGGAGTGCGCGTCGGAATTGGAGACCAGCGTGTAGCCATCCAAAGCGGAAAGCCGCCAATTCATGGGCGGATCCGAGGATAGCCCGGTCTCAAGCGCGTGGATGTGGCCGGCTAAATCCCCAAAGCATTCCATCACGGTATCAAAGCCGGAGTAGGCGCCGAAGAGAGAGAAGTGCGGCGTCCAGATATGGGCGGGGATAAACACGGCCTGTGGGCAGGCATCCAGCGTCATTTCCAGCAGGTCGTGGCTATCCAGGCCCAGGATGGGCCTGCCGTCGGAGTGGATGTTGCCGATAGCCTCCAGTCTGGCGCAGAGCGCATCCGCGGCATCCAGGCTAGGCAACAGAACGAGGTTGTGCACCTTGCGCACGCGCCCGCTTTTTTTGTAGATGCAGCTAATCTCGCCGGATATTACGAAGCGCGGCTGAGGCGCGGGCTGCGCCACATCCGCATCCAGCGCGCAGGTGTCCTTTAACGCGTAGAGCCCGTCTTGGGCGGGGGTCAGTTTTTCACGCAACTCCGCCCGCCAGGCGGGATGCGTGAAATCTCCGGTGCCGATGAGCCCCAGGCCCTTGCGCCGGGCCCATTGGGCCAGGCACTCGGGCACGCAATCTTTGCTGGTTGCACGGGCGTACTTGGAGTGGATGTGCAAATCGGCGATAAACATCGTAAAATCCGCTTTCTGCCCTCAAACACCTCTAATAGGGTGAAAATAAGAGAAGGGAATGCGTCAGTTACCGTTGCTGGGCCGTTCCGCCTTGTGAGAGCGCTTGTAGGCATACATTTTCTCGTCAGCCATGGAGAGCAAGTCGCCGGAGGAAAGCGTATCGTTGGGTGTGGCCTCTATGACGCCATAACTCATGCTGTGGATGTAGGGCGCCGTCGGTATGTTGCTGTGGGCGCGCAGGCGCTCCCGCAGCGTCTCCAGCGTCGCCTCCGCCTCCGCGGCGCTCCAATGCTCCGCCAGCAACATAAACTCATCGCCCCCCAGGCGGCAAAGGATGACATCGGGCGAGAAGCAGCGCAGTATATCCACTGCGGATAGGATGTAGGCGTCGCCTTCGGCATGGCCGAATTTGTCGTTGACGTACTTCAGGTTATCCAGATCTACAAAGCAAAGCGAAAAGGAGATGCCTTCATTCAGCCACTGGTTCAATAGCTTCATGCCGTAGTGACGGTTAAACATTTGCGTCAGCGGATCGCGGTAGGCGACGTCTTCCAGCGCTTGCGTGCGCAACTTTTCCGTGCTGATATCCGCCAGCACAAAGGCGAAGGCGGTCTGTTCGTGCCAGTGCAGCGGGAAGACCATGGCGGAAATATGGTAGGTAACATTTTTGCCCTGCAGGATAAATTCTTCGGCGTAAGTTTCGTTTTCATGCGTCATTCTGTGGGTGATTTGGCTCAACCAGTCCCGCAGGCTTTGCCCCAAGGTAGCATCGTGCAGCATGTCTGTGCCCGCGCGGTTGGTAAAAAGCACCTTGTCAGTCTCTTTGTGGATGATGATGATCCACTGGGGCAGGAGGTTAGAAATATTCTCCATCAAACTGTTGCTGCGGGAGAGGGCCAGGGTTTTAGCCTTGCTCTTTTCAATCTCCTGCAGCAACGAAGAGCGCTGCACATCCAACTGCTGCACCATGAGGTTAAAAGCCTCGGCGAAGTCGCCCAAAAAGTGCACGCGCTGCTTGTAATCACCCTTGGCCACCTGCTGAGTCTGCCAGGTAAGGTGCCGCAGCGAAGCGTGCAGGGCTTTGAGCGGGGCGGCCATCTCATTGCCCGATGAGGGCACGGCGGCCGTCAGATCCCCCTTGGAGAGCGCCTTGGCAAAGGCGCGGGTCTCCTGCACGCAGGCCACAAAGTACTGCAGCCCCTCGCCCAGGGTGCGAAAAGCCTCGGGCAGGGCATCCACATCCAGCACGGCCTCGGCAGAGGCGTACAGCGCGTTGCGAAGATAACCAAACAGGGTATCGGCTACCTCGGTGGTGGTCATCTCTCGCCCGCCTCTCTCAACGCATGAGGGTTATTGCCCTTACCCTTCGGCGGTGCCGCTGAAGCGGCACACCCGGTCGCCATTGGCCCAGCAATCCACCTCGCGCACTGCGTACTTTTTGCCGGTGTAGGCTTCCAATATGCCGGCAATGAAGCCCTCGTCGTAGTTGCACACCGTTTCGTTGGTGACGGGCAGGCCGCTGCAATCCAAATCCTGCCCCACGGTGAGCATGAGGTTGCCGGTCTCCGGGTCAAAGGCCTCCATGCGCAGTATACCTATCTTCAGATCCTGCAGTGCCTTTTGCAGCCCGGCCACAAAGCTGTCAAAATCCGTGGAAAGATCCAGTGCGTTGCGAGCGAACTCCGTCCCTGCCAAAAAACCGGCCTCACGAAAGTGTTCGTTGGCCTGGTCTTCGCCGTAGGCGCGGGTCAGAACATCCAGCATGGTGTACTGCATCAAGCGATAGACCAGCACAGGCATGTCTTCGCCAAGGTCGCCGCGTCCCTCCTTAATATCTCCCATGTTTTGCCAAGAAAAGATACTGTGCCCGCTCTTTGGTGCGAAAACGTTCCTCATTTTTCAACCTCCTCATTAAATGTATAAAAATCTAACCACAATGGTCTATAGGTGACTGTGGGCCACGTCTCTATTGTCTATCAGTATAAGAAAAAAGGGAGAGCTTGTCAAGGATTTGGTGCTTTTTTATAGAAAAGTATAGTATGCTCACGCAAAGCGGGCGCTGTGATGTTGGTCTGCATAAAATTATCATTTATAGATCGCAGGCGCCGGGTTCTCGCGCGCGGCGCGGTCTATTTGGGCGTAGGCGGGCTGCAGCTGGCTGTACAGGCCACTGTAAAGGGTGAATACATGCTGGTAAACAGCGGCGTTGGCGGGGATGGGCTCTACCCTGTGCTCGGTGTGCAGCACAGAGAATGCCTCACCCAGGTCTTTGTACAACCCCGCGCCCACACCGGCCAGCAGTGCGGCGCTGTAAGCGCCGCCCTCTGTGTTGCCCGCCAGGGTGTGCACCGGCAACTGGTACAGATCGGCCAGTATCTGCCGCCATAGGGGCGAGGCCGCGCCGCCGCCGGATGCGATGATGTGCTTGGGGGTCACCCGGGGCAGCAGGCCCAGCAACAAATCGCCCACCTGCTTGAGGCTGCAGCTGATGCCCTCCATGACGGCACGGGTGATATCGCCCTTGGTGTGGGCCAGGCTGAGACCTACAAAGGCCCCCCGCGCGGCGGGATCGGGGTAGGGGCAGCGCTCCCCTTGCAGGTAAGGCAGAAAGATGAGCTGCCCCGCGCCGGGTGCGGATGCCGCGGCGGCCTCGCCCATGATGTCGTATACGCCGCGGCCCTGTTGGGCGGCCTGCGCCACCTCTTGGCCACACAGCGTATCCCTGTACCAACGGTAAGATCCGCCGGCGGCCAAAGTTACGCCCATGGCGTGCCACAGGGATGGGGCGTTGCCGCAGAACACTTGCAGCTTGCCGCCGGGGTTGGGGGCAAAGTCATCCAGCCCCATGGCCACCACGCCGGATGTACCGATGACCACGCCCACGATGCCGGGGGATACCAGGCCCATACCGGTGGTCTGTATCACTGCGTCGCCGCCCCCGGCCACCACGGGCAGGCCCTGGGGCAGGCCGGTAGCGGCCGCAACCTGGGTGGTTACCCGGCCCGCCACATCAGCGGATTCCAAGCAGCGGGGAAAGATGCTGCGGGGCAGGCCAAGCTTGGCGATCAGTCCGTCGTGCCAGCGCCGGGTTCGCACATCAAAGAAGCCCGTACCCGAGGCATCCGATACCTCGGTGGATTGTTCGCCCGTCAAGCGGTAGAGGATGTAATCCTTGGGGTTGAGAAAGATGCGCATGCGGGCGAAGAGATCCGGCTCGTGCTTGCGCATCCACAGCAGCTTGCCCCCGGTATAGCCGGTGAGCATGCTGTTGTTGGTGCAGGCCAGCAGGCCGTCGAGCCCGCCGGCCGCGCGCACCGTATCGGCGCACTCCGCCTCGGTGCGCTGGTCGCACCACAGGATGGCCGGGCGCAGGGGCTCGCCCGCCCCATCCAGCGGTACCAGGCCATGCATTTGGCCCGAGAGGCTGATGCCCTTGAGCGCGGCAGGGTCGATGGCCGCGCTGCGCAGTACGCTGCGGATGCAGACTTGGCTGGCCTGCCACCAGTGCAGCGCATCCTGCTCCGCCCAGCCGGGGGCGGGGATGGCCAAGGGGTATTCTTCCGTGTGGGATGCCAGTATCTCGCCCCGCTCGTCGATGAGCAGCGCCTTGGTGCCGGATGTGCCGATATCCAAACCCATCAGATATGCGCGCGCCATGGTCGTTCCCTCCTGTATTGCGTGGTGTGCGGCCCGAAGCCGTTATTTCTTCGCCAACTTGCTGAAATCCAGCCGGCTTTCGGTGCCCGCGCGCAAGCGAGCGATGTTGGATCGGTGCTGAAAGGCCACCAACACAAAGAGCAGCAGGCTCAGGCTGCACACGGTAAAATCTGCCCAATGGGTGGCGCACAGCAACACCGCGTAGCACAGAGCGCTGAGGATGGATGCCAGGGAGACCAGGCGGGTTTTGAGCAGGATGGCGGCAAACACCACCAGCGCGAACAGCCCTTGCCAAGGGAAGAGGATGATGACCACGGCAAAGCTGGTGGCCACGCCCTTGCCCCCGCGGAAGCCGAAGAACACCGGCCAATCGTGGCCGATAACCGCCGCGCAGCCCCCCGCCAGGCCGCCGCGCACCCCGCCCAGCAGTGTGCCCACGCCCACGGCCAGCAGACCCTTGGCGATATCACCCAGCAGGGTGAGCAGCGCCGGGCGGCTGCCCAGCACCCGCAGCATGTTGGTGGCGCCGGCGTTGCCGCTGCCGTGCTCGCGGATATCCAGGCCGGCCTGCAAGCGGGATACGACCACGCCCGTGGAAAAGTTACCCAGCACATATCCCGCGGCCACAATTACCAGATAGCGCAGTAAGTCAAGCATGTTTCAAAAACCTCCTACAATAATCCATCGTAAGTTTATGCTTCCTTTTTCCGTTCCCGCAGCACAATGCGCAGGGGGGTGCCCTCAAAACCGAAGGCCTTGCGAAACTGGTTCTCCAGATAGCGCTCATAGGCGAAGTGCATCAGCTTTTCATCGTTGATGAACAAGATAAAGGTGGGGGGGCGCACCGCTTGCTGGGTGCCGTAGTAGATTTTGAGGCGTCTGCCGCCGCTGGCCGGGGGCTGCAGCGCGGCCACCGCATCACCCAGCACATCGTTGAGCGCGCCGGTGGTGATGCGTTTGCTGGCCTGGCTAAATACCGTCCGCGCTGTGGGCAGCACCTTGGCCACGCGCTGTCCGTCCAGGGCAGATATGAAGAGGATGGGGGCATAGGCCATGAACTTGAAGGACTCACGCACCTGCTTTTCATAGGCCTCCAGGGTGCCGGTCTCCTTGTGGGGCAGATCCCACTTGTTCACCACAATCATGGCGGCTTTGCCTTCGTCGCAGGCCAGGCCCGCTATCTTGGTATCCTGCTCGGTCACGCCGTCCTGTGCATCCACCAAAATCAGCGCCACATCGCAGCGGTGGATGGCCGCCAGTGTGCGCACGATGGCGTAGCGCTCAATGGATTCATCCTCAATCGTGCGCTTGCGCCGCATGCCCGCGGTGTCTATCAGCACGTATCGGCCCTGCGCGTCGGCCAGAGCGGTGTCGATGGCGTCGCGCGTGGTGCCGGGGATATCCGAAACCAGGGCGCGGTTTTGCCCCAGCAAGCGGTTGACCAGGGAGGACTTGCCCACGTTGGGCCGCCCCAGCACCGCGATGCGGATAGGGGCATCTTCGCCCTCTGGGGTCTCCTCATCCGGGGGCAGCAACTTCAGCACCTCATCGAGCAGGTCGCCCAGACCCAGCATGTTGGCGCTGGATATGGGGATGGGGTCGCCCAGGCCCAGGGCATAAAAATCGTACACCTGGTCGCGCAGCCCCGCATGATCCATCTTGTTGACCACCAGCAGCACGGGCTTGGCCGTGCGGCGCAGCAGATCGGCCACCGCCTGGTCGTCGGCGGTCATGCCCTGCCGCCCATCCACAAAAAACAGAATGACATCGCAGGTGTCGATGGCAATCTGCGCCTGCTCGCGCATCTGCGAGAACAGCACGTCTTGGGCGCTGGGGTCTATGCCGCCGGTGTCGATGAGGGTAAAATTGCGGTTGAGCCACTGCGCATCCGCATAGATGCGGTCACGGGTGACGCCGGGGGTATCCTCCACGATGGCGATGCGGCTGCCCGCCACCCGGTTAAAGAAGGTGGATTTGCCCACATTGGGGCGGCCCACCACGGCCACCAAGGGCTTTGCCATGCTATGCCTCCAAACCGGCCAGCGCATCCCGCAGATCGCCGCCACCCGGTGGCACCACGCGCACCGGCACGCCCAGTTGCTTGGAAATTTGTGTAAGCGGCACGCCATCAAGAAACACGTCTTCTCCGGCGCGCAACATGCAGGCGGGCAGCAGCAACTCATCCGCCCGCAGGCCCGCCAGTTGGGCGAGCAGATCGCCGCCGGTGACGAGCCCTGCCACCGTGACGGTCTCGCCGAAGAAGCGGTTGATGATGGGCCGCACATCCACCGATACCCCCGTCAGAGGATGGGCCGCCGTCAACGCGGTAAGGAAGGGTGCGGCGGAGACCCCGGTGGCCAGTGCTACCTGGCGGGGGCGTACACAGGGCGAACCCAGGCGCGCGGCGGCCTCAAAGCCATCCGCAAACTGCCGCAGAAGCCCTACGCCGTTTTCCAGCTGGGGATAGTCCTCGTAGTCCGTGGAGGGCGGCAGGGGCCTGCCGGCGATCTGGTAAAACTCATCCGCCGCAAACACCAGGCGCGTGCCCCGTTCGGCCAGCGCTCTGCGCTGCCACTCGCGCATCGCATTCAGCACTTGTGCGGCCTCGGCGGGGGTGTAGGGGCGCAGGGCAGGCAACCCATCCCGGTATCGGGTCAGGCCCACGGGCACCAGGGCCACACTGCGCGTGGCGGGGTATAGGGCGTACAGGTCGGCCAGGGTGCGCCCTAACGCCTCACCGTCGTTGATGCCGGGGCACAGCACGATCTGGCAGTGAAAGCAGAGCCCCGCCTCGGCGAAGCGCCGCAAAAGCCCCAGGATGCGATCCGCCTTGGGGTTGCCCAGCATTGCCTGGCGCAACGCCCCATCCGTGGTGTGCACGGATAGATAGAGCGGGCTGGCCCTGCGGGCGATGATGCGGTTCAGCTCCTTTTCCGGCAGGTTGGTCAAGGTGATGAAGTTGCCGGTTTTGAGGGAGAGCCGCCAGTCGTCATCCTTTACGTACAGCGAAGGGCGCAGGCCCGGGGGCAGTTGATCCACAAAGCAAAACATGCAGCGGTTGGTGCAGCGGCGCGGCCTGGTCATCAGCGCGGAACGGAAGGTGAGCCCTAGGGGGGCGCCCGCGCGCTTGCGCAGGCGGAGCGACAGTGGCACATCTCCCCGGCGCACATCCAGCCGCAGCGCGGTCCCGGCGGTGAGGTACTGGTAATCTATCTCATCCAGAACCGGTTCGCCTTGTATGCGTTCCAGCCGATCGCCGGGGCGTATGCCCGCTTTTGCCGCCGGGCTGCCGCTGTGCACCTGATCTACGCGCAAGGACAAACCGCCTCCTCCTCGTCTCTAAAATCAAGATACATTATGGGGTAAAGGCGGCGTAAAGTCAAGTTGAGGCAACTCACTTCGGAGGGAAACAAATTGCTTCCTTGCCGCAGTTCCGGTATAATAGCTGTATGGACGCTTTGCGGCGCGCGCGGGCTTTGTCTATGCGCCAAGATGCCCGCTAACCGTTTGGGCGCCGGCCGGGGGTGAGCGGATGCCGCCGTTAAAGGGCTGAAAGGAGGTGTACCTACTAAGATGAACAAGAAAAAAAGCGCATTGTCAGCGGCCATATGGGGCACGGGCTCCATTGCGGCCACCCATGCCCGGGTGCTAAACGAAATGGGGGTGGAGATCCGGCTGGCGGTGGATATTCAGCAGGAGGCCGTTCAACGGTTCGCAGGTCAATTTCATATCGCCAAAGCTTCGGTGAACGCCGAGGAGATATTTGACTCCGGTGTGGATTGTGTCCATCTTTGCACCCCGCCTAACTTTCACTACCAGATGCTCTCGCAGCTTCTGGATGCGGGCTTCCACGTGCTTTGCGAAAAGCCCCTGTGTTTTGAGGGCGAGCGGGCCAAAGAGCTGGTGACCCGCGCCCGGCAAGGCGGCAGAATTTGCGCCATAGATTTCAATATCCGTTTCCATCAGGCCGTGCAAGAGGCGCGGCGCCTCATTGAAGAAAAAGGCTTCGGGCCGGTGCGCCTCGTCCACGGCAGCTATTTGCAGGAATACAATGCCTTTCCCGCGCCGTTGGATTGGCGCTACGACCCTGCCCTGGCGGGGCGGATGCGGGCCATGACAGAGATAGGTTCGCATTGGGTGGATTTGGCTCAGTTTCTCACCGGGCAGCGGATTACCGCAGTGTCGGCGGTCTTCTCCAACTTTGCGCCCCGGCGCAGCCTGCGGGATGGCCTGATGGTTCCGGAAGAGGGCGCTGAAGGGGGAGAGACAGTAGAAATAGCCTCGGAAGATGCCGCGCTTCTCCATTTTCGGCTGGAGAGCGGGGCGGTGGCCAGTTGCGTGCTTTGCGAAGCTTCCCCCGGCCGCACCAACCGTCTGTCTATCGAAGTGACCGGCGAGTGGCGGAACTTGTGGTGGGACAGCGAGGAAAACAATGCGTTGCGGATAGGCGCCAAGGGCCAGGGCTTTAACACCCGCCTTTATCCTTTCGGGGGTGGGTTTGCTGATACCCAGCGGGGACTCTTTGAGGCGTTCTATGAAGATGTTGCGCAGGGACAGAGCGGAGAAAATCCCCTCTATCCCACCCTGGAGGACGGCATGCGCAACGTCCTGATCTGTAACGCCGCCCTGGAAAGTGCCCTTGGCGAAGGGCGATGGATCGAAATCTGAGAGGAGTGGGAAGCAATGCAACACATTACGCCAGAACAGATCAAGGCGCATTTCCACATGATTCCGCTGCAGGGCGAAGGTGGTGTTTTCTGCCAAACCTATATCAGTGACGAAATACTGCCGGGGGCGGTCATCCCGGGACGGGACGGCGAGCACACCATTTGCTCTGCCATCCTCTACTTGCTCTCCGGCAACACCTTTTCTCGGATGCATCGCCTGCCCTCTGAAGAAATTTTCCATTTCTATATGGGCGACCCGGTAGAGATGCTGCAGCTTTACCCCGACGGCACAGGCAGGGTGGTGCGTATGGGGCAGAACATTCTGGATGGGGAGACAGTACAAACCACAGTGCCCCGCGGCGCCTGGCAGGGTACCCGCCTGGTACCGGGAGGGAAATGGGCCCTGCTGGGCACCTGCATGGCCCCGGGCTATTGCGCGCGAGACTATGAGGATGGAGATTTGAAAAAGCTGCTGGCGCAATATCCAGCCCACGCAGAGTTGCTGCGGGTGCTGGCCGGGCCGCCCAGTTATAGCTGAGAAAAGAGAGGCGCCATGCGCAGGCATGACGCTATCCCCGGTTGCTCTTGTCGTTCTTATTGAAAGAGCGACGTTTCGGCCTGCTGGGGCTCGGTCTCTTCCTCGGCGGCGAAAAAGTGCCGCACATCCTCCAACAGACCCTGGCCCTGGGGCCATCTGGCCTGCGTCACCTGGATGGCCTGGGGGCCTTCCAGCAGGATGCCTTCGGCCAGCAATTCCGCGTGTACGGGGATCACCCGGTACGTGTAGGAGATGCCGAACCGCGCGCTCTCATCCGTGTAGCGCTGCACCGCGCCCGCGCCGCCATCCACCTCCGCCAGGATGATGGATTCGCCCACACTGTCGCGCTGGATGCGGTAGCGGGCGGTATCCACGGGCTCAAAGATCAGGATGGGTTTGCCGCTATCCCCATGGGCGATGTAGAAGCTGCTGGGCGCGCGGGGCGGTTGCCACACGTCGCTGACGCGCATGGGCCGGTTGCTCTCTAAAAACAGCTCGCTGTAGCGGTAGGATTTGGGGGTGCGCTCGGATGCCAGCATGGGCACGCCCCGGTCGCGGATGGATTGCTTATCAATATCCAGCCACACCATGCCCTTGGGCTGGGTGAAGGTGGGCTTGGGCAAATCCTTGTACGCGGCCTGAAAGAAGGCCGTGGCCAGGGCGGCGGGCAGGTTGCCGCCGGTGGAGCCGCTGGGCACCTTGTGGGCGTTGTCGGTCTGGTCAAAGCCCATCCACACCGTGGCCACCAGTTCCGGGGTGTAGGCTGCCACCCACACATCCCGGTTGCCGCCCTCGGTGAGGGATACGGTGCCGGTCTTGGCTGCGATATCCTGCCCCGTGGCCCGCAGGCGGGATGCCGTGCCGTAGCTGGCTACGCTCTGCAGCATGGATGTCATGAGAAAAGCGTTCTGCGGGCTGGTGACCTGGCGGCTCTGCGCCTGGTGGGTGTAGACGGTGTTGCCCGCGCTATCCACGATGCGGTCGATGACATAGGGCGGGCGATAGGTGCCGCCGTTGGCAAAAATGGCGTAGGATGCGGCCATCTCCGCGGGTGTCACCCCGATGGTGAGGGAGCCCAGGGCGATGGAGAGGTTTTGATCCCGGTCATCCAGGGGGATCCCCGCTTTTTCCAGGTAAGCGCGGGATGCGGGGATGCCAATCTCCCGCAGCAGGCGCACAGCGGGCACGTTGAGCGAATTGGTCAGGGCGGTGCGCATGGTGACGCGGCCATAGTAGATGTTGCCGGCATTTTTGGGCCGGTATCCGTTGAAATCGCCATATTCATCCAACAGTACGCTGGCTGTGCCGTAGCCCAGATCCAGCGCCGGGCCGTAGACCGCCAAGGGTTTGATGGCCGAGCCGGGGGATCGGCGCATATCCGTGGCGCGGTTCAACCCCCGGCGCACGGTGTAGCTACGCCCGCCCACCAGGGCGCGCAGGGCGCCGGTCTGTACATCCAGCAGGGCAAAGGCACTTTGGGCGGGCACGCCATCCCGCGCGTTGGCGGGGAAGCGGCCCTTGTCGGTGTACAGCTTGTCCGCGATATCCTGCAGGCGGGTATTCAGCGTGGTGTAAATGCGGTGCCCGCTGCCCAGCACATCCTCTGCGGATAGAGAGAGCAGCGCGGCGGCCTCATCCAACGTCTCATCCACAAACCAGCCGTAGGGGATGGGCTTGGGTTCTCGCGCTGTGGCGGTCAGCGTCGCCGCCTTGGCCTCATCCGCCTGCGCCTGGGTGATCATGCCCTGTTGCAGCATGGTATTCAGAATGTAGTTGCGGCGGGTTCGGTTCTCCTCCGGGTGCGTGTGCGGCGCGTACAACGACGGGGCTTTGATGGCTGCCGCCAGGGCCGCGCCCTGGGTCAGGCTCAGGGCATCCACATCCACGCCAAAGTAGGCCCGGGCCGCAGCCTGTATGCCGTAGGCCCCATTGCCAAAGTTGATAAAGTTGAGATACATGGCCAATATCTCATCCTTGCTGTAGTCGCGTTCCAGCTGCAGGGCCAGGTAGGCCTCCTGCAACTTGCGCGAGAGCGCCTTCTCCTCCGTCAGATGGGATAGCTTGATGAGCTGCTGGGTAATGGTGGATGCGCCCTCCCGGTAGGATCGCGTGCGCAGATCGTTGATCAGCGCGCCAAATATGCGCACGATGTCCACGCCGGGATGCTGGTAAAAGCGCAGATCTTCCGCGGCCAAAAAGGCGTTGCGCACGTGCAGGGGCACGCGTTCCAGCGACACCACGGTGCGGTCTTCCACTGCCTGCACGGCGGTGACGAAGGCCCCTGCATTGTCGTAGATGAGCGTGGTTTGCTGCAGGTTGGTGATTTTGGCTGGGTCGATGCGCTGCCAGTGCGCCACATCCAGGGCAAAGTATCCCCACACCCCCAGGCCCAGCGCCGCAACGAATATCCCCAGGGCCGTATAGCCCAGCACGCGCCGCCATCGGCGCGGTTTTTTTTCTTTTTGCGCGTCCGGTTTTTTCATGCAAGCAACGGCCTCCTCTGCGCAAGATGGCGCTATTGTGTCCCCGCGCCGCGCCAAACACGCGCGGCACGGCCAGACAGTATTTGCCGGTGGACATTCGCGCGCGAAGACCGTATACTGTGTTCATGCAAATGATTATATTTATATATGGAGATGGCAAGTATGACCAACGCCGCCAAATGGAAACTGCGCATACAAATTTTGCTGGCTGCCGCCCTGCTTTGCACGGCTGCCGCTTTGGGTCTGCATCCGCTGCCTGCGCGGCCTTACCGCGAATTTACGGCGCTGCTGGCCGCGGGCGAGGTGCAGGCCCTCACCTTGGGGGAGGGCCCTGCCATGGATGTGACGCTACGGGACGGCATGCGCTTTCAGACCGAAAACCCCCGCAAGGAGGGCTATAAGGAGTACCTGCTGGATCAGGGCGTGGCCGTGCGCGAGGCGGGCACAAGCGTGGCGCTGGGCTTTATTGCCGTGGCCGCGCTGGGCGCGGGCGCATGGGCGCTGAGCAGGCGGCGGGGCAAGGGCGCCATGCAGGGCTACGCCGCCATGGGCGAAGAGGCGGCTGTGCCCGCTACCACCTTTGCGGATGTGGGGGCCAACGACGAGGCCAGGGCCAGCCTGCGCGGCCTGGTGGATTTTATACAGCACCCGGATCGCTACGCGGCCTATGGCGCGCGCATCCCCCGCGGGGTGCTGCTTTACGGCCCGCCCGGCACGGGCAAGACCCTGATGGCCCGCGCCTTGGCGGGCGAGGCCGGCGTACCCTTCTACGCCGTCAGCGGCTCGGATTTTGTGCAGGTGTACGTGGGTGTGGGCGCAAGCCGCGTGCGCGAGCTCTTCCGCAAGGCGCGCAAAGCCGGGCGAGCGGTGGTGTTCATTGACGAGATAGACGCCCTGGGCAAGAAACGCGAGAGCGTGAACGACGAACGGGAGCAGACGCTCAACGCCCTGCTGACGGAGATGAGCGGCTTTGGCGCTCAAGAGGGTGTGGTGGTGCTGGCCGCCACCAACCGCGTGGATACGCTGGATGAGGCCCTGCTGCGCCCCGGGCGCTTTGATAGGCAAGTAGAGGTGGCGCTGCCTACCCGAGCGGAACGCCTGCGCATTTTGCAGGTGCACGCCCAGGGTAAGCCCATGGCAGAGGATGTGGATATGCCGCGCCTGGCGGAGGATACCGTCACCTTCAGCGGGGCCAAGCTGGAGGCCATGCTCAACGAGGCCGCCATCCTGGCCGCCCAGCGGCAGGCGCCGGCCATCGACAGCCGGGATATTGACCGGGCCAT
>JAITTS010000003.1 GCA_031286995.1 Oscillospiraceae bacterium
CATCCAACGTGACCCGGGCAGAATTTTTAAGCATGGCGACCTTCTGCTTATCCCGCCGCTCCTGCGCCACCAGGCGGGAAAGGCGGTCATCCTCCACGGCGCTTATCTCATCCCCGGCCTCCGGCACATCATTAAAGCCCACGATCTCCACGGGGGTGGAGGGCCCGGCAACCTTCGCGCGTTCCCCGCGGGAATCCATCATAGCGCGCACGCGGCCAAAGGCCGTGCCCGCGACAATGGTGTCGCCCACGTGCAGGGTGCCGTTTTGCACCAGCACGGTGGCCACCGGACCACGGCCCTTATCCAGCCGGGCCTCGATGATGACGCCGCGGGCCATGCGATCGGGATTGGCGCGCAGTTCTTGCACATCCGCCACCAACAGAATATTTTCCAGCAGGGAATCAATGCCCTCGCCGGTGATGGCGGATACCGGCACCATGATGATGTCACCGCCCCAATCCTCGGCCACAAGGTCATAGCGGGTCAAATCCTGCTTGATCTTGTCGATGTTGGCGGTCGGCTTATCCACCTTATTGATGGCCACGATAACCGGCACCTTGGCGGCCTTGGCATGGTTGATGGATTCTACGGTCTGCGGCATCACGCCGTCATCCGCCGCCACCACCAGCACCGCGATATCCGTAGCCTGGGTGCCGCGCGCGCGCATGGCGGTAAAGGCCTCGTGCCCCGGCGTATCCAAAAAGGTGATTTGGCGATCGTTGCAGGTGGCCGTGTATGCGCCGATATGCTGGGTGATGCCCCCCGCTTCCCCTGCGGTGACGCGGGTTTTGCGGATATAATCCAGCAAGGAAGTCTTGCCGTGATCCACGTGACCCATGATGGTGACGACGGGAGGACGGATGACCAGGTCTTTCTCCGCATCCACAAAATCTTTCTCGGTCAGCAGATCCTCGGCGGTTTTTCCGCGCTTAAGCTCCAACTCCACACCAAACTCCGCACAGATGAGCTGGGCGGTGTCGTAATCCAGTTCCTGATTGATGGTGGCCATGGTGCCAAGTAAGAACAGTTTTTTGATGATCTCGCCCGCGGGCTTGCCGATGCGCTCGGTCAGATCCTTAACGGTGATGGTATCGGCCGTCATGTAGGCCTTCTCGATCCTGATGGGATCCATCATTTGCTGGGCGGAAGGCCGCCGCCGCAACTTGCGCCCGCCGCGCACCACGTCGTCGTCGAGGTTCCTGCCTACTTCCCTGGCTATCTGCTTGCGGGTTTTAGGCGCCTGGCGCTCGGGATCATGCTGGCGCTGGTACATCTTTTTATTGGGATCGTAGTTGGATACCCGTTCCTTCTCCACAGTGGGCGCAAGCTCGGGCCCGCGGCCTCTGCCCGCGCCGGCACGGGGGGGGGCACCGGGAGCCGGGCGACCGCCGGGGGCCGCCGCGCCAAAAGTGCGGGTGCCCTGGGGTTGCTGGCCGAGGGGGCGCGCGCCTGCCCCTTGGGGCGACTGGCCGTAGGGCCGCGCGGGCCCGCCCTGCGGCGATTGGCCGTAGGGCCGCGCAGGCCCGCCTTGCGGTGACTGGCCGTAGAGCCGCGCCCCGCCGCCTTGCATGGGACGCGCAGGCCCCGGCGAAAACACCTGTTGCACAGGTGCAGCCGCACGCGGCGGGGGCGGGGGCGCGGGTTTCTCTGCCCTGGCCGCCGGGGCCTGTTCAACGGCGGCGACCGGCTTCTCTGCCGGCGTTTCCTCAGCTTGCGGCGCCACCTCTTTGGGGGCCTCCTGCGGCGCCTCGAGCGGCGCGGCCGGGGCCGGTTCCTCGTCATCCGGCATCGTCCACGCGCTGCTCTGGCTCTCCAAGATTTGGCGCTGTTCCTCCAGACGCTGCTGTTCTTTGCGCTGCTCGGCCTCTTGCAGCAGGCCATCCTCCATGCGCTTGAGCGTCTGTAAAGCATCCTGTGCCGCACGACGAACACGGGATACCTCTTCCAGCAATCTGGCAGCCCCCTGACTGAGCTCCTTGGTAGCTTCCTGAACCTTGAGTTTGGACATTCGGCCCTTGCACCCCCGCATATTGCGATCAAAATCGTATCGGTCTGGTTGCCTGTCCCATCATCCCTAATGATTTCTATGATTGATCCGGTAAAAGCAGCACCGTGAGTTGCTTTGCCAGCGAACTCTGCCCCACCGCAACGGTCATACGGCCCGGTTTGCCGATGGCCTGCCCCAATCTATCCGCATCCAGCGGGCAGAGCGGCACTTGCCGGTACGCACAAGCATCCGAAAATTTTTTGCGCGTGTTGGGCGAAGCGCCTGCGTCTATCAGCACCAGGGCCGCGCCGCCCGCGCGCAGAGCCTGCTCGCAGGCCGACTCACCCGAAACGAGCTTGCCTGATCTGGCGCACAGCCCCAACAGCCCCCACACCCTTTCATCCGTCATGCGACTGTATCACCCCCAGCAATTGCTCAAACACGGCGGGATCAATGCGGTGCTGCAGCGCGCGCTCCAACTGCTTGGCCTTGACCGCCCGGGTAAAACAGGCGGCATCCCGGCACACGTAGGCGCCCCGGCCCGGGGCTTTGCCCACGATATCCAGGCTGATCTCGCCCGCCTGGTTTTTGACGATGCGCAGCAACTCGCGTTTGGGCTTCATCTCGCGGCAGCCTACGCACATACGCATGGGTATCTTTCGCGGCTTCACGCCCGTCCCCCTATTCTATATCCTCCAGACCCGCATCGTCCATGCCGCTGCCGTCGGCCAGCAGCGACTCCGCCTGGGATTGGCTTTTGATATCTATCTTCCAGCCCGTGAGCTTAGCGGCCAGGCGGGCGTTCTGCCCTTCCTTGCCGATAGCCAGGGATAACTGGTTATCCGGCACGATGACGCGGCAGGCTTTTTCCGTATCGCTGATGTACACGCCCGTGGCGCGGGCCGGGTTGAGGGCGTTGGCCACAAACTCCGCCGGATCCGGCGACCACTTGATGATGTCGATCTTCTCGTTCTTCAGTTCAACCACCACACCCTCTACGCGGCTTCCCCTGGGCCCCACGCAAGAGCCCACAGGATCTACCAGGGGATCGGTGGAGTGCACGGCCATCTTGGTGCGAAAGCCCGCTTCGCGCGCGATGGATTTTACCTGCACCACGCCGCTTTGTATCTCGGGCACCTCCAACTCAAAGAGGCGCTTGATAAGCCCCGGATGGGTGCGCGACACCAGCACCTGAGGGCCTCTGGCAGATCGTTGCACCTCCAGCACATAGACCTTCAGCCTGTCGCCCACTCCATACTCTTCACCGGGCATCTGCTGCGGCGCTTCCAGCATACCCTCCGTACGGCCCAATTCAACGTACACGAATTTGCCTTCCACGCGCTGCACGATGGCGGTGAGAATTTCGTTCTCTTTTTCGATGTACTCGTCATAAATGATGCCACGCTCCGCCTCGCGGATGCGCTGCACGATCACCTGCTTGGCGGTTTGGGCCGCCACGCGGCCAAAGTCGCGCGGGGTGACCTCTATCTCGACAATGTCGCCCTCCTCATAGCTGGGCTGTATGGCCCGGGCGGCATCCAGGCTAATCTCTTGGCTGTCATCCGCCACCTGGGCGACGATCAGCTTGCGGGCGAACACCTGTACGGTGCCATCCTCCCTATCCAGCGTGACGCGCACGTTTTGCGTGCTGGATGGCGCCTTTTTCAGGTTCTTCTTGTAAGCGGACTTCAGCGCCTCTTCAATGGCGTTAAAGAGCACCTCTACGCTGATGGATTTCTCTCGCGCCAGGGCGTTAATGGCTTCAATAACCTCGCGGTTCATGGGCTGCACTCACTCCTACACTCGATATTGTCTGCGGGCTCTCGCTTACACGCCCGGTTCCAGTGGGTCATCCAAGGCTGAAAGATCAATCATCGGGCGCACCAGGGCAACGCTCTGATGGGCAAAGTGCACCACACCTTGAGGGGTGCGCAACGTCACCTCGCCATCCTGCAGGCCCAGCAACTCGCCCTCAAACTCTTTCCGCTTGTCGATGGGTTTGTACAGTTTAAGAGAGACGCGGGTGCCCAGGTGGCGCTCAAAATCCTGCTGGGTTTTTAGCGGACGATCCAGGCCTGGGGAGCAGACCTCCAAAAAATCATAATCCACGTGCTCCATCTGCGGCTGAATGGCACGATGGTAGGCCTCACAGTCATCCAGGGTGAGGCCGCCTGGCTTATCCAGGTAGATGCGCAAATAGCGCCCCGGCCCCTCTTTTTCGATACCCGCCTCCACCAGCTCGTATCCCATGGCTTGCGCCAGCTGCCCACAGACGGCGGATATGTGGCGCTGTGATTCCCTTTCGGCCATGCTCTGCCTTTCTGCTGCCGCTTTTCCCCTGTCTGCGGGCGCCGCGCCCGACATGACAATAGGAAAGAGTGGGGTGTCAACCCACTCTTTCTTCGCTGACCGCCGCGCGGGCGATCATCGGGACATCATGATACGATGACAGTATAGCATACAAAGGCCGCGCTGGCAAGCTTTTTCCCGGCGAAAAGCGTTAAAAAGCCTTATAGCATCGAAAAAAGCGACACTTGGCTGGTATCCGGTATATCCTTTAGGCACCCCAATTCTCGCAGCATATCAATGTTGGCCGCGGATGCCTTGGTGCGCGCCTTGATATCCTCTGCGGACAGAAAGGGAGATGCCTGCCGGGCGGAGACGATGCTTTGGGCTACGCTCTCCCCCAGGCCGGGCAGGGCGGTCAGCGGCGGCAGCAGAGCGCCGGGCCGCAGGCTGCGAAAGGCCGCCTCATCGGATTTGTACAGATCCACCGGTACAAAGCGGATGCCGCGCAGGTTCATCTCCACCGCCAGTTCCAGCATCGTCACCTGATCCGCATCCTTGGCGCTGACCTGCTTACCCTGGGCCTCGTATGTCTCCAGTTTGGCGCGCAGGGCGGGCACATCCCCCAGCATGACGCGCGCGTCAAACCCCACGCCTCGCGCCGAAAAATAAGCCGCGTAGTAAGCGTCTGGCCGGTAGAGCTTGTACCAGGCCACGCGCAAGGCCATGGTGACATAGGCCACCGCATGGCCTCTGGGAAACATGTACTTGATCTTTTGGCAAGAGTCAATAAACCAATCCGGCACGCCATGGGCGCGCATATCGCGCTGCATCTCCTCACGCAGACCCTTGCCCTTGCGCACGTTCTCCATAATATCAAATGCCGCCTTGGGCTCTAGGCCGTAGACGATGAGGGCGTTCATGATATCATCCCGCGTGCAAATACACTGGGAGAGGGGCGCGAGCCCCTGACGGATGATCTCTTGGGCGTTGCCCAGCCAGACATCCGTGCCGTGGGAAAGGCCGGAAATGCGGATGAGCTCCTCCATGGTGGTGGGCTGCGTGTCCTCCAGCATCTGCCGCACAAAGCGCGTGCCAAACTCCGGAATGCCCAGGGTGCCGGAACCGCAGCGAAGCGTCTGTGCATCCACCCCCAGTGCATCCGGGGAAGAGAAGAGCGAGAGCACCCCCGCATCCGTCAACGGCAAGGAAAGGGGGGATACGCCGGTCATATCCTCCAGCAGGCGCAGCATGGTGGGATCGTCATGGCCCAGTATATCCAGTTTGACCAGCACATCGTGCATGGATCGAAAATCGTAGTGGGTGGTGACGATACCACTATCCGGGTCATCCGCCGGGTGCTGCACGGCGGTAAACTGGTAAATTTCATAATCTTTGGGCAATACCACAATGCCGCCCGGGTGTTGGCCCGTGGTGCGCTTGACACCCACGCAGCCCTGAGCCAGGCGGTTTTTTTCGGCCTCGGTGGGGCCCAGGCCCCGTTCCTCGCAGTACTTGCTTACATAGCCGTAGGCGGTCTTATCCTTTAAAGCGCTGATGGTGCCTGCCCGAAAGCAGTAATCCGCGCCAAAGAGTTCCTCCACATACTTGTGCGCCTTGGGCTGATAGACGCCGGAGAAGTTGAGATCAATATCCGGCACCTTGTCGCCCTTAAAGCCCAGAAACACCTCAAACGGGATGTCGCACCCCTCGCGCTCCATGGCTGTGCCGCAGCATGGGCAATCCATCGGAGGCAAATCCACCCCCACCTTGTAGCGGACGGCATCCACATCAAATACACTGTGGCGGCAGTTGGGGCAGCGGTAGTGGGGCGGCAGGGGGTTGACCTCCGTAATGCCACACATAGTGGCCACAAAGGATGAGCCCACCGACCCGCGCGATCCCACCAGGTACCCATCCGCCATGGATTTTTTGACCAGTTTTTCCGCAATGTTGTACAGGGTGGCGAAGCCGTAGCCGATGATGGCATCCAGCTCTTTTTTAAGCCGCGCCTCCACCACCGGGGGCAGCACATCGCCGTAGCGAGCGCGTGCGGTATCTGTGGCCGTCATGCGGATGTTATCCGCCGCATCCGGCCAGTAGGGCTGAAAGGTGTCGCGGCCTTCCGGGTGTTTGGGGAAAAGGCATAGCTCGCCCACCTTTTCCGCAATGGCCTGGGGGTTATCCACCACGGCGGCCCGGCAGCGATGCGGCCCCAGATAGGCAAATTCCGCCAGCATTTCCTCAGTGGTGCGCAGGTACAGCGGGGGCTGCTCATCCGCATCCCGATAGCCCTGCCCCGCCATCAGCACAGCGCGAAAGGCCGCATCCTGCGGCTGCAAAAAGTGCACATCTCCGGTGGCCACCACAGGGATGCCCAGTTCGTCCGCCAGATCCGCAATGCGCCGGTTGAGCGCGCGCAGGCCCTCTTCATCCGCCACCTGGCCCTCGCGCACCAAAAAGGCGTTGTTGGCCGTCGGCTGTATCTCTAAATAATCGTAAAACTTGGCCACGCGCAGCAGCGTTTCCGCCGGTTCCCCATTCAGCACGGCACGGAACACCTCGCCCGCCTCGCACGCAGAACCCACCAGAATGCCCTCGCGGTGTGCCTGCAGCAACGAACGGGGGATGTGGGGGCGCTTGCGGAAATACCTAAGATGCGCCTCGGATACCAGGCGGTTCAGGTTGACCATACCCTGCTGGGATGTGGCCAGCAGAATGGCGTGCCGGGCCTCGCCGATGGCCCCCCAACTCATGGTTGCGGATAGGTCGCTGAGCGTACGCGCGCCGCGATCCCGCGCGGCATTCAGCATATGAGTCAGCGCCAGGGCGGTGGCCCTGGCATCGTGCACCGCCCGGTGGGCGTTTTTGTTGGTGATACCCAGGTGCTTGCACAGTGCCGCCAGCCTGTGGCTCTTCATTTGGGGATAGAGCCTGCGGGCGAACTCCAGCGTGTCGATGACCGCGGGCGCGCAATGCGCGCCCGCGCGGCGGCATTCCTCCCGCAGAAAGGATGCATCAAAAGCCGCGTTATGGGCCGCGATGGGCGCGTCACCGATGAAGGCCAGCAGCTCGGGCAATACTTGCGCCGCTGCCCTGGCATCCTGCACCATGATATCGGTTATGCCCGTGATCTGTGTGATGCGGGGCGGTATGGACACGCCGGGGTTGACCATGATCGAAAATTCCTCTGTAACCTGGCCGTCTATCAGGCGCACCGCGCCCACCTCAATGATGCGGTCTTTGCGGGCAGAGAGGCCGGTGGTCTCAAAATCTAGCACTACGATGGGCTGACGCAAATCCCTATCCGTCGGATGGTCTACCAGCGTGCCTTCATCCACCAGGTAGGCTTCCAGGCCCGGTATCAGCTTGATGTGGTGCTCTGCCGCCGCGGCAAAAGCGTCGGGAAAGGCCTGCAACACACCGTGATCCGTCACCGCCACCGCGGGGTGCCCCCAAGCCGCTGCCTGTGCGATGAGCGCCTTGGCGGATGAGACCCCATCCATGCTGCTCATCTGCGTATGCATGTGCAATTCTACCCGCTTGCTGGGGGCTTCATCCCTGCGCTGCGGCTTTTCGGCCGCGCTGATGTCGCCCACCATCAGGTTGATGCCCTTGGCGAACGTGTCGTAGCGGCAATCCCCCCGGACGCAGAGGCAGGCGCCCGCCTTGACAGCGTCAATGACTGCCTGCACCGCCCGGCGCTCTTGCTCAGTGGGTTCCTGCGTTTGCGCTTGCGCTTCGCCCTTTCTGTAGGCGTTTTTATAGCGCAAAAAGGCCTTGCACTGAATGGTGCCGGTGTAGTCAGTCAGTGCAAAAATCAACAACACCCGGTCGCCGCCCTTGATCTGCCTGGTCTCGGCCGCAATCACCTCACCGCGCACGATCACCCGGCCGCTTTCCTCGGTCAGCTCCCCGATATCCACGGGAGGCCCTGCAATGGCCCGCCCCAGAATGGGGCCTTTCTTCTGCGCCCCATTCTTGTCCGGCGCAGTCTGGGGCTGCTGGGCAAAGGATGCCTCAATGGCCTCCTCCTCCCGCCGGCGGGCCTGCATCATCGCCTCCATCTGGCTGGCGTGATCTTCGGCCAGGGTGACGCGCACCGGCAGTTCCAGCCGGAATACCTCGCGCAGCACGCGCCGCACCCTCTCCAGCGTCTCCCCATCCTCAAAGTACCGGCGACAAGTGTCGGTGGGCGCCTCCAGCAGCAGCTCCTTACCCTCTACCCGCCAAACGGCTTGATCCAGCCAGGGCTGGGCGATGGGGCAGTGCCGCCGCACACAGTCGGATAAGAAGGCGGCATACCGATCCGTGTGTGCGGCAAAATCATCCGCCAGGGCGGGGCAAGCCACGCGCAGGGATACCTTGGCAGCCGGAAAGGCCTGTGAAATAGCGCCTTTCATGGCGAGAAAATCCTTCTCCCCCACCAATGTGTCGGATAAAAAACAGACCAACACCTGAGTGGCCCGCTGATTGACGCGCACCTTCTCCAAGGTGAGATGGGGCAGCAGATCCCCCAGCGCACCACCGAAGAGCGCGCGCCAATCATCCTGCCCGATGCCGGCCGAGATCATTGCCCTCTCCCCGCTTTCATCCTTTGTTTTCTTGCGCGATTACAGGCCCGCGGCGCGCGCCCGTACCAGCGCGATGAGCGCATCCGCCAGGTCGCCCGTCACCTTGCGCGGCGGTTCACCCTTGACGAAGAGCGCGCCCGCGCCGTCACCGCCCGCTATGCCCATATCCGCTTCCCTGGCCTCACCGGGGCCATTGACCACGCACCCCATCACCGCCACGGTCAGTGGCAGAGGCAGGTGCCCCACCTCTTGCTGCACGCGCCGGGCGATACCCGCCACATCAATGCGGGCGCGCCCGCAGGTGGGGCAGGCGACGATGGTCAGCCGGTCGTTTCGCAGGCCTGCGGCGCGCAGGATATCCAGCCCTACGGGGGGCTCCGCCACGGGGTCGCCCGTGAGGGATACGCGCAGCGTATCGCCGATGCCATCCAGCAGCAACGCGCCGATGCCGACAGCGGATTTAACTGTGCCCTGCTCGGGCAGCCCTGCCTCTGTGACGCCCAGGTGCAGCGGATAATCGCACTGCGCGGCAGCCAAGCGATAGGCGTCCACCGTATCGGGCACATTGGATGCTTTCATAGAGAGCACGATATCCGAAAAGCCGCAATTCTCCAGCAAGCGGGCATGCGCCAAGGCGCTCTCCACCATGGCCTGCGGGGTTGGGCCGCCGTACTTGGCCAGCAGATCCTTCTCCAGCGATCCGCCGTTCACCCCCACCCGCGCGGGCACCCGATGGGCCTTGAGACAATCCGCCAGCAAGCGCACATGGGCCGCGCCGCCGATGTTGCCGGGGTTGATGCGCAGCTTATGCACGCCGTTTTCCACCGCGGCCACGGCCAGCCTGTGGTCAAAGTGAATATCCGCCACCAAGGGCACGGGGCTCTGTGCCGCCAGCGCACGCACTGCCTGCGCGCAGGCCATGTCGTATACCGACACGCGCACGATATCCGCGCCCACATCCGCCAAGGCGCGTATCTGCGCCAGGGTGGCCGCGACATCCCGCGTATCCGTATTGGTCATGGATTGTACCGTCACTGGCGCGCCGCCGCCTATCTGCACGCCCCCCACAAAGACCGGCCTTGTCGCCTTGCCCATGGTCGCCCCCCCTACCCCGCGATGAGCCGCGCGATATCCTGATATGTGAAGACCAGCATCAGCCCGATGAGCAGCACGAACCCGGCAAAGTGAATCATGCCCTCTACCCTGCGGTTGACGGGTTTACGGCGCACGGCTTCCACCAGAAAAAAGATGAGCCGGCTGCCATCCAGCCCGGGGATGGGCAGCATGTTCATGAACCCCAGGTTGATGCTGATCACCACCGCAAGCCACAGATACATGCTCAGCCCGTTCTCCCGGGTCTGCTGCTGAATGAGGTTGATGGTGCCCACGGGGCCCGCCATGCCATCCGCGCCCTGTCCCTTCAGCACAAGATCCCGCAGGGCGGCGTACAGCATCCGCACAGCCTCTCCGCTCTGCACAAAGGCTTGGCCTACCGCCTGGGGCAGCGCCAGGCGTCCCTGCTGTGCCGCCAGCACGATGCCGATCTTGAAGCCCTGCGCCTGCTCGTCGTAAGCGGGGACGAGCGTGAACACCTGCTCCGCCTCGCCCCGGCGCACCAGCAGCGTAATGGATGCGGACTGCGCGCGCCCTATGAGGTGAATGACGTCTTCCCCGCTCTTGACGGGCGCGCCATCCACACTGAGCACCATATCCCCCGGCAGCAGCCCTGCACGGGCCGCGGGGCGATCCGCCGCTACCTGATCTATCTGCGGCGTGCTGCGCCACATGGGGATGATGGCCAGCATACCGGTGAGCACCAGTATGGCCAGCAGAAAATTCATGCCTGGCCCGGCCAGCACGGATAAAAAACGCTTGTAGAGCGGCTGGCGGTTGTACGCGCGCGGGTCATCCACCTCGTCATCCTCGCCGTAGAACAGGCAAAAACCGCCCAATGGAAAAGCGCGCAGAGAATAGATGGTGCCCTGCTTGCCCTTGCGGGAGAACAGCTTAGGGCCCATGCCAATGGCAAACTCGTTCACCGCCATGCCGCTAAGCCTGGCGGCCAAAAAGTGCCCTAACTCATGCACCGTGATGAGCACGCCCAGCAGCAGTAAGGCCGCCAGTACGTAGCCCAAGGTCTGTAACTGTGCCAACCTGTCAACCCCTTTCACCGACTATCCGACAGGCAGCAACGCCTGGGCCTGCCGCCGGGCTTGCCCATCCGCCTCTACCACCGCCGCCAGGGAATCCGTGGGCGCCTGAGGCACCCGCGCCAGCGTCTCCGCCACCAGGGCGGCGATGCCCCCAAAAGGCATGCGCCCCTGCAGAAAGGCGTCTACCGCCACCTCGTTGGCGCCGTTGAGCACCGCCGGGGCGTTGCCCCCTGCGGCCAGCGCGCCATAGGCCAGGGATAGCGCGGGAAACTTGGCCTCATCCGGCGTCTCAAAGGACAGACCGCCGAGCGCAGCCAGATCCAGGTACGCGCCGCCTGTGGACAAACGATCCGGATAGGCCATGGCGTAGAGAATGGGCAGACGCATATCCGGCGTGCCCAGCTGCGCGATGACAGCCCCATCCGCAAACTCTACGGCGGAGTGCACCACGCTCTGGGGGTGCACCAGCACCTCGATCTGCTGCGGCGCTACATCAAAGAGCCAGTGGGCCTCAATGATCTCCAGCGCCTTGTTCATCATGGTGGCCGAATCGATGGTGATTTTGTTGCCCATCACCCAGTTGGGGTGCGCCAGGGCCTGGGTCACCGTGGCCTTGGCGATATCCGCGGGGGCCCAGGTACGAAAGGGCCCGCCCGAGGCGGTCAGCAGCAGGCGGCGCGGCCTGTTTTCACCCGCCCCCTGCAGGCACTGAAAGATGGCGCTGTGCTCGCTATCCACCGGCAGCAAGGCTTTGCCCGCACGCCGCGCAGCCTGGGTGACCAGGGCCCCGGCGGCCACCAGCGGCTCCTTATTGGCCAGCAACACCGCGTGCCTGGCATCCAGCGCGGCCAACACCCCGTGCAGCCCGGCAAAGCCCACCACGGATACCAGCACCGCATCCACCGGCGCCCTCGCGGCCGCCACCAGGCATTCCGGGCCAAAGACCCAATCGCAGAAACGCAGATCCGCCGGTATTTCGGGCGGCTCTATCACCAGCCCTGCCATGGCCGGACGAAGGCGCCGCACCTGCTCAAAGAGCAGCGGGGCGTTGCTGTGGGCCGCCAGCGCGGTGACGGCGAAGCGATCCCGATGGCGAAGGGCCACATCCAGCGCCTGGGTGCCGATGGAGCCTGTAGACCCCAGTATAGAAAGCCTGCGCACAGCCGCCCTCTCCCCCTTTGCCGCGTTATGCCGGGATGCGCCAGGGCAGCAGCAACGCGTAGCAGCACACCACCATCAGCGTAAAGAGCACGCTATCCATACGATCCATGATGCCGCCGTGGCCCGGAAAGATGCTGCCAAAATCCTTAATGCCACAGTGGCGTTTAACCAGGGATGCCGTCAGATCCCCCACCTGGGCAGCCGCGCCGCCCAGCAAGCCGAGGCACACCACATCCGGCAGACGGGGGGTAAAGTAACCCAGGCGCGTGAGCACCGTGGTGCAGGCCACAGCCCCGGCCACGCTGCCCACCAGCCCGGCCACCGCACCCTCTACAGTCTTTTTGGGGCTGACCGCCGAGCAGAACGGGTGGCGCCCGAAGAGCACGCCCACAAAGTAGGCGAAGGTATCCGACAGCAACGCGATCACCAGGACCAACAGCACCAAGTGCACGCCCTGCGGCTGTGGCAGCAGGCCGCCAAAGAACAGCAGCATCAACGCCAATGGGGCGTAAACCGTGATGACGGGGTAGATGGATACAGCGGCATCCAACCACTGCGGTTCTTTGCGAAAACAGATAACCGCCATGATGAGCAGCGTGCCAAACACCAACAGCGGCGCAAGAGACTTGACCCCCAGCCACAGATAAGCAGGCAGCGTGAGCAGCGAGATGAGAAAGGCCGGCCAGCGCAACGGTTTGTGCCGGTGGCCGAATGCCTCGTACTCCTCCCACAGGCCGCCCAGCATCAGCAGCATCACGACGATATTCGCCAGCCAGCCCCTGTAGAACAGCACCACGCCTGCGGCGGCCAGGGCCAAGGCCCCGGTGATCGTTCGCTTTAGCATACCCCTCCCCCTTCCACGCCCGGGCGCGCTTGCTCTTTGCCAAGCCCGCCGAAGCGGCGCGCCCTGCGCCCATACTCGGCCAGTGCCCGGCGGTAGGCATCCACGCCAAAATCCGGCCAAAGCACATCCGTGAAGACAAACTCTGCGTAAGCGCACTGGTAGAGTAAAAAGTTGCTCAGCCGCTGCTCGCCGCTGGTGCGGATGAGCAAGTCCACATCCGGCAGATCCCCCGTGTACAGGGCCTGGGCAAAACGCGCCTCGCTGATATCCTCCGGCGCGATCTCCCCCGAAACGGCCTGCCGGGCCAGGGCCTGGGCCGCCTGCACGATATCCGCCCGGCCCCCGTAGTTGAGGGCTATATTCAACCGCAGCCCGGTATTCCCCTGGGTGCGCGCCATGGCTTCGCACAACGCCTCCCGTTGGGGGGCGGGCATGCCCGCCACATCGCCCAAGATGGTAATACGCACATTCTTTTTGTGGAGTTCCTCAATCTCTTTGCCAAAGAACTCCAGCAGCAACCCCATCAGCGCGCGCACTTCCTCGGCGGGGCGCGCCCAGTTCTCCGTAGAAAAGGCGTACAGGCTGAGGGCGCGGATGCCCAGGTCGCTGCTCTCACGGATGACGGCGCGCAACGCCTCTACCCCGGCCCGGTGGCCGAAGGCGCGGGGCTGCCCGTGGCGCTTGGCCCAGCGCCCGTTGCCATCCATAATGACGGCCACATGCCGGGGCAGTGCCGACACGCTCAGCGCCGGCAATGCCTGCGGGATCTTCTTGCGTTGCAACCAAGCGGAAAGCCAAGCCATGCCATCGTCCCTCTGTACGCAAGCGGCTGTCCTCCCGGCGTGCGCCTAGGCGCACCGGACTGGGACAGCCACCCACGCTATTCTATCTTCTGCCCATCCTGGGCTACGGTATGCAAGAACGCGCACACCGCCAGCGTTTCGCCCCCCTGCCCCACGCGCACCACGCGCCAAACGCGGCCTTGCGCATCCCCGTGGGGCGGGGCAATAAAATCCACGCCGGGGTGCAGGCCCTGGGCGGCCAACTCTTGCAGCGCCGCATCCAATGGCCAGCCCAGCAAGCGATCATGGCTCATCGCACGTCCATAATCTCCTTTTCCTTATCCGCGCAGATGCGATCCAGATCCTTGATGGCGTTATCCGTCAGTTTTTGCATGTCGTCCTCGGCCTTTTTCTCTTCGTCCTCGGGTACGCCGCTGTCCTTCTTCAGTTTTTTAAGCTGTTCAATGGCATCCCGGCGGATGGCGCGGATGGCCACCTTGGCATCTTCGGTGCTCTTGCGCACCACCTTGGTTAAGTCGCGCCTGCGCTCCTCGGTCAGCTCTGGCAGGGCCAGGCGGATCACCTTGCCGTCGTTGGTGGGGTTCAGCCCCAAGTCTGATTTGAGAATGGCCTTTTCCACCGCAGGCAATGCCTTCACATCCCACAGGGAGATGACCAGCAGGCGCGGTTCCGGCGCGGTGATGTTGGCCATTTGCGTCAGGGGCGTCATGGTGCCGTAGTAATCCACGCTGATGCGATCCAATAACTGCGGGTTGGCGCGGCCCGCGCGGATAGCCATCAGCTCGTTGCGCAGCACGTCGGCGGTCTTGCCCATCTTGGCCTTGGCGGTTTCGATGATGTCCTTCACCATGGGTAGCATGCCCTCCCATTCGGTTTTTCGCAGAATGATTTGTCACCTTTATTGTATACGCTTTGGCGCAGATTGGCAAGGCCTTTACGGTATCCTTTGCGCGCCGATGTCGATATCTCGCCTGGCCTCGCCGGAACCTATGACCACAATTTCGCTCTCCCCCGCGCTGCCGTCGCTTTGGGAAAAGTTGCTGTCAATCTCCGGCAGGTCGTCGCGCCGGGTGGTAAGGCGATAACCCGGTGGCAGCTCCGCCCGCACCACGTAGCGCCCGGGCCGCAGCCCATCAAAGCGATAGAGGCCATATTGATCGGTGACCGCCTCGCCCGCCATCTCGCGGCTGCCGCCTTCGCCCAGGGCAAAGAGCACCACGCGCACATTCGGCAGCGGCGGCTCACCGTAATCCTGCAGGCCGTTGGCGTTCTCATCCACCCACGCGGTATCTCCCAGCATGCCCGCCAGGATACCGCCCGCGTTCATGTTGCGCAGGTTTTCACCCATGGTCAAGGCAAAGGGAGGCGTATCGCCCACCTGCCCGGCCTGTGCGGGCACCGCGGAGGATCTGGCATTCGCATCAGCCGACGGCAGCGTGAACAGGTAGGTCCCCGGCAGCGCAAAGCGCACAGCATAGACGCCGGGGCGCAGGGCATCAAAGGCGTAGACACCTGCCTCATCCGCCTGGGTCTCTCTGTAGGGAGCCGGGCCCTGCCCCGCATCCAGCAGCAGCGTCACCAACGCGCCGGGCAGCGGCGGTTCACTGGCGCCCAAGGCCCCGTCCGCGTCACTATCCTCCCACGCCGTGCCGCGCACGCTCGCGCCGCGCACCACACCCACTGCAGACGTCTGCTGCGCCTGCCCGGCGGCCAGGACAACGGATGCCAGTGCCCCCTGTGTCTCCTCTGCGTTCAGCGCCGCCAGGGGCGCGCCCTTGGCGAAAAGGTAACCCTCCGGCAGGGTGTAGCGCAGTGCGTAGATGCCCGCGCGCAGCGCACCGAAACGGAAAGCGCCATCCGCCAGGGTCTGTACGCTGGCGCGCACCTCGCCGGTCGCCTCATCCAGCAGCTCTACCAAGGCCCCCGGCAGGCCGGGCTGGCCGGCATCCCACGCCCCGGTCTGCAAGGCATCCACCCAGCAGACGCCGTTGATGGCGGCCTCCGCCACCGCGCCGATATCCTGCCCCGCAAGGCTTTGACCGCCGGTGAGGGTGAAGGCCTCGCCCTGGCCCGCGCGGGCATCCGTACCGGCCATCAGGGTGCCCGCGCTGCCCTGGGGCGGGCGGGCGAATATGCTGCCTTCCGGCAGTGTACAGGTGATGCGGTACGCGCCGGGCCGCAAACCTTCCAAGGCGTAGCTTCCGTCCACCCCTGTCTGGGTCTGGGCCACGATCTCGCCCTCGCGCGCCAGGCTGATGACCGCGCCTGGCAGGGGCCCATCCCCCGCGCCGCGCACGCCGTCATCATCGGCATCCGCCCACACGCTGCCCGTCACCCGGGCGGTGGATACGCCGCCGATGTACATCTCTGTGACGCGCTGCCCCGCCCCCAGGGCCATGGGCTGGCCAATGGCCCAGCTGTCGTCTACATCGGTAAGAACGCTGCCCCGGGCGCTGCCTCGGGCATCCCGGACGAACACGCAACCATCCGGCAGCTGCACGTTCAGCACGTACAGGCCGGGCATTATGTCGCCCACACGCCAAGCGCCGCGCTCGTCGGTGAGCGCATCCGCCAGGGGTTCATCTTCCGCATCCTCCGGCGCCACACCCACGCGCACGCCAGGCAAGGGCGATTCCCCCGCATCAAAGAGACCGTTGTTGTTCGTGTCGAGCCAGGCTGTGCCGGATAGGGACGCAGGCAGCAGTGCACCCACGTTCACGTCTGCCACCGTCTCGCCCATGCCCAGGTAGAAAGGCTGGGTTTCCGCCTGCCGTCCCGGCGCAAAGGGCACCGCGCTGTCCCCATCCTCCTGGGTGAAGCGGTAGCCTTCCGGCAGATCGAAGCGCACGGTGTAGTTGCCGGGCTGCAGGCCATCAAAGCGGTACGCGCCTTGCCTGCCGGTGAGCAGAGAGGCTACGGGTTCATCCTCCCCTTCGCGCAGCAGGGTCACCGCCACGCCGCGCAGAGGGCGCTCCGCCTCACCGCGCAGACCGTCAAAATCGGCGTCATCCCACGCCTCGCCGGCCACGGTGCCCAGGCGCAGCGCGCCCAGGGCCACGCCCGCCACATCCTGCCCCATGGCCAAGGCAAACACCTCGCTGTGCACCTCGTCCGCCTCGCCGGGCAGGAAGCTCACGGGCGAATCGCCGTGCCTGCCCGCGCGCGTGGGCACAAAGCCCGCGGGCAGCGTGACGGCCAGGGCGTAGGAACCGGGCCGCAGACCGGTGAAAATGAACGCGCCGCCCGCATCCGTCCAAGTCTCGGATACCGGGCGCTCGCTGTCGCCCACCACTGTGTAGAGGCGCACCGCCGCCTGGGCCAGCGCTTCCTCGCCGGGCTGCCTGTCACCGCTGGCGTCCCCATCTGTCCACAGCAGGCCGGAGACCGATCCCACCGCCACCGCGCCAATATCCATATGATCCAGCGTCTCCCCCATGGCCAGGGCAAAGGGCGCTTGCGACGCGCCGGTATCCGTATCCGCCCTGGGCGGCGCGCCCCTTTCAGCCGCGCGGGCTGTGCCGCTGAACACGTGCCCCTGCGGCAAAACCGCCTGCAACGTGTAATTGCCGGGGGGCAGGCCTTCTAAACTGTACACGCCATCCGCGCCCGTCTGCGTTTGGGTGGCGACTGTCTCGCCCTGCAGCAGGCGTACCGTGACGCCGGGCAGCCCCGCCTCGCCCACATCCAGCAGGCCGTTGCCGTTGGCATCCTGCCAGGCTGTGCCACGCACCGTGCCGGGCAGATACAGGCCGATATCCACGGGGTAATCCTTTTCGCCCATGTTGAGCCGGAAGGCATCGGAAAGCCCCTGGGATTGTCCGTCCTGGGGCAGCAGGCCGCCGCGCGTGGGTAACCAGCCATCCGGCAGCTCATAGCGCAACCGGTACGCGCCGGGGGGCAATTGATCCAAGCTGAGGGTTCCATCCACATCCGTGGTGCGCCAGGTCGTCGCCTCAACATTCTCATCCGCCGCATCCGTCCGCACCAGGGCTACGCGTACCCCCGCCACGCCGCGCGCGTTGGCCGGGCGCTCGCCTTGGTAGTGGGCATCTTGCCAGGTGATGATGCGCACGCTGGCCGGCAGCGTGCAACCCACATCCACGCCCGTGACCGCCCGGCCCATGGCCAGGGAGAGCACGGGTGTATCCCCCACGCCGCCGGAAGCGCCCCGTACCGCGCTGCCCGCGCCATTCGTCGGGGAACGGGTGAACACGTAACTGTCGGCCAGCGTGAAGCGCACGCGGTAATCGCCGGGGTACAGGCCCGCAAAGGCGTAGCCGCCCTGGGCATCCGTAACGGTCTGCTGCAGGGGAAGGGCCGCGTCGGCCCCTAACAGCGCCACTTGCACGCCGGGCATCACCGCCTCGGCGGGGGAACGCAGCCCGTCAAAATCCGCATCCAGCCACACTGTGCCAGAGACGCCGGCGGTAAGCACCGCGGCCACAGGGGGCAGGGTCTGCGCATCGCCCGCGCCCACAGTGAAAGCGTCGCTCTCGCCCGCGCTGCCCGTCTCATCCAGCGCCAGGGATGTGCCGCGCGCAAAGAGCGCGCCTTGGGGCAGGGTATAGCGTACCCGATAACTGCCGGGCGCCAGGCCGCCAAAGCTGTAAGCGCCCTGGGCATCCGTGCGCGCTTCCGCCACGGGCTGAGGGGCCGCCTGGGTATCTATCCGCCACAGGGTGACCGCCACATCCGCCAGCCCGGCCTGCACATCCCCCTCTAAGCGCACGGAGCCCTGGGCCTGGGCGGCACGCATCAGCCCCACCCAAGCCATGTGCTGCCGCTGACCCGGCGTGAGCGCAAAGAGATCGGTGGTGCCCGCGGCCGCATCCGTCACCGCGCTGCCGCCCAGCGCGTCAGCAACCGCCGGCGCGGGCATGTAGCCGGCTTCCAAAGGCAGGAAGCGTAAGCGATACGTGCCCAGAGGAACATCCGCGAAAAGGAAAGTGCCGTCTCGCCCGCTGGTCTGCTCCGCCACCACGGCCCCGCTTTCATCCAGGAGCCGCACGTTGACGGGCGGGACGCTGAGGCGGGGGCTCTCTTGCCCATCCCAATAACCATTGGGCATGCCTTGCTCTCCCCACAAGCCGCCCAGCACCGCGCCCGAAGCATCCGCCTGTTTAAAGGCGGGCAGCGGAGAAGCCGCATCCGCCAAGAAAGTCCCATCCGCCACACGGCGTGCCTCGTCCGTGAGCACGGTGTGGCCCGATTCATCCGCGTACTGATAGCGATAAGCGAGCGCCAAGGAGAGCCTGCCCCCTGCCGGGCCCTGTACCAGCACAGCGCAGCCATCGGCTGTGAAGCCGGCCCCCACCTGGGCTGCCCCCGCCGCGAAGCCCAAACCTACTGGCCCCGCGTTCAGAGAATCATCCATGTAGCGCACACGCACCGCTGTCACGCGCTGAGACACATCGGCCAGGGAAATCTGCGCCTCCCCTTGATCCAGCCCCTGCGCCAGGCGGGGATCATCCCACCGCCAGCCACCCTGCGCCAGCTTGTAGAACACTTGCGCAGCCACGGGCGTGCCCTGCCCATCTCTCGCGCGGCCCAGGGAAAGCCCCGCAATGTGGGCGTCGGCATCATCCGGCAGCGAGATCTCCAGTGTGAGACCGAGCAGGGGCGTCGCCGAGGCGTTTTCCAGCCCCGTGGCCACGGGCAACAGCCTCGCGCCCTGCGCCGGGATGGGTTGCCCCACGCCCAGCGCGGCGCGCACCTGATTCGGCTTGGGCCGGGCGGCGCTCTGCATCGCAACCTGCGCCACAGGGTTGCCATGGGTGACGTAAGCGGGGATATCCACCCGGGCCTCCACGGGGAACAGGGTGGCATCCAGCATGTATCCCTGGGGCGCTTCCGTCATCACCACACGGTAGCTGCCCACTGGCAGAGCCATCTCGTTTTGATAGCTTCCACCGGATACCGTGAAGGTAAGGGCGGGATCCTTCTCCCACACCGGCGCACCATCCATCCCGCCTGCGGCGGCGTACAGCGCAAAGCGCCCGCCATCCAAAGGCGCGCCTGTGCCCGCCTCAGCCAGGGTCAGCGTGAAGAAGCCCTTATCCGCTGTAGCGGCCACCTCGGCCAGCGTGTGCTGACCGGGATAGACCTGCACAGGGTGGTACTGCTGATCATCCACATACCCCTGGGATGCGGAGCCCGGCATCTCGCGCAGATAGTAGGTTGCGCCATCCGGGCTGGCGGGCAAGGCGACGGAGAGAACCCTGCCGCGATCCGCCGCCATGTTGGCGGCCAGCACATACTGATCCTGTTCGGAAGGGTAGGGCGCATACGCATCCCCCAGGGCAGTGTATAAGCCATAGCGCCCCTGCAGGGCGACGCGGAAAGTCTGCAGTTGCGCGTTGAAAGTGTAGCCGCGCTTATCCACGCTCAGCGTGCCTCGGCGGGCGTTGACCAGCGTACCCGTCAGCAGCGCGCCGCCCTCAACAGCGAGCGTTTGATCCGGCAGGGGATCGTAACCTTCCGGCGCGCGCAACTGCCGCAGGGTATAGGTCCCCCGCGGCAGCCCCAGGCGGGCAAACTCGCCCCGGGCATCCGGCGCCAGGGTTTCGTCTATGCCCGATCCATCCGACCCCACCAGGCGGAAGGCCGCGCCGGTGAGGGGCTGCGCCTGATCCGTGGCATCTCGAAGGGCCAGGCGGAAACCGCCGCGCGTATCCGCGCCCACCACCGACGCGGCGGTCTGCGCGCCGTCGGCCACGATCACGGGGGTGGGGGCCTCACCCGCGGCAAAGCCCGCCGGCCACGCATCCGGCGCGACGACGGGCAGGTACGTACCGGCGGGCAGGCGGCAAGAGGCCACGCCGCGGGCATCCGTGCGCAACGCGCCGCCGAAGGGCAGGTAGGCCGCCGTGTTCCGCGCATCCGCGCCATCCGGCAGGGCCAGCAGGGCCACGGCCACATCCGCCAGGGGTACATCCTGCGCCTGGCCCTGGGCATCCAGCGCGCGGCCCAACACGGCGATATCCAACTGGCCCCACTGGGGGTGCGGCATGTCTTGCCAAGTGAAGCGGCCCGCCGCCAGCGTTACGGATACGGCAGGGGCATCCGCGTAACCCGCCGGGTTTTGCAGGGATGTGACCTGATAGGCGCCCGGCGCGAGCAGGGGCGACACCGCCCGCCCCGTTCCGTCGCACGCCACATCCAAAGAAGCGCCGGAAGCTCCGCTGATCCGGTAGAGGGCCTCGCCCAGCCGCGCCCCATCCGCATCCACCGCGCGCAGCCCCAGGCGCGCCTGGGGCACGGGCAGCAGTACCGCGCCATCCTGATCTGGCGGCAGGAAGATGGTCACCGGGGCATCCGGCAGCGCGCCGGGTACATCCAGCGCCAGCACCGCATACTCCCCGGCGGGCAGGGTGAGCGAAAAGGATCCGTCTTGCTCTGTTTGCAGGGTGAGCGGCTCGCCCTGGGCATCCCAAACCGGGGCGCCATCCGGGTGCAGTACGGCCAGGCTCACCGTACCAACGGGCTGAGGCGTTATGTCGCCATCCTCGCCCAGGGCGCCCAAGGCCAGCGTGTACGCGCCTGTCACCACCGAGGGGCAGGCCAGCTGCACATCCAGCAATGCAGCCGGGGCGATGGTCAGCCTGGCCTGCTGCCAGGGCTGCTGGGCATCCCCCACCCACAGGGCGCGGGGCAACTCGTATCCTGCGGGCAGGTTCTCGGCTCGCAGGGTGTAATGCCCGGCCTCAAGGGGCTCTGTCAGAGCCGCGCCGCCCGCATCCGTCAGGTAGGGGCCGAAATCCCGCTCATCCTTGGATAGGGTGATCGCGACACCCGGCAGCGGCGCCTGCGCGGCATCCTCGCCGGCAAAGCCGTAGACCCGCAGCCGCGCCCTGCCCCGTCTGTCGGCAAAATCCACGGTGATCGGCGTGGCCTGACCATCCGCAACCGCGAAGGTGTGGTGCGTCTCACCGGGCAGCAGATCCGGCGCGGAGGCGGCATCCACCTGCAGCGTGTATTCCCCCGCAGACAGCGCCGCCTGCGCCCAGCCATTCGAATCCGTGGTCAATGCCACGGTCTGGCCATCCAGCAACGAAATGGCGGGGCGGCCAGCGGCATCCGTCACCCGGGCTGTCACCCCCGGGAGCGGCGCAAGGACGGTTTGCCCGGCTTCATCCAAAGAGAGGGCGCGGACACGCAGGGTCAGCGTGCCCGGCTCCCCGTGTTCAAAGATCGCTTGGGCCCAGGCCGCGCGGTTCACCGCAAGGGTTACTTGCGCCTCACGCGCGGGCAGGTAGCCCGCCGGAGGCACATCCCGCAGCAGATAGTCTCCGGCCGGCAGCGCATCCACCCGCCACAGGCCATCCTGCCCGCTCTGGCCCCGGGCTACGGGCTCGGCCTGGCCCGGTAGCGTCAGCCACAGCTGCGCGCCGGCCAGGGGCGCGCCATCCATATCGCGCACGGCGACCACCAGGCCGCCGGGCATAGCGTTCTCAAACACCAGATCCCGCTCCTCGCCGATGGGCCAATAGCCCTCCGGGCTGGGCAGGTAACCGCGAGGCGCCTGCTCCTGCTTCATGAAGAAGGCGATCTCGCCGGATAGCGCGAAGCGCACCGGCGCGCTACCGCTGCGCACCTGGTAGGCGCGCTGGGGGGCCTGGGGGTCGGGCCAGGGGGCCATGATGCCCTGGGCATCCATGGCATAGATACCGAACACCGCATCCGGCAGACAGGCTACCTCTGCGGGCGCCTCGCCCGGTTCACCCCTTGAGAGGCCGCGCACGGTCAGCGTGTACTGCTGATCCCCGGCGCGCTGCGCCGCGGGCACAAAGGTCAGCCGGCCAGAAGGACTGATGTTGACATCCGCCAGGGCGTCCAAACCCACCCATAAAAATAAGCACGCGCCCAGCAGCGCGATGCCCTTCACCCAACCGCGCCTGCGCGCGCGTGCCTCACTCACCTTGTATCCTCCCCGTGGTTGCCGCCGCTTTTGAGGGGCATGGCGGCGCGCATTGATACCGTTTTATACTATCCCAAACGGGGCGTGATTGTCAATCTTCCGCCTGAGCGGCGCGCCTGGTGGCAAAGCCCCTGGCCCACAGCAGCATGACGGGCACCAGGTACAGCCGCACGCACAGCCGCAGCGCCCGCTGCTTGCGGGTGAGGCGCGCGCCCCGGCAGGCACGCAAAAAGCCCTGCCGGAACGCGGGCTGCCCCAAAAAGCGGAACACCGTCACAGCTTTTTGCCAAAGGCTGTGCGGGCACCCCGGTAAAAATTCGCCCATGGCCACCTCCATCGCCATGTTGCCGTAGAGCGTGGCCACACAATCGTGCACCGGCGTCGCGGATGCATAATCCGCAGGGAAGAGCGTTGCCGCAGCCCGGCATGTGCGCAGCGCCAGCGCCGCCCGGTCGGGCCGGTAGCGGTGAATAGCGGAACCGCCCCTTTGAACATACGCGTAAAAAGCCTGCGGCGCCACAGCGAAGCGGGCCGCCCTGCCGATGGCCTGGATGCTGAAAAGCATATCCTCCGCGATGGCGACGCCCGGCGTAAAGCGCAGCCCTGCCAGCAACGCGCGCCTGTACAGCTTGCAGCAGGCGGAAAGCGACACGGCGCAGCGCGGCAACCAGGGGCCGATGCCCGCGCTATCCCAGTACCCGGCCGCCTCCGGCGGCCAAGGGTGCTCGCGCCGCACTTTGCCCTGCTCTATCCAGCCGAAGAAGAGCACATCCGCATCTTGCGCCACAGCTTCGCTGTGCAGCGACGCCAGGCATTCTTCCAGCACATCGTCCGCATCCACAAAAGTGATGTAGTCGCCCCGGGCCTCATCCAGACCCCGGTTGCGGGCCACGGATCCGCCGCCGTTGGGTTGGTGAAAGGCCCGAATGCGCGCGTGCGCCGCCGCCAGCCCATCCAGGATGGCGACCGTATCATCCGTAGAACCGTCGTCCACCACGATGATCTCCATATCATCCAGGCTTTGGGCGAGCAACGAGGCAAGACAAGCCGTCAGCGTATCCTGGGCGTTGTAGGCGGGCACGACGACACTGATCTTCACGTGCGGATATCCCCTTTTGCGCCCTGTGCGTCACTTGTGCGCCTGGCCGCCACAGATCGCGCCCACAAATAGACTACCGACGTCACCCCCAGGCGCAGGCTGGCGAACAGTACGCGCCTCTTCCAGTAATGTTTTGAGGCAGAATGCCGCGCAAAGGTCATCGCATCCCGCGCGGCGGGGCACACCAAAAAGCGGCGTATGCGCCGCCAACGCCCCCACCACCCTTGGGGCGCGCCGGGCAAAAACGCGTTGACGCACACCCCCAGCGTTGCGTCGACATACAGCTCGCCCAGCAACGGCTTGATATCTGTGTCTAAGGAAGTATCTTGCCGCAGCCTGTCAAGCTGCGCCAGATATCGCGCGGCGCGCTCCTCTCTATCCGGCCAGTAGCGGTGCACCACGGAGCCTAAGCGTTGCCGGTAAAGATAGGGCATCCCCGGTGCAAAGCCAAAGCGGGATGCGCGCCCTACGGCCTCGCCGCTAAAGAGCGTATCCTGCCCCGGCACAATGCCCGGCACAAAGCGCAGCCCATCCAGCAACCCACGCCTGTACAGCTTGCCCCACGTAGCCAGGCGCCCGGCCAGGGCGTGCATGTGCGCCTGCGCCCAGGCCCTATCCCGCAGGCCCAGCCACGCCTCGGGCAGGGGATACTCTGTGCGCTGCGCGCCCACCGCCGCATAGCCGAAGAAGAGAATATCCGCGCCGTACGCCACGGCTTCTTCGTGCAGCGACGCCAGGCATTCTTCCAGCACATCATCCGCATCCACAAAAGTGATGTAGTCGCCCCGGGCCTCATCCAAACCCCGGTTGCGGGCCACGGATCCGCCGCCGTTGCATTGATGAAAAGCCCGGATACGCGCGTGCGCCGTCGCCAGCCCATCCAGCAGGGCGGGCGTACCATCTGTGCTGCCGTCATCCACCACGATGATCTCCGTATCATCCAAACTTTGGGCGAGCAGCGAGGCCAGGCACGCCCCCAGCGTATCTTGGGCGTTGTAGGCGGGCACGATGAGGCTGACTTTGGGCATAGCGTTTCCTCCTAAGTGAAGTACTCTTCCGTATCCGGCATAATGATCGCGTGGATGAGGGGCGGCGGCGCTGTCTGCGCGCCGCCTATGGTCACGGCCCGCGCCAGCACAGCGGCGGCCTGCCGCGCCAGCGCCGGATCGTTGGCGTGCAGCGTGGCGACGGGCTCGCCCTTGGCCACCGCCTCGCCGATGCGCTTGTGCATCACCAGGCCCACGGCGGTATCGATGGCCTGTTCCTTGGTCTCGCGGCCCGCGCCCAGCAGCTGCGCCGCGCGCCCGATGGCCACCGTATCCATGTGATCCACATAGCCATCCCGCTCAGCAGGCACAGGCGACAGGTGTCGCGCCCGGGGCAGCAGGCTCACATCCTCCGTCACACGGGGATCGCCGCCCTGGGCCGCAATCATATCTCGCAGCTTGGCCAGCCCGGCGCCGCTCGCCAGGGCCTTTTGCAGCAGGATCTCGGCCTGAACCAGATCCGCCGCCTTGCCCGCGGCGACCAGCATTTGGCTGCCCAGCGCCAGGGAGACGCGCAGCAGGGGGCCTGCAGCGCGGCCCGCCAGGATATCAATGGCCTCCTTTACCTCCAAGGCGTTGCCCACGTGGCTGCCCAGCGGTTCCTCCATGCCGGTGACGAGCGCCAGCGTGGGCTTGCCCGCCAGCTTGCCGATGCGCACCATGGCGCGGGCCAGGGCCACGCTCGCATCCAGCGTAGGCATCAACGCGCCGTTGCCGGTCTTTACATCCAGCACAATGGCCCCGCTGCCAGCCGCCAGCTTTTTGGAGACGATGCTTGAGGCGATGAGGGGCAGTGAATCCACCGTGCCGGTCACATCCCGCAGAGCGTAGAGCAGTTTATCCGCCGGGGCCAGGCTTTGGGTTTGACCCACCACCGCGCAGCCCACCCGCCGCACCTGATCGATAAACGCCGCCTGATCCAGGTAGATACGCATGCCGGGGATGCTCTCCAGCTTATCCAGGGTGCCGCCGGTGTGGCCCAAGGCACGGCCGCTCATCTTGGCCACGGGCGCGCCACAGGCAGCCACCAGGGGCACCAGCACCAAGGTGGTGGTATCCCCCACGCCGCCGGTGGAGTGTTTATCTACGCACACGCCGGGGATGGCGGAGAGATCCACCACATCCCCGGAATAGGCCATGGCCAGCGTCAGATCTGCGGTCTCCCTGTCATCCATGCCGCGCCAGCAGACCGCCATCAGCCAGGCGGAAAGCTGCTCCGGCGGCAAGGTATTTTTCGCGGCCCCTTGCGCCACAAAGCGGATTTCCTCCGTGGTCAGCACCTCTCCGGCCTTTTTTTTGAGGATAATGGATACCATATTCATGCCCATGGTCATCTCTCCTTATCTCTGCCCTTCAGCGCGCAGCCTCTCCATGGCCCGCGCCGTCAAATCCGCCAGTTGTCGGGCGCAAGCGGCGTACACCGCCGCATCCCCGCCGTAAGGATCAGCCACCTCGCCCGGCGCGCCCGCGTAGGCGCACAGGCTTTCCACGCGCGCCCCCGGCGCCAAGCGCCGCACGGCCCGGGCGTGGCCCTCCGTCATCGCAAGGATCAGATCCGCCCCCTGTGCGGTATCCGGCGTGAGCGGTACGGCCCTGTGATCCGCGAGGCTGAGGCCGCAAGCGGCCATGGCCTGGGCTGCTCCAGGAGAGGCGGCCTGCCCCGGATAAGCGACCAGGCCCGCGGATGCTACATCGATCGCCTCCGCGTCCCGGTCGGGATGATCGGCCAGCCACGCCCCGGCCAGCGCCTGGGCCATGGGGCTGCGGCAGGTATTGCCGCTGCAGACGAACAACACGCGCACGGATGCACCCCTTTCTCCGCTTGTCATAAAACTACAACTGCTCCGCTTGCTCGACGGCAAACCCCGCCGCGCGCAGCAGCCGGTTCATCACCGCCAGGCCGATGCCCGCATCCGCCACTGCCTCGGCCAGGATGGGGTCGTACCCTTCCTCATCCAGCGCGCGCAGCAGGGCGAAGAGTTCACTGGCGGCTTGTTGCGGCGCATCCGCGCTACCCCACGGACGGCACGCCCGGCCGCCAAAGCCTGCCGCATGCTCTTGCGGCGCCAGGATGACCGGGCGAAGGCCCCGCGCCAGCGCCGCATCGTACAGCGCGCATAGACGAGGGGCCCGCGCAGGCGGCTGCCCGGTCACCACGCGCACAGCGGCCCTGGGCGCGTAGTGCCGGTACTTCATGCCCGGTGAGCGGATGGCGGATCCCGGCTCCAGCGGGGCCAGCACAGCCGCATCTACCGCCACCCGGCCCAGCACGCTTTGCAGCATCTCGCGGGTGACGCCACCCGGCCGCAGGATGACCGGCACATCCCCGGTGATATCCAGCACGGTGGATTCCAGCCCCACCATGCAGGGGCCGCCATCCAAAATCAACGGGATGCGGCCCGCCATATCCTGCGCCACGTGGCTCGCCGTGGTGGGGCTGGGCCTGCCACTGCGGTTGGCGCTGGGTGCGGCCACAGGCGCGCCCGCCGCCGCTATGAGCGCCCTGGCCACGGGGTGCGCGGGCAGGCGAATGCCCACGGTATCCAACCCGCCGGAAACCTCGGGCGGCACGATGCCGCTCTTTGGCAGCACCAGCGTGAGGGGGCCTGGCCAGAAAGCGGCCATGAGCGCCCTGGCCCTGTCATCCAGACCTCGGGTCAGGGGTTCCGCTGCCCCCGCATCCGCCACGTGCACGATCAGCGGGTTATCCGCGGGCCGCCCCTTGGCGACGAATATGCCCCGCACCGCGACCGGGTTCGTAGCCTGCGCGCCCAGGCCGTACACCGTCTCTGTGGGGAATGCCACCACCTGCCCCCGGCGGAGCAGCAGCGCCGCCCGTGCCACTGCATCCGGAGTGGCTTGTACACAGGCTGTGCGCAAACGGGGGCACCTCCTCTCGTGCGGGGCGTAGGTTAAACCAGCAGCGTCACCAGGCTGCCCACGCCCACGCCCACGGCCAGCATCAAATTGGCATCCCAGCCTGTGTAGAGGGCGCCCGCACCAGGGATCATCTCTTGCGCGGTCACTTGCAGCATCGCGCCGCCCGCCAGGCCCAGGCACAGGGCGATCATCTGCCTGGATACGCCGCCGGCCGCCACGCCGAGCGCGGCCCCCAGGCCCGTGGGCAGCCCGCTGGCCAGCGCCAGGGCCATTACCCTGCCCATGCGCATGCCGGACGCGCGCAGGGGCACCGCCAAAGCCAAGCCTTCGGGCACGTCGTGCAGGGCAATCAGCACGCCCAGGGTCAGGCCCAAGGCGGGGGTATCCGCAAAGCCTGAGCCGATGGCCAGGCCCTCTGGCAGGTTGTGCAGGGCAATGCCCAGGCCTACCAGCAGCCCGGCCTGCGCCATGCGCCCGCCCCTCACCCTTCGCCGGGTCAACAGATCCGCCCCCAGCATGGCCAGCACGCCCAGTGCCAGACCGGCCAGCCCCCAGGGGGCGGATATGCCGTAAGCCTCGGGCAGCAGATCAAAACAGCTGACCGCGATCATCAGCCCGGCGACGCCGTTCATCAGCCCCGCCAGCCTGCGGGGGCGCGGCGCACCCCACAGCGCGCCCAACAATCCGCCCAGGCCCGTGCCCAGCAACCCCACAACGCTGCCCCACCAGATGGGGTGCTTAAGCCACCAGCCCATACATCCGCCCCCTTTGGGGCAATGTATGCGCACCCGGTGACTTTTACCCGCGGTTGAGTTGTTTGAGCTGCTCGCTCTGCTCCGCGAAGGTCAGCGCGTCGATCACCTCGTCGCAGTCGCCGTCAATAAAGGCATCTATCTTGTAGAGCGTGAGCCCGATACGGTGATCCGTCACCCGGCCTTGGGGAAAGTTGTAGGTACGGATGCGTTCGCTGCGGTCGCCCGTGCCCACCTGGGCGCGCCGATGCTGCGCGTAGGATTCGTTTTGCTGGGATTGTTTGAGATCGTAGAGCCGCGCGCGCAGCACGCGCATGGCTTTCTCTTTGTTCTTAATCTGCGACTTTTCATCCTGGCAGGTGACGACAAGGCCGGTGGGGATGTGCGTGATGCGCACGGCGGAATCCGTACGGTTGACGTGCTGGCCGCCGGAGCCGGACGCCCGATAGGTATCAATGCGCAGGTCGCCGGCGCTTATCTCTACCTCCACCTCCTCCACTTCGGGCAGCACGGCCACGGTGACGGTGGATGTGTGAATGCGCCCCTGCGACTCTGTGGCGGGCACGCGCTGTACGCGGTGCACGCCGCTCTCGTACTTGAGGCGGCTGTACGCGCCCTGACCGATGATGGTGAGCACGACCTCTTTGACCCCGCCCAGCTCCGTGATGTTGTCGCTCAACAACTCTGTGCGCCAGCCGCGGCGTTCTGCGTAGCGGGTGTACATGCGCATGAGCACCGCGCCAAAAAGCCCCGCCTCATCCCCACCCGCGCCGGCGCGTACCTCCAGCACCACGTTGCGCTCGTCATTGGGGTCACGGGGCAGCAGCAAGAGCTGTATCTCCCGCTCTTTCTGCGCGATGGCTTCCTCCAGCGCGATCACTTCCTCGCGCGCCATTTCGGCCATATCCGGCAGGGTCAGCAGCTCTCTCGCCTGCGCCAAATGCCCCGCCAACTGCTCGTGGGCCAAGGCAGCCTGGGCCAGGGGTTCAAGCTGGGCGTGCTCGCGCATCAGCTTGCGCCAGCGATCCTGATCCGCCGCTACATCGGGCTGGGAGAGCTGCATGGCCAGCTCTTCATAGCGCCCCAGCACCCAATCCAATTTTTCTATCATGCCCGCGCATTCCTCACTCTTTATCGATCACAATCACTCTTTAGTCAGTTGCCGCGCCGACCACCCGCTGTACGCCTTGCCAATCCGTACTGTAAAACGGCGCGCCGATGCGCCCCGCCAGCAGATCGGCCACGGCCTGGGCCTGGCCCGCGCCCACCTCCAGCAGCAGGCAGCCGCCGGGGGCCAAATGTGCCCGCGCCCCGCCGGTCAGCGCCCGGTAGAAGGCCAAGCCATCCGAACCGCCATCCAGCGCCAGGGCGGGTTCCGCGCGCACATCAACGGGCAGGGCATCCATCTCACCCTTGGGGATGTAGGGGGGGTTGGATACGATCAGATCAAAGGTTTCCCCTGCCACCGGGGCAAACAGATCGCCCCGCAGAAAGCGCACCGCCGCGCCCAAAGCGCGGGCGTTGGCCTGGGCCACGGCCAGCGCGCCTTCGCTGATATCCACCGCCGTCACGCGCGCGCCGGGCACCGCCAAAGCGATGCTGACGGCCAGCGCCCCGCTGCCCGTGCCCACATCCAGCACGCGGCTGCCGGGGGTTGCCCTGGCAACGGCTTGCTCACACAGCGCCTCTGTATCCAGCCGGGGGATGAGCACGCGGGGGTCTACACAAAAGGTATGCCCCATGAAACCCTGGCTGCCGGTAATGTACTGCAAGGGCTCCCCGGCGACCCGCTTTGCCACCAGCGCCGCGTAGCGGGCGGCATCCCGCACGCCCAGGGTCTGTCCGGCCCGCAGCAGCAGATCTGACCGGGAACAGCCCAACGCGTGGCACAGCAACCAGGCAGCCTGAGCATTGGCCTCGCGCGCGCTGAGGGCGCAGGCATCCTGCAGCCTCCGCCGCGTTTCATCCAGCGCGCCGCCCAAGGTCTGCGGGATCATTGCGGGGCTTTCGGAGCCTCCGGATCGCCGAGGGCATCCGGGCTGCCGGGCGCGGGCTTTTCGGATGGGGCCACCGGCGCGGGCGCGCCGCCGCCGCGCGCGGCCTCCACCTCGGCCGATCTCGCCAGCGCGGTCTGCATGGCGACGATGGCGACCTGCAGCATGTCGTCATCCGGCTCGCGGGTGGTCAGCTTTTGCATCATCAGCCCCGGCCAGCGCAACGCGCGCACCAAGGGCGTATCGGCGTGGGCGAGGCCCTTGAGCGCCTCGAAAGAGATGCCCGTAAGAATGGGGATGAGCAGCAGGCTGCGAAGCAAACGCACAGGGTAGCTCAGCCTGGCCAAACCTGTCACCAGCAGAATGAGTTGATCGGCCACCGCGCCCACCAGAATGCTGATCATCATCACCAGCAGCAGGAAGGATGTGCCGCACCGCGGGTGCAGTGTTGAGTAGCGCCGGGCGTTCTGCGGCGTAAGCGGCTGGCCATGCTCATGGCAGTAGACCGTTTTGTGCTCCGCGCCATGGTACTGAAAAACGCGGCGCATATCGGGCACTTGACCCATCAGCCAGATGTAGGCCACCAAAATGGCGATGCGCACCAAGCCGGATATCAGGTTGACCAGTATGGGCGACGAGGTGATCTGGTTGATCAGCGTGCCCGCCACGCTGGGCAACATGACAAAAAGAAACACGCTGAGGGCCACGGCCAGCACCGCGGCCACCGTCATCACGATTTTATCAATGCTCTTGCCCAGCTTGCGGGCCAGCCATTTCTCAAACTTGCTTGGCTCTTCTTCCATAATCCCCAGCATGCGGGTGGACTGGCTGAGGGTCTCCATGCCCATCTTGAGCATGACCACCATGTTGACGCAGCCCCGCACAAAGGGCCAGCCCATCCATTTATGCCTTTCGGATAGCGGCGTGTACGGCCTATCCTCCACCGCCACGCTACCGTCGGGCTTGCGCACCGCCACGGCGATGGCGCGCGGCGCCTTCATCATGACCCCTTCCATCACCGCCTGGCCGCCGATATCCACAACGCCGCAGGCCTTTGCGGCGCGCTTTTTTTTCCACTCTACCATGCCTTACTCCTCTCCTTGCCCCTGTGCGTATGCCGCGGCGGGAACCTATTTCTTTATTTCGATGCGAGCAGGCTGTTCCCCTGCCTAGGCACAAGAAAAAGGCAGGTGCCACGCCCTGCCTTGCCCCGGCACGGTTAAATGCCGTAACGCTTTTTGAAACGATCTACACGACCGCCGGTATCCACCAGCTTTTGCTTGCCGGTGAAGAAGGGATGGCACTTGGAGCAAATTTCAACCCTCAGCTCTTTTTTAACAGAGCCGGTTTCAAAGGTTTCGCCGCACACGCAACGCACTGTTGCGGGGCCATACTTCGGATGGATGTTTTCGCGCATTGTTTTCACCTCTTTCGGGCGCGCAGCATACTGGTGCGCAAACCACGGGTGATATTATATCATGTTCCGCTGGGCTTGGCAAGATGTCCGCGGGACAAACCAGGGCAAGAGCATTTACTTTTCAGGGAGGAAAGAATATGGTAAAGTAATTCCGGTGATAAAAAATGGATATAAACAAGCTAAAAGAAGAACTGCATGGGGTGCCAGA
>JAITTS010000041.1 GCA_031286995.1 Oscillospiraceae bacterium
GGCTTTTCTAAAATTGTCTAAACCGACAAATTTGGGGGCCGTCATGCCCGTGTAGTTAAACAGGCCTAGCGGCAGACTGTACAGGATGGGGTAGATAACAAACACCAGCACCACCGCCAGCGCGGGCAACATAAAGGCGTACGCTACCAGGGTATCCCTGCGCTTTTTAGCGCTGCCGGCGCGGGGACGGCCGTTGCCGCGCGAAGCCGCTGACCGTTTTTTTGCAAAATACATCGCCATATCGGCTTACCCCTTTCACATCTGCGTAGCGCAGGTGTTTTTTGTGTGCGCCCGCCCATCCGCGAGAAGCGGATGGGCGGGCGCAAAGGCCCAAACGCGGGCGGGATTACTGCGATTTCTTGGCAGCTTGTTCCTCGGCCAGTATGGCGTTGACCGCTGCTTCTACCTTGGCGATCCCGGCGGCCACATCGGCGGAGGGATCGGCGATCACCTCGTCCTCCAGCACGCCCAGCTCGTGGTTGATGTCATCAAAGCGTACATTGACGGCATCAATACACACTACGTAGGGCGAGGCAGCCACCTGCGCAGCCATGGCGCGGGCCTGGCCCACCGGCGTCTCGGTATCGGCGGTGAAGAAGGGATCTTTCGGCGCTTCCTTCGTGGTGGGGAAGATCGCGGCCAGCTTACAAAACGCCAGCTGATTCTTGTCGTTGGTGACGAAGTTGGCGAAGTCAATGGCCTCGGCGTGGTGCTTGGAGCCCTTGGGGATGAGCAGGTAGTAGTTGCTGGTATAGGCGAAGCCGCGATCATAGAGCATAGGGAAGGCGATGGCGCTTACCGCGTACTTATCCGGCGCTTCGTTCTCAATGCGGGCGACGCTCTGCGCGTTGGCGCTGATCATGCCCAGCGAACCCTGCGCGTACATCTTGATGGCTTCGTTCCAGTCATTCCAGCCGCCGCGCGGCAGCCAGTCTTCGTTTACCCCCGTCTGCAGCGTCGTGATCATCTGCACCAGTTCCGGCGTATTGAAGGTGGCGGTGGTCTCGTCATTCGATATCACTTCCACCGTACCATGGATTTCGGCGTAGAGCCCCATGGGCAGGTACAGATAGGCGCCGGTCTTCTCTTTAAAAATGGGGGCCATCTGCAGCATTTCGGCATAGGTCTTGGGTGGGGCGTCAAACCCGGCCTGCGCTAAAAGCTCTTTATTGTACACGGTGACGGGCACGGATGCGTACCAGGGGAAGCCGTAGAGACCGCCATCCACGTCGTTGGCCGCCAGCACCGCCTCGGAATAAATGCCGAGTTGCTCGGGGGTGGCTTCCTCATTCAGGTTCACCAACACATCCGCAGTGGCTTCCTTTAGGGAGAGCGTATCCCAAAGGTTCACGACATCCGGCGGATCCCCGGCGGAGATGGAGGTGACCAGCTTTTCCTGATAGCCATCCCACGGCAGGTCTACCCACTCAATCTTCACGCCGGGATGGGCGGTCTCGTATTCCGCGACGATCCCGTTGATGAAGTCGGTGAAAGTGGGTTGCAGCGATACCGTCCAGAACTCCAGGGTGATGGGCTCGTCTGCCGCCAGGGCGGAAAGCCCCATTGTGCTCACCAGCAGCACACAGCACAGCGTCGCGGTCAGGATCCTTTTCAACATCGGTTGTCCCCTCCTACTAGTAAAGTAGATTATTGATACGGAACGGATCGCTCCGTATTTTCGGATGGATATCTGCGCGGGAGTGAAGCGGGTATTCTAAAGCACAATCTTTATGTAAAGGTTTTCATAAACGCATAATATCACGAATGTGCTGTACTTGTCAAGCACTATTTTGTGCGTATCAGGTGAAATATTTTTACTTCCATGCTAAAATTTATGGCTGATTTCGATTTTCGCTCTAAAAAGTAAACCTTTACTATTGAATTATGCCCGGTGATCGTGTATACTTTCATCATCTGCACCGCGCTGCAAAACCCCTGCGCACAAAGGGAGGGCTTGTATGGGCAAGAGCGTGACCATCCGCGAAATCGCCGAAGAATGCCATGTTTCCATCGCCACGGTTTCCCGCGTATTCAACGACAGCGGCACCGTATCCGCAGCCACGCGCCAGCGCGTGGAAGAGGCCATCGCCAGGCGCGGCTACACCCCCAACGCCCTGGCGCGAAGCCTGATTTCAGACCAAACCATGACGCTGGGCGTCATCGCCCCGGATATCGCCAACCCCTACTTTTCCGCCCTGTTTACCCTAATAGAGCAAGCCGCCATACAGGCCGGGTATTTTTTGGTGCTGTGCAACACGTTCTACATTTCATCCTCTTATCAGCAAGGCCAGCGCATGGCGCGCACAGAAGAAGAGTACTTTGAAATGATGCTGCGCCGCAAGGTGGATGGCGTGCTGGTGATAGGCGGCCAAATAGACGTGGTGGAGATGAGCCAAAGCTATCGGGCCGCGCTGACCAACCTGGCGCGCAGGATGCCTGTGGTGGTGATCGGCAGGCCCATTCCGGATGTGCCCTGCGTGTTCATCGAAAAGGAGAGCGGCGGCGGGGTGATTACGGCGGTCAACTACCTTGCCTCCCTGGGCCATCGCCGCATCGCCTTTGCCGGCGGGGAGCCGGGCATCACCATCACCGCAACCAGGCTGGGCGCATACCGGGATGCGTTAGCTGCGTTGCGCCTGCCCTGCGATGAAGAGCTGGTCTGCCTGTCGGATTATTACGCCAAGGATGGCTACCAGGCAGGCCAGGTTTTGCTGGCGCGGGGTGTGGATTTTACCGCGGCGCTGGCCATCAACGACAGCGTGGCCCTGGGGCTTATGCGCGCGCTGAAGGATCACGGGTTGTCTGTGCCGCAGGATGTTTCCATCATTTCCTGCGACCAGTTTTATAATTCTGAATACCTCATCCCCCGTTTGACCGGCATTGATCAGCACAACGAACTGCTGGGCAAGCTGGTGATACAGGCACTGCTCGGCGCGGTACACGGTACTTCGGAGCCTGCGCTGATCAAGTGTATGCCGGAGTTGGTGGTGCGCGAAAGCTGCCAACCCCCACGCCAGGCCGTCCCCCGCGAAGGCGCGGCCATGCCCAATCAGTAAGGAGGAAGCGCCATGAACCGAACCGAGTACGAAACGATGCTGGATGCCCTGATGCAGAATATTGAGAAAGAAAACGGAAACTTTGGGGCCTGCGATGAGCGCCCCGCCCTCTCCCCGGCACAACGGCGCACCGTAGCGGGCATCGCGCTGATGGCGGTGGATCAATACCATCAGCACCTTTCCAAGCGCCTGGCGGCGCTGGAAGAGTTGTAAGCGAGAGCTTATGTCGGTGAAAGCCGACGCCGCTTTTGCCGTTGCTTAAATCAAAATCCACCCCCGCAGAGGCGCAAGATACGGATTCCGATTGCGCGGGTCTTCCGCGCTTTGCGCCAATATTCCGGCGCCGCAGAACCGATTCACCGCCAATGAAGCGGTACTGAAAGCCATATCCGGCGCGGTTGCGGTTTTACGGATTGCAATGACGGGCTTTTGTTTGAGGAATTTAAACACAAAAGAGCAGGGTATCTTGGGGATACACTGCTCTTTTGGCCGTTAGACTATTCTTTTGAATCGAGCGACATTTGCCCTTGCAGGGCTTCTTTTCACTTTACAGCGGAGCGGGTCTTCTCTACTCCATGTGGGCCAGGAAGAAGAACTTCTCGCCGGTGGGATAGGTGGTGACGCCCTTGATGTTCGGGTTTGCCAACCACAGGGTGGTGTAGTAATACACCGGAACGGCCGCGTAATCCGTGCCAATGGCCAGCTTCTCCGCCTCGTGCATCAGCGCAGAGCGCTCCGCAGCATCGGTAGAGGCCTTCACTTTCGCCATCAACGCGTCAAACTCGGGGCTTCTGTACTGGGTGCTGTTGTTGCCGGATGTGCTGGTGAACAGATCCAGCAGGTTGGAAGCGTCGTTGTAATCCGCTACCCAGCCGTTGCGGGCCAACTGATGCTCGCCGTTGCGGCGCATGGGCAGGAACACGCTCCACTCCACCTGGGAGGAGACCACGTTGATGCCCAGCACATCCTTCCACATGGCCATCAGGGCTTCCATGGTGGGGGTGTGTACGCCGCTCTGGTTGGTGCCGTATTCCACCGTGGGGAAGCCTTCACCGTTCGGGTACCCGGCCTCGGCCAGGGCTTCCTGCGCGGCCTTCTTGTTGGCTTCATAGTCGCTGCGGTCAATGATCACCTGGGTGTCGATGAACTGGCTGCCATCCGCGTTGGTGAAGCCGGGGCCTACGAAGTTGGTGGCGGGCAGGTACAGGCCGCCGATGGCGACCTCAGCCAGGTAGTTGGGATCAATGGCCAACGAGAGCGCTTTGCGCACCAGCACGTTGTCAAAGGGCGCCTTGGAGTTATTGATATCCACATAGTACGTGCCCAGCTGGGGCTCTACGTGGAAGAGGTTTTCGGCCTTGGTGGCCTCAATCTCTTCGGTGGGCACGTCGTCCGTCCAGTGGATCTCGCCGTTGCGCACCGCGGCCAGCTTGGCGATGGGATCCGAGAGCAGCTTGAAGACCAGCCGCTTGGCCACCACCTTGTCCACATCATAATACTCGGGGTTGGGTACCAGCACGATCTCCTCATCCATCGTCCAGGATTCGAGCTTGTACGCGCCGTTGCCGATCAGGGTCGCCGGCGTATTGATCCAGCCGGTGCCGTTGGCTTCCACGATATCCTGGCGAACCGGATAGTAGGCGGGGAAGGCCATAATATCCGTGAAGAACGCGCAGGGATTCTCCAGCTTCACTTCCAGGGTCTTGGCATCAATGGCGGTCACGCCCAGCTCTTCGGGGGCCTTTTCGCCATTGACAATGGCCATGCCGTTGAGCAAAAACTGGCCCATATCCCCCGCGTACGGGGCGGCGTTGTCGCGATCAACCAGGCGGCGCCAAGTGTAGACAAAGTCTTCGGCGGTCAGATCTTTGCCGTCAGACCACTTGGCATCCGGGCGGATCTTAAACGTCCAGGTCAGGCCATCCTCGCTGGTTTCATAGCTCTCGGCCATGCCCAGCACAATGCCTTTGCCCTCCCAGTCGTACTTCAGCAAGCCCTCAAAGAGGTGCTTGATGTAGTTGGAACCATCGCTGGCAGAGTTCATCTGCGGGTCAATGGTTTCCGGCTGCGAGCCGATGCAGACGACGATCGCTGCATCCGCCCCTCCTGCGGCCAGAGCGGCGCTAGATGTGAGCAGCATCGTCACGGCCAGCACGAGGGCCACCACGAGATTCCATGTCCTCTTCATAAACTGATTCCCTCCTGTTTTTTTCTATGTAGATGCAGGCAAGCTGCAAATACAACGGTTTACCAGCCGCCGCTCACCTTGTGGCAGGCGCACTGGTGGTCTGGCCCCACAGCCACAAATTCGGGCCGCTGCTGGCGACAGATATCGCGGGCATAGGGGCAGCGGGTGTGAAACTTGCACCCTACCGGTGGGTTGATGGGGCTGGGCACATCCCCCTCCAGCGGCAGGCGTACGCGCGCGGCGTTCACATCCGGGTCGGGGATGGGGATGGCGGAGAGCAGTGCCTGTGTGTAGGGGTGCAGGGGCTTGCGATACAGCTCGGCCGCACCGGTCACCTCCACCATGCTGCCCAGGTACATCACCGCTACCCGGTCGGATATGTGGCGCACCACCGACAGATCGTGCGCGATGAACAGGTAGGTCAGCCCCAGGCTCTGCTGCAAGTGCATCAGCATGTTGACGATCTGCGCCTGGATGGATACATCCAGCGCGGAGACGGGCTCGTCGCAGACTAAAAATTCGGGCTCAAGCATCAGCGAGCGCGCGATGGAGATGCGCTGGCGCTGGCCACCGGAAAACTCGTGCGGATAGCGGTTAAAGTGCTCGCTGTTGAGCCCCACCAGGGCCAGCTTTTCGTAAATTCTATCCCGCCGCTCCTGCTTGCTGGAGGCCAGCTTATAGATATCCAGCGGTTCGCCCACAATGTCGCCTATCGTCATGCGCGGATCGAGGGAGGAATAGGGATCTTGAAAAATAATTTGCAGCTTGGGGCGGTAGGGACGCATGTTACCGCGGGTGATATTCCGCCCCTTGTAGAGGATACTGCCCGCCGTGGGCTCTTGCAGGCGCAGCATGGTGCGGCCCACCGTGGTCTTACCGCAGCCGCTCTCCCCTACCAGGCCCAGGGTTTCACCGGGGGCGATGGCGAAGGATACCCCATCCACCGCCTGTACATACTTGGGTTTTGCCAGCAGCCCCCGCCGCACCGGAAAATATTTTTGGAGCCCCCGCAACTCTATCAAGGGCGTGCTCATGCGTCTTCCCCCCGATCTTTCCAATGCAGCCAGCATGCGCTGGCGTGCCCCTCGCCAAAATCGAAGATGGGCGGCTGCTGGCTTAGACAGACCTTCATGCAGTGCTCGCAGCGGGGCGCAAAGGCGCAGCCCTTGGGCAGGGCAAGCTGATCCACCGGGGTGCCCTCTATAGGCACCAGGGGCTCTTTGTCGCCGCTATCCAGCCTGGGCAGGCAGCGCAACAGGCCCTGGGTGTAGGGATGCGCACTGCGATAGAAGATGGTGCGGATATCCGCCCGCTCCACAATGCGCCCCCCGTACATCACCACCACCTTGTCGCACAGATCCGACACGATGCCCAAATCGTGCGTGATGAGGATGATAGCGGAATTGATCTTGGCGCGCAGTTCTTTCATCAGCCCCAAAATTTGCGCTTGGATGGTCACATCCAAAGCGGTGGTGGGCTCATCAGCGATGAGCAGTTTGGGCTGGCAGGATAGGGTCATGGCGATCATGGCGCGCTGGCGCATGCCGCCGGAAAATTCGTGGGGGTATTGTTTCATACGCTGCTCAGGGTTGTTGACGCCCACCAGGGTCAGCATCTCTACCGCGCGGGCATAGGCTTGATCGCGCGCCATGCCCATGTGACGGCGCAGCGGCTCCATCAACTGATTGCCGATGGTGTAGACCGGGTTCAGGCTGGTCATGGGGTCTTGAAAGATCATGCCCATCTCTTTGCCTCGCAGACCCAGCATCTGCTGCTTGGTGAGGGAGAAAATATCCTTGCCGTCAAAGGTGATGCTGCCGCCCTTTACTCTGCCGGGATGCTCCACCATGCGCATCAAGGCGTTGACGGATACGCTCTTGCCGCTGCCGCTCTCCCCCACGATGCCCAATACCTCGCCTCGCCGCAGCGTATAGCTGATACCATCCACCGCGCGCACCTCGCCCGCGGGGGTAAAGAAGGATACATACAGATCATCAATGCGCAGCAACTCGTCGCACGCAGCCTGGTTTTCAACGACATTTTCGGCTGTGTTCTGCACCGCGCCTGTCGCCGGTTCGCTCAAATCCATCGCCCCCTTTCCGCTATCGCGCCGCTCTGAGCGGTCACTCGCGCAGGCGCGGATCCAGCGCGTCGCGCAGGCCGTCGCCCAACTGATTCATGGAGAGGATGATCAGCGCGATAAAGCCCGCAGGGATCAATAGCCTATAGGGGTAGGATTGAAAGCCGTTGAGCGCGTCGTTTACCAGCGAGCCCAGCGATGCCAAGGGCGCGGAGACGCCCAGGCCAATAAAGGAGAGGAAGGATTCCGTAAAGATGGCCATGGGTACCTGGAACATGGTGGTGACGATGATGGTGCCAATACTGTTGGGCACCATGTGCCGAAAGATGATGCGCCCGTTACGCGCGCCCAAGGCCTTTGCCGCGGTGACGTACTCGGCGCTCTTGAGCACCAAAATCTGCCCCCGCACAATGCGCGCCATACTGACCCAGTAGAGCAGCGCGAAGGTGATAAAAATGGAAAGCAGCCCCGAGCCCAGGGAACTGACCGCCCGCAGGCCGCCGCTATCAAACAGCTTTTGCAGCGGTTCCTTCAGCGAAATGTTGAGCAAAATGACGATCAGTACATCCGGCACGGCGTAGAGCACCTCTACCACGCGCATCATCGCGTTATCCACCCAGCCGCCCGTGTACCCGGCGATGGCCCCGTAGGTGGTGCCGATCAGCAGAATGATCACGCTGGATACGATGCCGATGGTCAGAGAGATGCGCGTGCCAACCATAATGCGCACCATCAGATCGCGCCCCAGCTGATCCGTGCCGAAGGGATGGAAGTATGGCGAGAGCATGGGGGCCAGGCGCTCTTCGCCCCGCACCTGCTGATCGTAAGCGTAAGGCATCAGCACCGGCCCCACCCAGGCAAAGAACAACAGCAACACGATGATGCACCCGCACAGCAGGGCCACCTTGTTTTTGCGGAAGCGGCGCATGGCGTCCTTCCAATACGTGGTGGATTCCCGCATTTGCACCAAGTATTCTTTTTCTTCCCGGGTGGCCGGGGCCAGCAGATCCGGGGAGAGGTGAAAAGTAAATAGATTGGTGTTTTTCGCCTTGACCGGCGCTTTGCCCGCAGCTCGCTCTTTCTCCATGCCATGCACCCCCCGGCTCAATCGTACTTGATGCGGGGGTCAATGACCCCATACATTAAATCCACCAGCAGGTTCATCAGTATCAGCAGCGCCGCCAGAAACACCGTAGCGCCCATGATCAGCGGATAATCCCGATTGCCGATGGATTCCACAAAAAATTTGCCCATGCCCGGTATGGTAAAAATGCGCTCTACCACAAAGCCGCCGGTCAGCACACTGGCGGCCAGCGGCCCCAGGTAGGTCACCACCGGCACGATAGAAATGCGCAGGGCGTGCTTGAAGATGACGATGCGCTCCGGCAGGCCCTTGGCCCGGGCGGTCTTAATATAATCCTGCCCCAGCACATCCAGCATGGTGGATCGCATGAGCCGGGCAATAAAGCACGTGGGGTAGAACGAGAGCGCCGCCGCGGGCATGATGTAGTGCTGCCACGAGGATAACCCCAGCGTGGGCAGCCAGCCCAGCGTAACCCCGAAAAAGAGCAGCAGGGATGTGCCCATCACAAAATTGGGCACGGCGATGCCCAGCGTGGCCACGAACATGATGATGCGATCCACCGCCCGGTTTCGCCGGTAAGCGGCGTAGGCCCCGGCGGGCACGCCCACGCCTACCGCCAGCGCGATGGCGATGAGGCCCAGCTTGGCCGAAACCGGAAATTTTTCGCCCAGTATCTGGTTAACAGAAAAGCCCGCCCGGCGGTAAGAGTCGCCAAGATCCAGCCGTACCAAGCGGCCCATGTACATCACGTACTGAGTAAACAGGGGTTTATCCAGGCCGTACTTTTTCTCCATGGCCTCGATAACCTTCTTGGTGGCGCGCTCTGTGTTAAAAGGGCCGCCGGGGATCAGGTTCATCAAGAAGAAAGTGAGCGTTGCCACCACAAACAGCGTCAGGATGGCGGAAAGCACGCGCCGAACAATAAATCGTACCATACCTTCACCGCCTTCCCGGGTGTCGCCAGGTGTTTTACAATACAGACCGTATACAAAAGTAAGGTTTTGTGGGCAGTCTATTTTCGCCCGCGCAGACCCCCGCTGAAGGGATGCCCGCCCGCCCCCAGAGCTTTGGGGAAAACCTGCTGATTGTACGCAGCCTGTACAAATCGGATCAATCAACATGTTGAGAGTTATTTTACATGAAAACCAAAGAAAAAACAATACAGACTGACCACAAAACCTTACTTTTGTAGCCAAGCGCTAAAAAAAATGGTGCATACTCTAATAATTTTTGGCTAACCGATGCCTTTGCGGGCCCAAACCAGAAACGTGCGCGGAGAAACGCCCAGCTGCCGGGCGGCGAAGCGCGCAGAGATTTCCCGGTTTTCCCAGGCTTGGCAAAGGTATGGAAAAGCCTGCGGGCGCGCCTGCGGCGGTCTGCCCAGGCGCACGCCCTTTGCCCGCGCCGCCGCAATGCCCTCCGCTTGGCG
>JAITTS010000077.1 GCA_031286995.1 Oscillospiraceae bacterium
TCGAAAACGGGCTGCATTGGCAGCTTGACGTGACCTTTGGTGAAGACGGCTCACGGGCGAGAAAAGACAACTCGCCGCTGAATTTGAACGTGCTGCGAAAAACAGCCTTAACCTTACTACAAGAGGTTGATTGGGGCAGAATCGGACTGAAAAAGTAAATGCTGTTGCCCTGCAGAGGGGATAAAAACCGTGCAACCACCCGCTTTCCGGTGTGATCCGCTCGGATAGACAGCATGCGGCGGGGCACAAAACCAACGCTGTGCGCGCTCCATTCTTGACCGTGGGGAGGAAGGGGCTGCACGCGCAAAAGCGCCGTTGCAAATGCCCGCCGCCCGTCGCCATGCTTGCGTTTCCGAGCGGCATGGGGTACAATACTTTTAGCGAGAACAGCCCGAATTTTTGCGAAACAGGAGGGCATGCCTTTTGGAATTGGAAGCGTTTTTGCGGGGGCTCATCGCCGTGCCCGGGCTCTCGGGCAACGAATTGCCTGTGGCCCGCTATCTTCAAGATGCCTTTGCGCCATATTGCCCCGATCCAGAGATAGACGCCATGCAAAACCTGCTGGCGCGCCTGCCCGGGGAACCGGGCGGCCCCAAGGTGATGGTGACCGCGCACATGGATGAGATCGGCCTGTGTGTGGATCGCATAGAGGATGACGGCAGCCTGCGCCTGGTGAACATCGGCGGGGTGGATCCCCGGATACTGCCGGGCAGTGAGGTGCTGGTGCTGTGCGATCCGCCCTTGCCCGGGATAGTGGGGGCCAAGCCGCCGCATCTTTTGAACGCGGCGGATCAAAAAAAGAACTATAAGCGCGAGGATATTTACGTGGATGTGGGCTATCCGCCCGAAGCGGTACGCCAGCGCGTGCAGGTGGGCGACCGGGTGCAACTGGTGGGCCCGCTGCAAACCCTGGCCGAAGGCAGGGTGGCGGGCAAGACCATGGATGATCGCGCCTGCGTGGCCATCCTGTGGCTGGCTGCCCGGCAGCTTGCCACCATGCGCCACGCGGCGGATATCCACTTTGTCTGCGCCTGCCAAGAGGAGGTGGGGGGCCACGGGGCGCGTACAGCCTGCTACACCGTAGCGCCGGATCTGGCTGTGGCGGTGGATGTGACGCACGGCCCCGTGCCCGACAGCCGCCCGGATCAGGCGCATCCTCTGGACAAGGTGATCTTCTCCAAAGGCCCCAACCTGCACCCCAAACTGCTGGAGCAAGTGCTGCAGACCGCCAGGAATCACCGGGTGGATACCCAGGTATCCATCTGCCCCCACGTAACCTGGACGGACGCGGCGGTTCTGCAGGTATCCCGCGAGGGGGTACCCACGGTGCTCATGGAGTTGCCTCTCAAGTACATGCACACCACGGTGGAGCTGTGCGATCTGCACACCGTGCGGGAAGCCGCCCGCCTACTGGTGGCCTTTTTGGCCGGTTTGGGCACGGATTGGAGGGACGGCCTGTGCTTTTGAAGGATTTGACCCAACTGCGGGGCGTATCTGGGGATGAGGGCGCGGTGCGCCGGGCCCTGCAGGCTGCCTTGACGCCTCTGGGCGTGCCACAGACCGTGGATACCATGGGCAATCTGCTCATCACCCGCGACGGAGGAGACCCCACGGCGCCCCACGTGCTACTGGCCGCGCACATGGACGAGGTGGGGCTGATCATCACATCCGCCACAGATGAAGGGTTGCTGCGCATACAGCCCGTAGGCGGGGTAGACCCACGGGTCATCGTCTCCAAGCGGGTGCTGGTGGGCGATGGGGCGGTGCCCGGCGTCATCGGCGCAAAGGCTATCCACCTGCAAAGCGCGGAGGATCGCACCCGCGTGCTGGATTACGGCAGCCTCTATGTGGATGTGGGCGCATCCACCCGCGCCAAGGCGGAAGAGCTGTGCCCGCCCGGCAGCTATGTGAGCTTTGATACCCCCTATGCGGATTTCGGCGAGGGCATGGTGAAAGCCAAGGCGCTGGATGACCGCGTGGGCTGCCTGGCCCTGGTGCGCGCGCTGCAGGAGAGCGCTTACCCCGGCAGGCTGACCTGCGCCTTTACCGTGCAGGAGGAGGTGGGCCTGCGCGGGGCGCAAGTGGTGGGCTACCGCGTTGCGGCGGATGTGGCCATCGCGCTGGAGGGAACCACCTGCAACGACCTGGGCGACGTGCCCGAGCACCTGCGCGTGACCCGTAGCGGCCAGGGTGTGGCCCTGACCATTATGGACAACCGCGCTATCGTCCACCCGGTTCTGCGCAAGGCCATAGAGGTCGTGGCCGCAGAGCGGCGCATCCCCTGGCAATACAAGCGGCACATCAGCGGCGGCACGGATGCAGGGGCCATACAGCACGCCCGGGGCGGCATACCCAGCGCGGTGCTGGCCGTGCCCTGCCGTTACATACACGCCCCCATTTCCGTGGCCAGCCATGCGGATATTGCTGCGCAGCAAGATTTAATGCTGGCCTGCTTGGCGGCCTTTGGCCACAGGAATCCGCTGGGCCATGAAGCATCGATGTGAGAGGAGCTACCACCATGCCAACTTGCACAGTCCGCGATGTACTCATTCCCTTGCTGAGCGTATACGGCCCCGCCGGCCAAGAACAGGCCGTGGCCCGGCACTTATCCGACTTGCTGCGCCCCCACGCGGATGAGACGCGCACGGATGCCTTGGGCAATCTGATCACCATCCGCCGGGGAAAGCCCGGCGGCAAACGCATTCTCATCAGCGCGCACATGGATCACATCGGCTTCATCGCCATTGATGCGGATAAACAGGGCTTTGTGCGCGTGGCCAACGCGGGGTACATCTTTGTGCCCCACTCCCAAGGGCAGCACGTGATGTTTGGCAACGGCGTGCGCGGCGTGGTCTACGCGGAACAGGATATCACCGGCAACCCCGAGATGCAGCATCTCTTTGTGGATATCGGCGCGCAGAGCCGGGACGAGGCGCTGGCCAAGGTTGCCATAGGCGATGTGGCGGTGTACGCGCCCCTGGTATCTGCCCTGGGCGAGCATAGGCTGGCCGCCCCGGCCATGGATGACCGCGCGGGCTGCGCCCTGGGGGCCTGGCTGCTGCTCAACGCGCCCCAGGGGCCCAACGAGCTGGTGGTGCTGTTCTCTGCCCAAGAAGAGGTGGGGGGCAGGGGGGCCAAGGTTGCTGCCTTTGCCCTGGAGCCGGATATCGGCCTGGCGCTGGATGTGACGGATACCGGCGACACGCCCGGCGTCAAGCCCAAGATGGCGGTGGAGTTGGGCAAGGGCCCGGCCATCAAGGTGCGCGACAGCAATCTGATCGCCTCGCCCCTCGTGCGCGACGCCCTGGTGGCCGCCGCGAAGGAGGCGGGCGTTCCCTACCAGATGGAGGTGCTGACCATCGGCGGCACGGATGCCGGGCTGATACAGCTCGCCCGGGGCGGCGTGCCCAGCGGCGCGCTCTCCATCCCCACGCGCTACATACATTCCGCCGCGGAGACCATTGACATGCGGGATTTGGAGCAGTGCGGGGCGCTGCTGGCGGCCTTTGCGGCCCGCAGCTTCGATTAAGCCATTAAGCCGCCTGAAGGAGGTGGCCCATGGCCGCCATCGCCATGCTGTTGCTGTACCTGGCCTGCGGTTGCGCCATCATGCGCTGGCAGTTGCCGGGTAAAAGCCCTTGGCTGCGGGGCTGGCTGGGCTGTTGCGCGGGGCTGCTGCTGCTGATGTGGCTGCCGGCCCTGTGCGCTTTCACCCTGCGCTTCAGCCAGCGCGCCCACGGGTACGCCATCTATGGCCTGGCGCTGATCACCCTGGTCGCCTACCTGGCGCGCGACAAGCGCGGCGCGGCCCGTTGGGATGCGCGGGATGGGGCCATGCTGCGGATATGGCTGTGCGTGGCCCTGCCGCTCATCATATTGGGCGCGGTGTTACAGTACACCCACGTGCTGCGGCCGGAAAACGGCAACCTGAACGTGGGGCAGGCCACCTATGGCGACCTCAACTTGCACCTGGGCATCGCCACCAGCCTGCGCGACGCGGCGTTTCCGCCGGATTATTCCATACTGCCCGGCGCGAAGCTGAGCTACCCCTTTTTGGCGGATTCTCTCAGCACGTCGCTGATGCTGTTCGGCTTGAACCTGCGCTGGGCGGTGGTGATCCCCGGCACGCTGATGATGGCCCTGGTGTTCACCGGCTACTTGTTGCTGGCCAGGGCGGTGCTGGGCGACAGACCGCGCGTGGCCGCCCTGGCCGCGTTGCTGCTGTTTTTTAACGGCGGCCTGGGTTTTTTGTACGACTTTGATTTGGCCGGGCGCGACCCCAGCCGCATTGCGGAAATTTTTATAGGTTTTTACAAGACCCCCGCGAATCAGCCGGATTTAAATCTGCGGTGGTCCAATATCGTCGCGGATCTGTTGCTACCCCAGCGCACCCTGCTGGGGGGATGGATGTTGCTGCTGCCCGCGCTGTACCTGCTGCACACAGCCCTGCGGGAGGCACGGCCCCGCCTGTTCTTGCTGACCGCGCTGTTCGCCGGGGCGCTGCCCTTGCTGCACACCCACTCCTTTTTGGCGCTGGGGCTGTGCAGCGGCGGGTGGGCCCTGTGCGCGTTGGCACAAAAGCAAGACAAGGCCAGGCGGCGCTGCCTGGCCTGGGGTTTGGGGCTTTACTTTTGCCTCACCATGGCCATGGCGCTGCCGCAGCTCGTCAGTTACGCCTTTTCGCAAACCATGGCCGGGGGTGTGCTGCGCTGGCAATTTAATTGGGCGAACAACAGCGGGGGCCGAGGCATGATAGACGGCTACCTGTGGTTCTGGCTCAAAAACGTGGGGCCGGCCTTTCTGTTGCTGCTGTGCGCCCTGCTGGATGCGGATAGCCGCCGCCGGGCGCTGGCTGCCGGCGGTTTTTCCATTTATTTGGTGGCTGAGCTTGTGCTCTTTCAGCGCAATGAGTACGACAACAACAAGCTGTTCTATGTGTGGTACATGGTGGCTGCCCTGCTGGTGGCCGACTATGCGCAGGTGCTTTGGCACAGGCTGCGCGGGCTGCGCGGGCGCTATGTGCTGGCTGCGGCGTTCGCGCTGTGCGCCTTTGCTTCCGGCGGGCTGAGCATTGCGCGCGAGGTTGTGAGCGACTACCGGCTCTTCAGCGCAGATGCGGTGGCGTGCGCGGCGTATGTGGATGCCGAAACGCCCAAAGATGCGGTGTTCATGACCGGCCAGCAGCACATCAATCCTGTGGCGGCCTTGGCCGGACGGCACATTGTCTGCGGAACGGATCTGTACCTGTACTTTCATGGGCTGCAGTACGCACAAAACCAGGCGGATTGCCGCCGTTTTTACCAAGACCCTGCGAACAACCTGGATGTGCTGGATGCCTATGACGTGGATTACATTTTATTGAGCGACTATGAGCGCGCGGATTTTCAGGTTTTCCGTGAACAATTTGATGCGCTGTTCACTCCGGTTTTCGAGCAGGGCGATTACATTTTGTACAGAGCAGGCACCCGTATGCTGGGCGCGCCCTGATAGAAACAACGCGGCCTTCGCCTCGTAGAAGAGGGCGCTCTCGCGCTAGACTTCGCCGGAGAGCGGCCGCACAGCGGGCCCGGTTACCTCAAAATAGAACCACCAGTGCGCGCGCATGGCCCAGGTCAGCGCGCCTGCTTCTATCTCCCTATCTTCTCCCACGGGTCTGCCAAAGGCATCCGCAACGGGGCTGGCGGGATCGTACACGATGAACCACAGGCCCTCGCCCTCCTGCCGGTACCCCTTGATCACCACGCTGTGCCCGCCCGCACCCTCGTTGAGCAAGGCGATCAGGATACGCCCGGCATCCAGCGCGCGCTTCAGGCTTTGGGCCGTGACAGGGCCTTTGATGGCATAGCTGGCCCCGTAGGCGTTCAGCACATCCTCCACCTGCTGCGAATACCAGGCTGCGCCATCCAGAGGATACAGATTGCGCACGCTCTGGGCTGTGGCGTGAGCATCCAGCCCCAGCCAGCGCAGTGCCATGGCCGTGACCGCGGGCATGCAGTTGGCTGCGCTGTAGGGGCCGCTTTTGTCCTGGGCTACGTACCAGGGTGCGCTGATGCCGTTATCCACCACCTGCGTTTCGCCTGCGGCGGGGCTTCGGCCTTGCCAGGCATCCAGCAGAGGCAGCAGCCGGGTGGCGGCCTGGCCCACGCTCAGCGCGTCATCACGCCCCGCATTGTGCGGCACGCGCAGGGAGAAGGCCGAGGCCAGCGCCCAGAGATCTTGCCCGGTCACCGGGCGATCCGGGCCGAAGACCCGGTCATCCGGCTCCAAGGCCAGCGCCTCCATCAGACCCAGGGCGCAGGCTTGTCGGGCCGCCGCGGTCCGGGTATCGGCCAGGGTGGGCAGCCAGGCGGGCTTCTTTGCGCCGGGTAAGGAGAGGTACAGATCCATGGCTCCCTTGGCATAGTCCGCGCGGGTCAGTGCGCCATCGGGGAAGGATGCCGTTTTGCGGGGAGAGAGCCCCGCGGCCCGGCAGGCTATGTCGAGGGCAGCGCCAGCCTGCGCCCCGGTGACGGGCAAAGCGCCCGCGTGGTAGATGCGGTGCTCGCCCGCTTGCGCCAGCGCCAGTAACCATCGCGCCCAGTCGCCGGGGGTCAAAGGCGCGTCGTATACCTCTGCGGCCTCCCGCGCGTCCAGGGGCAGCAAGCCCAGCAGCGCGGCTTTGCGCAACGCTTCGGGCGCGCCGGGGAGCGCGGTCATACCCGCGGCAGCCACTGGCGCGCCCGCAAAGGCCTCGTACACGGCCACAAGCCAATTCAGGCCCAGGGCGGCGCTGGCCCGCCGGGCGTACCAGGCCGCATCCGCCTCAATACCCAGGCTGTGCAGCGCGGCCAGGGCGCGCAAAAAGTCCGCGTCTCCCAGTGCGTCCAGTACGGCATCCGGAGGCAGGCGCACGTCTCCGCTTTGGTCATCCAGCCGCAGCGTGGCCAGGGGCGCGAGGCCCGCGGGGGTATCCAGGGCAAAGGTCAGCACGCGCCAAGCGTCTTCCTCCTGATCCGTCTGGCAGATGATTTGCCAGGGTGTCTTGCCCAAGGCCGCGTCTGCAAGGGCGCACCAGGCGCGCAGCGTCTCCGCCGTCGGGCCCTGGGGCAGGCCTGTTTGCGCCAGTGCGGCGCCGAAAGCACCCGCCGCCTCGCCCGCTATGGGGAAGACCAGCAGGCAGGCGCAGAGCGCCGCCGCGCACAGGCGGCGGCAGAGCGGCCGGGCGCGCGGCGCCATGGCATTACCTCCTTAAAAGTCAGCCCTCCCGCTGGGCAAGAAAGTGCAGGTACACAGCCTGGGCGGCATCCCGGCTGACGCCGGGCGCGGCGGCCAACTCTTCCGCGCTGGCGCTGCGCAGGGCCGCCATGTTGTGAAAGTGTTTTAGCAACGCCTTGCGCCGGGCCGGACCCACGCCGGGGATGGCTTCCAGCTCTGAAGCGGTGGCAGATTTGCCACGCAGCGCCCGGTGGTGGGTGATGGCGAAGCGGTGGGCCTCATCCCGCAGGCGCTGTATCAGGTGCAGCGCCGGGGAATGCCGGGGCAGCAAGATGGGCTGCTCCATGCCGGGCAAAAAGATCTCTTCCAGTTTTTTGGCTAAGCCAAACATGGGGATATCGTACCCCGCCTCACGCATGGCGCGGTGGGCAAAGGCGAGCTGCTGAGGCCCACCGTCTACCAGCACCAGGTCGGGCAATTCGGAAAAGCCGCCTCCATCCGGGGGCAGGCCCCGGGCGTCTCGCTCCGCAATTTCCTTGGCGGCATGCGTAAAGCGCCTCAGGATGACCTCGTGCATGGATGCGAAGTCATTGGCTCCCTCCACGGTCTTGATGCGAAAATGGCGGTAATCCTTTTTGCTCGCCATGCCCTCAATGCATACCACCATGGATGCCACGCTGAGCGCACCCTGGGTGTTGGATATATCGTAGCCCTCAATGCGGCGCGGGGGCACGGTCAGCCCCAACGCATCCGCCAGCGCCTGGGCGGCCCCGGTGGTGCGCTCCGCTTGGCTCTGCAGGTGGGCATTGCGCTTTTGCAGCGCATCCTGGGCGTTTTTTTCCGCCATCAGTACCAGGGCACGCTTTTGGCCGCGCTGCGGCTTGTGCAGCGACACCGCGCCACCTTTCAGGGCGCGCAGCCAAGCCTCCAGGCCATCCGCGTCCTCGGGCAAGTCTTGGATCAGTATCTCCCTGGGCACTGCCCCCCCATCCTGATAAAACTGGGTCAGAAAACGTTCAATTACCTCGCCCACGGGCGCATCCCCGGCCCGCTCCAGCGCGTAGTGGTCGCCGCCCACCATGCGCCCGCTGCGCACCACCAGCGTCTGCACCATGGCATCCAGTCCGTCCTGCGCCACGGCCACCACATCCTGATCTTCTCCTGCTACGGAGACCGCTTTTTGCCGCTGCATCAGCCGTTCAATGGTCTGGATGCGCTGTAGGATCATCGCCGCCTGTTCGTAGCGGCGGGCATCAGATGCCTCGCGCATGGCGGCGCGCTCCTCCTCCAAGAGGCCTTGGTACTTACCGTTTAAAAAATCCATGGCGTTTTGCAGGGCCGCGTGATATGCCGCGCGGGAGACCTGGCCGGCGCAGGGCGCCAAACAACGCCCCAGCTGATGGTGCAGGCAAGGACGGGTGGGTTTGTCGGGCCGCATGGGGCGGGTGCAGGTGCGCAGCGGAAAGATGAGGTTGGCGGCCTGCATTACTTCGCGAATGCCGCCCGCGCCATAAAAGGGGCCGAAGTAGCGCGCGCCATCCTGCCGTACCCGGCGCACGATCTCCAGCCGGGGAAAGTCCTGCGCCAAATCGACGCGCACGTAGGGGTACTGCTTGTCGTCGCGCAGCATGATGTTGTAGTAGGGCCGGTGCAGCTTGATCAGGTTGCACTCCAAGATCAGGGCCTCTAGGTTGGTGTCGCAGAGCATGATGTCAAAGTCGTCTATCTTGGCCACCATGGCCGCCACTTTGGGGCTGTGCCCCCGGCTTGATTGAAAGTAGGATCGCACCCTGTTCTTGAGGTTGATCGCCTTGCCCACGTAGATGATTTTGCCCTGGCTGCGCATTAAGTAGCATCCTGGGGATTCCGGCAGGGTGCGCAGTTTTAGGGTCAGCGTTTCATTTTTTTGCTGTACTGGTGCGGGCAAGGGGCGCCTCCTTCGGCTCTGTTTCAAAAGGCCAGGACGTACGCCCTGGCCTCGAAGCTCTATGCAATTGTAGATAACCGGGGATGGGGATCCTTACGCGTCCTCTTGAGGGTCGTCCTCATCCGGGATATCGTCTTCTTCTTCCGAAAAACGGGTGCGCACCACCTCAATAAGCTGTTCCAGCAGAGATTCATCCGGGGAAACGAACTCCTCCATCTCTTCGCCGTTTTCATCCATGATGGTGTTGACCTTCATGATATACAGGGTATGCTCGTGGTCTTCGTCGCACTCGTGGCAGTCGCACCCGGGGTCGCCGCAATGATCGCCCGCTTCTTCGTCGGCATCGCAGAGCACTGCGTATTCTTCACCGTTGTAGAAGAAGTAATCCATGACTTCCAGAAGCAGCGTATTGCCTTCCTCGTCGGAGAATTCGACGATATCCCGCTCATCCTGGTCCATTGGAATCTCCTCCTTTCGTGCCCAATTTGGCCCGTGGCCTGGGTCGTCTTCACAACCTTCTCTTGACACCCTTATTATACCCTATGGCTCGCAAAAATGCAAGCAATTGTTCGCGAAGAATATCGTTTTCCGCCCCGCTACCGTCAGACGATCACCAAGTTGACACGCTGCTGGCGAAAGGCAGCGGCAATCCCTTCATCCAACGCGCTGTCGGTGATGATGCAGTCTATCTTGTCGATGGGTACGTAGGATATGAGGGATTGTTTTGAAAACTTTTCGGAATGGGCGAGCACCACGGTCTTGGTCGCATGGGTCACAAGCTGCGCGTCAAACTGTACGGTGTTCATATCCATGGCCATGGCCCCATCCGTCAGGGACACGGCATCTGCCCCAATGAAACAGTAGTGAAAGCGCAGTCCCTTGAGCGTCAGTTCGCTGAGATAACCGATAAAATCCTTGCGCTCGTGGCGGTATCGCCCCCCGATCATTTGGATGTTGTTCTGTACAGGATAGAGAATATCCAAATTGATCAGTGAATTGGTAAAAATGAGCACATTGCTGATCTCGCGGTTGTGTATCCTCTCGGCCAGGGCCATAGCAAAGTAGCGCAGTGTCGTGCCGGCCTCTAAAAAAACGACCTGATTGCTCTGCACAAAGCCGCTGGCGTGTTTGGCGATGCGCGCCTTTTCTTCTGCATGTTCGTTTTGAAGTGTATCAAAGGAGTACACGTTTTCATTCGAAGGCAGGCGTTTGATGCCGCCACGTACACGCGTGGCCCGCCCATCGCCCGCCAGGGCGACGCAAAGCCTGCGCGCCGTGGGCAGGGAAACGTTCAGCCGTTGTGCAATTTCCTGCACCCGCAGGGATTCAGAGGCCAGCAGCATATCCGCCAGTTCATTCTTTTGGCGATCAACCTTGTGCATGGCTGTTACTTGTCGCCGCCCTTTCACCATGGATGTGATGTGTTTACTTTATTAGGATAGCTTGTTTCGCACAAAAAGTCAATGATGCGAGAGAGTTTGAAAAGAATTTTATCGAAAAATGAGTCAAAAACAGTATAAATTGATCGAAACTATAGAATAAGATATTTTTTATTTAAATAATGCTCAAAATTACTTGACAAAGACGAGATATATGATACAATGCACATGTATTGAGCGAACAAGAGCAAAATTTCAACAGAATTTGATCAATTTGTGTGAGCAGAGGGATAAACGACATGAAAATGATCCCAAGACCGCCATTTTTTGAGGTAGGTGTGAAAAACTACCTGTACGGAGACAATGTGTTGGCGCTGGCCCTGGCGGCAGATGAGGCGGCCAAGCGTTGCGACATTGATGTGCTGTTCATAGCCCCATACATGGAACTGCGCCGGGTGGCTGAGCGCACGGATAGGTTGATCGTGCTGGCCCCCTACATGGATACGCTGCGCCCCGGCCCCGGCATGACGGATGTGCTGCCGGAAGCCGTTGCCGCTGCCGGCGCGAAGGGCGTTGTCATCAACCACTGCGAGCGCCCCATGTCCCTTTCCGCCATCCGCCGCACGATGCTGCGAGCGAATGAGCTGGGGCTTTTCACTTTTGTTTGCGCGGATACGATTGCCGAGGCCAAGGCCGTCGCAGAGCTTGGGCCGGATATACTCAACCCCGAACTCACCGAGCGGATCGGCGCGGGTCAGGGCAGCGACCCGGGATATGTACGGGCATCCATACAGGCCGTCAAGTCTGTCAATCCGAAGATATTGGTAGAACAGGCGGCGGGCATCACCAGCGGGCAGCAGGTGTACGAGTTGCTCATGGCCGGCGCGGAAGGCGTGGGCGCGGCATCCGGCGTGTGCGCGGCCCCGGATCCTTGTGCGGCGCTCTGGGATATGGTGCTGCACGCGCAAAAAGCACGGGATGCGCTACGAGCGCGGCGGCTGCGGATGGAAGGAGAAGGCGCATGAAGACGGTACGGGAATCCTTTACGGTGCAGGGGAAGGGTGCGCGGCCCACCTTTCACATGGTGACAGAAGGGGTGCAGGGCATTGTAGAGCGCTCGGGCGTACAGAGCGGCATCTGCGTGGTGTATTCGCACCATACCACCTGTTCGGTGATGCTGCAAGAATGCTCCTTCGATGTGACCTATGCCGGGCTGGAATTTTTACAGCAGGATTTGATAGAGGTGCTTGAAAACATCGTCCCCACCTGCCGGCGCGAAGGGCAATACATGCATCCCGGGCCCGAACTGACCAAGTTTTCGGCCCTGCACGGTGAAAATAAACCGCAGACGCTTAACACGGATGCGCACCTGCGATCCGCCCTGCTTGGCAGAAGCGAAAGCATCGTGATCGCAGAGGGCAAGCTGGATTTGGGTAAGTTTGGGCACATTTATTTTGTAGATTTTGATCAGACCTGCGCCCGCGAGCGACAAGTACAGGTGCAGATCATCGGTGAATAGCGGCGAGGGGGAAGGGCTTATGGCGTACTTCCTGACATTGGATGTAGGCACTACCGCTGTCAAGGCCGCTCTGTTTTCGCACCAGCTTAAACTCGTGGCCCTGTGCGGTCGCGAATATGCGCTGGAAACCCCGCGCGCGGATTGGGTAGAGGTAGACCCGAATGTGTACTGGCAGCGTGCGGCAGAGGCGGTGCGCGATGTGCTGGCGGCCAGCGGTGTAGGCGCGGCGGATATCGCTTCCATTACCTGTGCCACGCAGGGCGAAACCCTCATCCCCGTAGATGAGGCCGGGTGTGCTGTGCACAACGCCATCGTATGGCTGGATGCCCGTGCCAAGGAAGAGAGCGTGTGGCTGCGCGAGCGGCTGGATCGCCTGGCCCTCTACCGTGCCACCGGGTTGCCGGAGATCAACGGCTACACACCCGTGGCCAAGCTGCTGTGGATCAAGCGTCATTTGCCGGATGTTTATGCGCGCACTGCTAAATTTCTTTTGCTGGAGGATTACCTGCTCTGCCGCCTGACCGGGCACTGTGTCACCAACCCCACGCTGCTGTGCACCACCGGGTACTTTGATATACAGCAGGGTGCGCTGTGGCGGCAATCCCTGGCGCTGTGTGGATTGGATGCGCAGAAGATACCGGATATACTGCCCTGCGGTACAGTGGTAGGCCCGCTGCAAGCCCGGGCCGCAGCGGAATTTGGACTGGATGCGCGCACAGTGGCCACCACGGGCGCGATGGATCAAGTGGCATCCGCCGTGGGTTCCGGCAACACGGTGTGCGGCGTGGTGACAGAGACCACGGGCACCTGCCAGGCGGTGGCCGCCACGGTGGATCAGGCTACATTTCGCCACTGGTCGCCGGTCACCTACTACAGCCACGCCATGCCGGGCAAATTGCTGCAGATCGTTATCAACCAAACGGCAGGTATCGCCTACAAGTGGTTCCGTGATGAATTTTGCCGGGATCTGACGCAGACGGAAGGAGCCTTCGCCGCGATGGATGCGCTGGCGGCCGGGGCGCCTGCGCTCAGCCGTGGGCTCATCTTCTTTCCGCACATGACAGGCATGCAGTTCCCCGTCACGGATGAAGGGGCGCGCGGCGTGTTCTTCGGCATGGGGCTGGATACGGGCAGAGATTGCTTTATCCGCGCCGTGATGGAGGGAGTGGGTTATATGCTGCGCGAAAGTTTGCATGCCATGGGGCTCGTACCGCAACGGGTGATTTCTCTGGGCGGCGGGGCCAAGAGCGGGGTTTGGGGGCAGATCAAGGCGGATATCTGCGGCGTGAATTTTTGCATCCCACAGGATCAGGAGTCAACGTCTCTGGGCGCGGCCATGCTGGGCGGCTGTGCGGTGGGCACGTTTGCCGACTTGCAGGCGGCGGCCGGGCAAGTTGCGATACGGCGGAGCTTTGCGCCGGATGCAGCGCAGAGCGCGCGCTATGAGGCGGGATACACTGCGTACTCGCGCATGTATGAACAGTTTGCACCCCTGTTTGCCCAAGGGGAAAAAATAGGCGAGGAGTGAGCGGCATGGAGCAGAGAAAGCCTAAACTGGCCCTGCTGGGGCTGATGACAGGCGGGTATGAGGCGGTTTTTCCGGGGATCACCGAAAGACAGACCCGTTACGCGCAAGAGCTGGCTCAGACCATTTCGCAAGTGGCGGATGTATCCTTCGAGGGTATAGGGTTGGATCGTCCCACCATCGAATCCCTGGTCAAGCGCTACAACGGGCAGGGTGTGGATGGCATGGTGATCGTGCTGCTGGCCTACTCGCAGGGCGCATACCTCATCCGCGCGCTGCAGGATAACCGCCTGCCGTTGGCCCTGGCCGTCGTGCAGCCAGATCAAGAGGTACTGGATGACTGGACGGAGCTGGATTTGACAGTGAACCAGGGCATACACGGCGCGCAGGATAACGCCAGCGTGATTGCCAAGAGCGGCGTAGCCTGCCAGTTTTTCGCGGGTAACCGGCACGAGAAACGCTTTGTAGACTTTTTGGATGATTTCGCCAGAGCTTGCCGCGCGCGCAGCACGCTCAAAAGCATGCGTACGGCGGTCTTTTCCAGAATGTGCGGCATGGGCGACATTCTCACCGACGAGTTTGCCTTCCACCGGATCGTGGGGCCGGAGGTATGCCACGACACCATTGGCGCCATCGTATCGCGTATGCAGCAGGTGACCCAGGCGCAAATAGCGCAACAGATAGCGCTGGATAAGCGCCTGCACGAGGTGGATGTGAACCTGTCTCGCGCCGCCCACGCGGAGGCGGTGCGGATGTATGTCGCCTTTAAGGGGTACCTGCGCGAGAAGGGTTGCGGTGCGTTTACGGCGCACTTCGACCAGTTTGCGGATGACGGGCGCTTTGCGCAGTTGCCGCTCTACGCCGCATCTAACCTGCTGGCAGAAGGCTACGGTTACGCCGCGGAAGGCGACTACATGTGCGCCAGCATGGTGGCCGCCGCCGGTGCTCTGGGTGATTACGACGCCAACTTTACAGAGATGTATACGATGGATTTTGCCAAGCAGGCCATCATTTTTTGCCACGCGGGCGAGGGTAACTGGGCCACCTGCCGCAAGGATGGCAAGGCGCGTCTGATAGACCGTTACCTGGGCGAGGGCGGGCTCAATAACCCCCCCACCCACGTCTTTACGCCTCAGCCAGGCCCCGCTACGCTGACATCTTTGGCATACGCGGGGGAAGGAAAATTCCGGATGGTCGCTGCGCTGGGCGACATTCTGGAAAAAGCGGATCTGAAAGGCTGTGAAATGCCTTACTTCTTCTGGCGGCCGCGGGCCGGCGTCACGCCCTGCGTAGAGGCGTGGCTGCGGCACGGCGGCACGCACCACGAAGTGATCAGCCTGGGCGACTTGCGGATCCGTTGGCGCATGCTCTGCGCTATGCTGGGTATCGCTTATGAGGAAGTATGATCCGGCGTGAAACCAATATGTGGGAGAGAGAGGGAATGACCGTGGTGATTCACCAAACCCTGTGTGTGCAGTCGGATGCGCGCCCTACCTTTCATGACATGACGGATGATGTGGCGCGCCTGGTACGTGAGACGGCGGTACAAAATGGCATTGTCATCATCTATTCACAACACACGACCTGCTCGGTCATCATCCAAGAGCAGTCGGACGACGTCAATTATTACGGAACCCAGTTGATCTTGCAGGACATGGTGGATGGCTTGGCCAAGCTGTTCCCTACCTGCCAGACGCAGGGACAGTACGCGCACCCCGGCGCTCTGCACATTCAACTTGCGCAGCGCGAGCGGGGCGAGGAAGCCTGGTGGAGCCTGAACACGGATGCGCACCTGCGCTCGGTGTTGCTGGGCAGATCGCAGACTGTGCCCATTGTGGATGGACAGATGACGCTGGGCGATTTCGGCCGCATTTATTTTGCGGATTTTGACCAGGTGCGGGGCAGGCAACGCACGGTGCGCGTGCAGATCATGGGCGAGTGAGTGCGGCCTGCTGTTTCTCCGAAAATGCGGCGTTCGCGCCGTAATTTAAAGAAAGAGGGATCTGTTATGAAGAGAATGCTGTGTTGGGGCCTTTTGCTGGTTATGCTGGTGGGGGTGGTTGCCTTTGGCACGGGCGGCGCCCTGGCAGAGGATGCACCGCTATTGGTGTGGGTGGCGGGCGCGCTGGTATCCAGCGCGGATCAAAAGCTGCCCCAGGAAGAGTGGGTAATCAACAAACTGGCCAGAGCCTTCGAGGCGGAAAACCTTGGCGTCAGGGTCGAGATCGCGTTCTTCTCGGATCAAATCGCCATGACCCAAATGTTTAAGGCGACCGCCTCGGGCGAGGATGCGCCGGATATCGTGAACGTATGGGCAGGGCAACAGCTGTTTGAATTGAAGGATATCCTGGTAGATATCAAGGACATGGTGCCGCAAGAGGATAGGGACAACATTCTGGGCTGGGATATCATGAGCCTGGATTTTAAGGAAGGCGGCCCTGTGCTGGGCTATCCTGCCTCCGGCAACGAGGTCTGCGGTTTCTTCTACAACCGGCAGGTGCTCGCCGCATGCGGCCTGGATTATGACGCCAATCCGCCCAAGACAGTGGCGGCGCTGATGGCGGATATGAAGAAAATTAAGGATGCGGGTTATCTACCCCTGGCCGCCGGGGACAACGGTTGGGGTCAAGCGCTCTTCACCGCCTACGCATCCTGGTGGGTGCAGGTATCCGGCAGTGAGCGCGTCGCATCCAACAGCCAAGGCATCACCAAGTTTGCCGAGGATGAGGGTTTTTTGAAGGCGATGCAGGCCGCCGTGGATATGTACAACGAGGGGTACATCAACGTGGATTACGCCACCATTCCCAACGAGTTGGAGCTGTTTTTGGAGGGCAACGCGGCCCTGCTGGCCACCGGTAACTGGAATACGGATGACGCGGTGACCACCCTGGGCGAGGAGAACGTGGGATTTTTGATGCCGCCGGATATTGAGGAGAACGCGCCTGTGAAAGGTACGTGCATCGGTGGCCCCGGCCAGGTGCTGGCCATATCCAAGACCTGCAAAGACCCGGATACAGCGTTGCGCTTCCTATCCTTCCTTTCCAACAAAGAGAATATGGCACAGATCATCAGGAGCCAATCCAAGCTGACACTGCGCAGGGATATCTCCGCAGAAGATCTGGGCATTGGGGATGCGGGCATCATGCGCCAAGAGTTTGATGCGGCGCTCAAATATGTGTTCTGGGCCGATAACTCCATGGTACCGGATGTGAACGCGCAGGTACAAAAGCTAAGCCCGCTGGCCTTGACGGGCAAAATGACGGTGGCGGAGTTTGCCGCCGAGCTGGATAAGACAGCCGCCGAGGCGGCGGCTCAGTAAACAGGTGTAGCGGGCGCGCGGTGAAAAACCGCGTGCCCCGTTTCGCACGCAAAGCGGGGTGTGTCAGCGTGGTTAAGGGGTATCCGGGTCGGTGGCGGCGGCAAGGGGCGGTGCAGGGCTGGCTGTCCGTACTGCCTGCGCTGCTGGTGGTGCTGGGGATACGGGGCTATCCCTTGGCCTTTGGCTTGTTGAAAAGCTTTACGAACTGGTCAGGCATCGGCGCGGGCGATTACATCGGGTTGGCCAACTACATCCATATCGTAACAGGCAGTGAGTTTTGGGTGCTGCTGCGCAACAACCTGGTCATTCTCACATTCATCCCCATACAGATCTTTGTGGGGCTGCTGGTGGCCGTGCTGCTGTATGAGGAGGTTTTTGGCTGGCGTTTTTTTCGCGTGGTGTTCTACATACCGCAGATCATTTCGTCCCTGGTCATGGGCTACTTGTTTACGGTGTTCTTTAGTTACAGCGGCCCGGTCAACCAGATACTGAACAACGTGGGGCTGGGCTTTTTAGCCAGAGAGTGGTTTGGCAGCGCGGGCAGCGCCATGGCCATCATTCTGTTTTGCCTGGTGTGGATCAATATCGGCTGGCAGGCTATGCTGGGGTTAGGCGGGCTGGCCGCCGTTTCGCCCAGCGTGTTCGAGGCCGCGCAGATAGACGGCGCGGGGTTTTGGCGGCGCTTCTTTTCTATCACCTTGCCCATGCTGGGGCGCACCATTGAATACTCGTGCATCGTTTCGGTCATCTGGGTGTTCACGGGCATATTCCCCTACATATTTGCCATGACCAAGGGCGGGCCGGGTTACGATACCACTACGCTGGATTACATGATCTACCTGAAATCGTTCGGTGCGGTCAGCAAGCCGGGGTACGCCTGTGCCTTGGCCATGATTCTGCTGGTCATTGTCATGGTGTTTACCGTGATCCAAATGCGCCTTTCTAACCGGGCGAACGATTGGGGGCAATGATCATGCACAAAAAGACGCTGCAAAAAAGGCTCGCAAATGCCCTGGTTTTTTGCCTGCTGGCGGTGCTGGCCGTATCATTTTTGTATCCGGTGTACTTTATGGCCATCAACGCCTTTAAGACCAAGGCAGAGTACCGGGCCACGCCCTTCGCGCTGCCCAGTCAGCTTCGGTTGGATAACTTTAACCTGCTGATCGGCAACTTTAAAATTTTGGATAGTTACTGGAATACCCTGCAAATCGCGCTGGGCAGTGTGGCGCTGACCATTACGCTGGCTGTGTTTGCCAGTTACGGGTTCGCGAAACTGCCCTTTAAGGGCAGGGGAGCAGTGTATGTGGCCGTTGTGGCCACCATGTTCATCCCGGCGCAGGTGACGATGATACCGCTTTACTACCTGATGTCGCACCTGCGCGTCACCAACAAGCTGATCTCGGTGGTTTTGGCGTATACGGCCACCTCTTTGCCCGGCTCCATCTTGCTGATGACCACGGGCTTCCGGGGCATCAGCGACGAGATGATAGAGGCCGCGACCATCGACGGCGCGGGGTACTTCGCCGTTGTCAAAAATGTTATCCTGCCCATGGGCGTGGCGGTCATTGCCATAAACATCATCTTTAATTTTTTAAGCGCCAGCAACGATTTGTTTACGCCCATGATCCTGCTGCAAAAGATAGACAAACGCACCATCATGGTGGCGCTGTCGGCCATCATGTCCTCCCGCAGCGCTGATCCGGCGTACCAAATCGCGGGGCTGCTGCTCAGCGCCTTGCCGTCGCTTGCTGTGTACATGCTGTTCAACAGATTCATCGTCAAGGGGATCACTGTGGGTTCCATTAAATAGGGAAAGAGGGATGGGATATGAAAATTGGCGTAATCGGTGCGGGCAGCGGTATCTTTTCGCTCAACCTGATCAAGGATCTATGTTTAACGCCCAATCTGCGCGAGGCGGTCATCTGTTTTATGGATATTGACGCCCAGCGGCTGGATGCAGCCCACGATTTGTGCGCGCGCTATGCCCGCGAGGTGGGCATGCCACTGCGCATTGAAAAAACGCAGGATCGGCAGGTATGCCTGCAAGGGGCGGATTTTGTTATCTGCACCGCACTTGTGGGCGGCTATGCGCCCTGGCGCGACGGCTGGCAGTTGGGGAAAAAATGGGGATTTCGCTGGGGCGGCAGCCTGCACATTATGCACGATGAAGCGTTTTGGATCAACTTTTACCAGTTCCGCATGATGGAATCAGTGCTGCTGGATGTGCTGCGCATCTGTCCTGAGGCATGGCTGCTCATGGTCTCCAACCCCGTGCTGGCGGGCGTCACGTACCTTCAACGCAAGTATCCGCAGGCCAAGCTGGTGGGGCTGTGCCACGGTTACTCGGGTATCTACAACCTGGCCAAACAGCTGGGGCTGGATCCGGCGAAGATGTCCTACCAAATCCCGGGGGTCAATCACTTTGTGTGGTTGAACCGCTTCTACTATGAGGGGAAGGATGCTTTTCCCCTGATAGATGCATGGATACGGGAGAAATCCGAGGCGTACTTTCAAAACTGCAAGTTTTCGGATGGTATAGGCCCCAAAGCGGTGGATCTCTACAAGCGTTACGGCGTGTTCCCCATTGGGGATACGGGCAACCCAGGCGGGGGCGCATGGGGCTGGTTTTACCACACTGACGGGCAGGTGGAAAAGCAGTGGAACGAAGACCCGGATACCTGGTTTCAGGATTACTTTATATCCAGCAACGCCAATGTGGCGCGGGTAAAACAAGCGGCTTACGATCCCGGCGTTAAGGCCATGGATCTGGCAGGCAGGGAAACCTCTCACGAACAGATCGTCTCGCTCATTGAATCAATTTATTGTGATATTGAGCGCGTGCTCATCGTCAATGTGCTCAACACCAGGCTCAGTGTGCCGGGCCTGCCGCAGGATTTTGCGGTAGAGGTGCCCGCCGTGGTCAGCGCGCGCGGCATACAGCCCGTGGCCACCGAGCCGCTGCCCAAACCCATATTGGCATACATCTGTCGCGACCGCATCGCGCCCATTGAAATGGAACTGGAAGCCTTGCGCACGGGGCGCAAGGATTTGCTGGTGGATCTGGTGATGATGGATCCCTTCTGCACGGGCAGGGCGCAGGCGGAAGGATTGGTGGATGATATACTGCGCCTACCCTGCCACGGGGAGATGCGCACGTGGTTTGGCGGCGGACAATTATAACCGCATAAGGCAATCAAATCCGTGTGCGGCGCATGCAATACGGCATGCGTCGCACGCCGTTACGCACGGCCGCTTTGGCGTGTACTGTTGGCAAAAATAAACCCCGAACCGCTTGATTTACCAAGTGATTCGGGGTTGTTGTTTTTACTCCCACTCGCCTAAGCAAAACAGGTCTTAAACAGTTTTGTTTTGGCTATTTGATTCCTTTTGATTTCAGTTATCCATACCATACGGTATATACTGAACCTCTGTTATCAAAATGCTATAGCAAATTAACTTGAAACAAGACTTATTGTATGATATAATAAGGACATGAGTTATGATATAAAATATCGCCAGCGTGCAATCGATTATTGGAATGCTGGCCACAGCAAAAAAGA
>JAITTS010000089.1 GCA_031286995.1 Oscillospiraceae bacterium
GTGCACGGTATGCTGCGCCATACGGATGCGTTTTCTCTGGGGGATGAGGGCGTGGTGAATTTGGCGGAACTGCGGGGCATCGTCTCTCTGCCGCTGGATATCCCGCGCGAGGGCTATGAAAGCGGCATGCGGGAATTGGTCATCATTTATGCCAAAGAAAAAGAATTCAGCATGCTTCAAAAGACATATATAGAAATTTTTGAAAGTTTATTGAAAGATGGAAAATAAAAGATGAAAAGTTCAAAATTGAGTTTTTCTATAAATCGTGGGTGATTTTCAGTTTAATCTAAAGAAAAATGCATAAACAATTTCACGAAAATTCATATTGGTTAAAAATCGGAAAGGCGCAGAACAATCGAATGATGCTAAAAGAGTTATGATGAGGGAGGGATATAAGTATTGGCTTTTCTGTAATACGTTGTGATAATATAAAAAAAAATATTTGGATGCATTGCGACGCCGCCAGGCCCCGGCGAGAGGGATGATGCGTAGATGGCCGTTATAGAATTTATTGATTATTCCATGGGCTTTCAGGCACAGGATGGCTCTGTGCATAATTTGATCGACCGCCTGAGCATGAAGGTGGAAGAGGGCCGAGCCCTGGGGATTGTGGGTGAGTCTGGCTGCGGTAAGAGCATGGCCAGTTTGTCCGTTATGCGGCTGCTCCCTCATGGAGCGGTCGTACAAGGCGGGCAAATTTTGTTTGAGGGCAGGGATTTGCTGCAGCTCTCCGAGGCGAAAATAGGCGGCATCCGCGGCAACAAAATCACCATGATCTTTCAAGAGCCCATGACGGCTCTCAACCCCGTGCTGCGCGTAGGTTTTCAGATAGGCGAGGCCCTGCGCCTGCACCACCCGGATATGCGGCGCGACGAGGTGGAGCGCGCGGTCATAGAGGCGCTGGATCAGGTGGGCATCCCCCAGCCCAGGGCGCGCATCCACCAATATCCGCACGAGTTTTCCGGCGGCATGCGCCAGCGGGTGATGATCGCCATGGCCATGATCAACCGCCCCGCGCTGCTCATCGCCGATGAACCGACCACCGCCCTGGATGTGACCATACAGGCTCAAATACTGGATATTATGAAGCAATTCAAACAGAGCGGGGGCATGGTGGTGGTGACCCATAATCTGGGTGTGGTGGCCGAGCTGTGCGAAGAGGTGGTGGTGATGTACGCCGGGTGCGCCGTGGAGCGCGGCACGGTGCATGCCATCTTTCGCCATCCCCGCCACCCCTATACGGTCGGGTTGATGGCGGCCATCCCAACGCTCAGCAGCCCCAAGACGCCGCTGAAGACAATAGCGGGCGCCGTGCCCGCCATCATGGATTTTGGTGTAGGTTGCCGTTTTGCGCAGCGCTGTGAGCACTGTCAGTCTATCTGTCGGACACAGCGCCCCCCGGAGACCTGGCTGGATGAGGCGCACGTGGTGCAGTGCTGGCAAGCGTGCGGCGCGGCAAAGGGGGATGCGTGATGAGCGAGGATCGGGCGGTCATGCTGCAGGTTTCGCACCTTAGCAAGCTGTACCCCGTACGCGGCGCGCGTATTCTTGGCCCCAAGCGTTGCGTGCACGCGGTGGATGATGTCAGCTTTGAGCTGCACGCCGGGGAGACGCTGGGCATAGTGGGGGAGTCGGGCAGCGGCAAATCTACACTGGCGCGCACCCTGCTGGCGCTGACCCCGCCTACCGGGGGCAGCGTGCGCTACCGGGGAGAGGATGTGACGGGCTTTCGCGGGCGGGCCGCGAGGGCCCTGCGCGCGCAGGTGCAGATGGTCTTTCAAGACCCTTACGCGTCGCTCAATCCCAAAATGAAGGTGGGCGAGGCCATATGCGAGCCCATTTTGGTCAACCGGCGGGCAGCGGATAGAAGGGAAGCGGCGCACAAGGCCCGCGCACTGCTGGCGTTGGTAGGTCTGCAACCGGATATGTTTGACCGTTACCCGCACGAGTTTTCCGGCGGGCAGCGCCAGCGCATCGGCATCGCCAGGGCGCTGGCTGTGGAACCGCAGGTGCTCATCTGTGACGAATCTGTCTCCGCCCTGGATGTATCCGTGCAAGCGCAGATACTCAATCTGTTCAACGATCTCAAGGCGCGCCTGGGCCTCACCTACATCTTTATTGGGCACGATCTGGCGGTGGTGCGCTACATCAGCGACCGCATCCTGGTGATGTACCTGGGCCGCGTGATGGAGATCGCCGCCTGCGATCAGCTCTTTGGCGGCGGTGCGCATCCCTACACCCAGTCCCTCGTCTCCGCCGCGCTGGAGCCCACGCTGGATCAGCGGGGTGAGCGCATTTTGCTGCAAGGGGATATCCCCAGCCCCATTGATCCGCCCAAGGGCTGCCGGTTCTGTCAGCGCTGCTTTTGTGCCCAGGGCATCTGCCACGATGCGGAACCGGATTTGTCGGAGCGAGAGCCGGGGCACTTTGTGCGCTGTCACTTTGCGCAGGAGGTGAAAGGCCGTGCGTAGGTATCTTTTGGGGCGCGCCGCGCGCAGCCTGCTGACCATCTTTATCTCGGTGACGCTTACGTTCTTTATCGTGCGCGCCATGCCATCCAACCCCGTGGAGCTGCTCATCAACCCGTACATGAGCCAGGAGACCCAGGACATGCTGATGCAGAAGTATGGCCTGGATAAACCCCTCGCCGTACAGTACGCGCTGTTTTTGAAGGGCCTGTTGCAAGGGGATTTGGGCGTCAGTTTCAGTTCGCGCCAGCCCGTGGCGCAGGTGCTGTTGCAAAAACTGCCCTGGACGCTGCTGCTCATCGCCATCGTCATGGCGCTGGTGCTGGGCATTGGCATCCCCACGGGGTTGCTCGCTGCCAGGCGCAGGGGCAAACTGGCCGATCAGGTGATCAACGTGCTGGTGACGCTGGGTATCTCCATTTTTATTCCCTTTCTCTCGTTCATGTTTTTGTACATTTTTTCGTACTTGCTCAAGGTTTTGCCCACGGGTGGCGCTTACACGCCGCCCAAGCCCCATGGCCTCACCTATGTGCTGGATGTGGCGCGGCACGCCATATTGCCCGCGGCCACGCTGGCCATCACCAACCTGGCCAACGTGGTGCTCTACACGCGCAACAGCACGTTGGATGTACTGGGGGAGGATTACGTGCGCACAGCCCGGGCCAAGGGCGCCTCACCCAAGCGCGCCATGCGCGTACACGTGCTGCGCAACGCCATGATCCCCACCGTTACGGTGGTCGGCTTGCAGGTGGGGGTGATGGTAGGCGGCGCGGTGGTGACAGAAACCATTTTTGCCTGGCCGGGCATCGGGCGCATGCTCTTTGAAGCCATCGGCGCGCTGGATTATCCTATCCTGCAGGGCGGGTTTTTGCTGCTCTCTGTCAGCGTCGTCACCATGAATTTTATTACGGATATGCTGGTGGGGTGGCTGGATCCCCGCATCCGGTTGGGAGGTGGCAGGCCATGAATCAGCGCGAAAATTTTGCGCGGCGCTTTGCGCGCAGCAAGAGCGGCATGTTGGGGCTCATCGGCGTGGCCATCATCGTGCTGGCGGGTCTGGCCGCCCCGTTGCTGGCGCGCAGCCCGGCCGGGTACTCCCGCGATATTCTGCTGGGCCCCAGCGCGGCGCACCTGTTGGGCACGGATAACCTGGGCCTGGATATCGGGCTGGAAATCCTGTGGGGCGCGCGCACATCGCTGTACGTTTCCGCTGTGGCGGTGCTGATCTCAGTGGGCATCGGGGTGCCCTTGGGGCTGGTATCCGGCTATAGCCGATCTTGGGTGGGGGAGACGCTGGATGCGGCGGTGGATATCTTTTTAACCCTGCCTATTCTGCCGCTGATGATCATCATGGCGGCGATCATGGGCACATCCATCACCAATGTGGCGCTGGTGATCGGCCTCTTCTCCTGGCCGCAGTTGGCCAAGGTGTGCAAGAACGCCACGCTGAAGATATCCGGCATGCAGTATATTGAAGCGGCGGTGTGCCTGGGGTACTCGCGGGGGCGCATTCTGCTGCACCACGTGCTGCGCAACATTACGGGGCCGGTGCTGGTCAACATCACGCTCATCATGGCCAACTCGGTGCTGGCGGAATCCAGTCTCAGCTTTCTGGGCCTGGGCGATCCCACTGCCTGGTCCTGGGGTACGATACTCAAGCGCGCTTGGGGCAACAACGCGGTGATCAACAACCCCAATCCCTGGTGGTGGTGGCTGGCGCCGAGCGTGTGCATCATCGTGTTTGTGGTGTGCTTCAACATGCTGGGCACGGCCATCAACGACCTGCTCAGCCCCAAGACCCAAGCGTAAGGAGGGTGTGCGATGCTTGATTGGATCATCAAAAACGGGTGGTGTTACGACGGCTTGGGCAACCCGCCCATGGTGGCGGATATCGCCGTGCAGGGGGATCGGATCGTGCGCGTTGGGCCGGGCATAGACGCGCCTGCCCGGGCGGTGTACGACGCGCAGGGCAAGGCTGTGATACCGGGGCTGATCGATCCACATGTGCACGAAGAGTGGGTCTGTCTGGTGGATGGGCGATACGAGCTGTTTTTGCGCCAGGGTGTCACCACCGTCATCAATGGCAACTGCGGGCATTCCATCCTGCCCGGCCCGCTGGAAAACATCATCGCCTACTACTTTGGCAACGGCCTCATGAGCGAGCGGCAGCGAGATGTGTACGCCGGGCGCTTCCCTCGCTGGGACGATTTTGAGGGCTACGCCCGCGCGGTGGCGGCTAAGGGTACCAACCTTAACCTGGTCACGCTGCTGGGGCACGGCACCATACGCTGGACGGTGATGCAAGGGGCGCACCCGCGCAAGCCGGATGCGGGGGAGGCCGCGCGGATAGAGGCTATCATCCGCCAGGGCATGGATCAGGGCATGTTTGGCCTCTCCTTTGGGCTGGATTATGTGCCCAGCCGCTACGCGGATATCGACGAATTGTGTGCCATGACGGCGCTGATCAAGGATTATGGCGGCGTCTGCGTTGCGCACTTGCGCCACTACGCGGGCATTGAGCAGGCCACGGCTGAGTATGTGCAGGTGGGGCGGCGCACCGGCGCCAAGCTTCAATTTTCGCACCTGCCATCCGCGGTGCCCGCGGCCTTCGATCTCGTGCGGGATGCCGTGGAGAGGGAAGGGCTTCCGTTGCGCGTGGATACGATACCGGAATCCTGCGGGCATTGCGTCAGCAAATCCCGTTTGATCCAGTTCATCATGGCTGTGTCGGATACGCTCTTTGCCCAGGGCATGGATGGCGTGCGCCGTGCCCTGCATGACCCACAGGGGCGCGAGGTCATCCGCAAAGAGGCGTACATCCTGGGCAAAAATCCGCGGGCGGTCTACATCGTACGCTCACAGGATGCGGCGCTTGAGAATCGGTCTGTGGCCGATATCGCAGCCGATAGGGGCGCGGATCCTTTTGAGTGCCTGCTGGATTTGATCGGGGACGATAGGGATTACACCTTCTGGCTGAACGCGCCGGGGGCGAACCTGCCGGATATGTTTGTACCCCACTGCGAAAGCATTGTGCACAACCCTTACGTCAGCGTGGGCAGCGACGAAATTTTGGGCGATATTGAGCAGCCCTTTGATTGGTACGAGGTGCGGCGGCGCGGCGCTTTTCCGCTCTTTGCCCGGCAGTACCTGGATAAGGGCGTGCCGTATGAAGAGATTGTGCGCCGCAACACATCCATGGTGGCCGACCACTTCGGCATTGCCGGGCGCGGGCGGCTGTGCGCGGGTGGCTATGCGGATGTGGCGGTCATTGATCTGCAGCGCTATGGCTTTCCTCCGCTGCGGCAGCAGGATTACCGCACGCCGCAGCGCATGGCCGAGGGCTGCGAGCTGGTGCTGGTCAACGGAGCGCCCGCCCTGCGCGATGGCCGGGTTGAGACGGTCTATGCGGGGCGCGTGCTGCGCCGGGGCCAATTGTAACGCGCCTGTCGGGCGCTTGAGATAGACCACCCCAATTTTGAAAGGAGAATCTTTGTATGAAGAAATTGATCGCGCTGTGTTTGGCCCTGTCCATGGTTTTGCTGGTGGGCGTCGGCGCCGTCCAGGCCCAAAGTGAGGCGCCTGCCCGGCTGAACGTGGGCCTATCCCGCACGCCGCTGGCGCTGAATGTGTGGACGCACAACGACATGACCGCCTCCATCATTATGGATTTGGTGATACCGCACCCTGTACAGGTGACGCCGGATGGCAAAAAGTATCCCTATATTGCCGAGTCTGTCACCAGCAATGACACGGCTACGGAGTTTACGGTCACCCTCAAGGAGGGCCTCACCTGGTCGGATGGCGTGCCCATGACCGCCGAGGATCTGAAGTTTACGGTGGAATATTGCCTGGCGCACAGCCTCAGTTACGTACCCTCCATGTACGGCGCGGTGGAATCGATGGATGTTGTGGATGACCGCACCATCGTCTACCACCTCTCCGCGCCCAATGTCAACTTCTTCAATTCCGCCGGGTACTGGGTATCCATCATGCCCAAGCGCGAGTTTGAGGGCGTATCCGATCCTATGGAGCACACCTACAGCGGCATCGGCTACGGCCCCTACTACGTGGCGGAGTACGTGATGGGTGAATACGTGTTCCTTAAAAAGAACCCCTACTTTACCCTGGCAGATAGCGGCTACGTGGATGAGATTGTCTTTCGCATCTACAATGACGAAAACGCCATGGTGTTGGCCCTGAAGAACGGTGAGGTGGATTGCTCGGCCATTATGATGTCTGTGGCGGCACAGAACCAGTTTACCGGCAGCCCGGATTTCAGCATGCTTTCCAGCCAAAGTTTGGGCTACTCCTTCCTGACCGCCAGCCAAAAGGTGCCCCTGTTGACGGATGTGACGGTGCGCAAGGCGCTGGCTATGACCGTGGATCGCGATGCCCTGTGCGTGGTGGGCTACCAGGGTGGCGCGGTACCCATGCAGACGCCTATCTCCCCGGTGTGGAAGGATTTTGTGCAATCCAACCAGCAGCAGCCGGCCTTTGATCCCGACGGGGCCGCCGCCCTGCTGGAGGCCGCGGGCTACGTGGATGCTAACGGCGACGGCATCCGCGAAAAGGATGGCCAACCCCTCTCCTTCGCGCTGACCTATTCCAATGCCGATTCTAACAATGTGGATGCGGTGGTGGAGATACTGCGCGCCAACGCGCTGCTGGCGGGCATTGAGATCCGCCTGGCCCCTGTGGATACCACCGCCTTTACCGCCAATGTGACGGCGGGGCACACCTACGAACTGAGCTACCAGATGTGGGGCACCATTGACGATGTGGATACGCTGCTGCACGTGGTCTACGGCATTGGGCAGCCGCTCAACTACATGGAGTACAACAATGAGGAAATGGATGCGTTGCTGCTCGCGGCCATGTCCAACCCCGTGTATGAAGAGCGCATCAAGATCATTGACGAGTGGCAGAAGCTCTTTGTGGAGAACCTGCCCAGCATCAACCTGTTTGTGGCGACCAACACCTATGTAGTCAATTCCGCCAAGTTTGAGGGCTGGAGCATCGTGCCCGGCAACTACGGCCCGCTCTCGGTGGGTGTGTTTACCGGTGTGCGCGCCAAATAAAGCGGAAGGACTGCAATGGAATATGAAGGCAGGTTACAAGGGGTACCAAGCCTACGCGTACCTGGATGCGGGCGAGGATTACCCGCAGATAGCGTGGGCCGCCTGGGATTGGGCGGGCAGGCGGCTATTGGAGCTACCGCCGGATGAAGAGGAGGGACTGCGGGATATTTTACAGCGCCGCCCCTACATCTCGCTGCACGATCACCCCACGCTCTTCCCCGAAGAGATCAGCGTACTGCGCGCTACTTTTGATGCCATGCGCTCGGGTCGCCAGTTTTGCGCCTACGACGCGCTGGCGCAATCCGGTTTGGATTGCGTGTTTGATAACCTGATGGATGGTGTCAACATCATCTCATCCCCTGGGGGATGGAAGTGGATAGATGTGTTGCACGACCTGGGCATGCGGCTGTGCGACATAGCGCACCAAGATTTTCTGGTGCAGTGCAAGGGCGTGCAGGATATCTGGGATGCAAAAAAACAGGGCAAGATCGCCTGGGTACCCGTCATTGAGGGGGCCGCGCCCATTGAGAACGAAGTGGATCGCATCGATGTGCTCTACGGTCTGGGCGTGCGGCAGCTCGGCATCACCTACAGTGAATCCAACGCCCTGGGCAACGGTCTAAAGGAGGAGGGCGACGGCGGGCTGACCCACTTTGGCCGTGCCTGCGTGGCGCGCATGAACAAGGTGGGCATGCTCATTGATGTATCCCACTGCGGCCCCAAGACGGCCTACGATGCGGTGATGGCTTCGCAAAAGCCCATTATCGCCAGCCACATCGGCGCGCGCAGTGTGTGGGATATCAAGCGTCTCGCGTCGGATGAGCTGCTGCAAGCCATCGCGCGCAAGGGCGGCGTCATCGGCGTAGAGGCCGCGCCGCATACCACCATGTCCCGCACGCACAACACCCACAACCTGGATAGCGTGATGGAGCACTTTGAGTACATCAAGAACCTGGTGGGCATCGATCACGTGGCCTTTGGCGTGGATACGCTCTATGGTGATCACGTGGGTCTGCACCACGCCTTTGCCGCCCACTTGTCTATGAAACAGACCAAGGGCGGACACACTGCGGCGTACACCGAGGTTCCCTTTGTCTGGGGGCTGGAGAACCCCACGGAAGCATCTCTCAACATCCCCCGCTGGCTCGTCGCCCACGGCTATGGCGAAGAAGAGATTGCCAAGGTAATAGGCGGCAATGCCCTGCGGGTGCTTGGCGAGGTATGGGCCTAGCTTTGGGCGTCCCCGGCGGCAGCGCCGCCGGGGACGTATATTGTTTAGAAGGTATCGGGAGAGGAAGCGAAGGCCATGAACTTTACCGAGATGCCCCTTGCCGACCTGCGCGGTGGGCTGGCGGCAGGCCGATGGACCTGCGAACAGGTGACGCGCTGGTATCTGGATCGCATTGAGAGGCTGGATCAGAGCCCCGGCGGCACCAACGCGGTCTCGCAGATCAATCCGGATGCGCTGGCCATTGCCCGTGATCTGGATGCGCACCGCACGGAAAAGAGCGGCCTGCCGCTCTATGGCCTGCCGGTGTTGGTGAAAGAGAATATTGCCACTGCGGATGCCATGCGCACCACGGCAGGCACGCTGGCGCTGCAAAACGCGCGCCCGGTGCAGGATGCGGATGTGGTGCGCCGCCTGCGCGCGGCGGGCGCGGTACTGCTGGGCAAGGCGAACATGACAGAGATGGCCAATTATATGAGCGACCGCATGCCCGACGGTTACAGCGCGGTGTACGGGCAGGTGTACAACCCCTACAACCGCCAGGTTACCCCTTCCGGCTCCAGCAGCGGCAGTGGCGTGGCGGTGGCGTGCAACCTTTGCGCTTTCGCTATCGGCACGGATACGGGGGGCTCTGTGCTTGGGCCATCCTGCTACAACGGGCTGTGCGGCCTGCGACCCGCTGCCGGCAGCATATCCACAGAGGGCGTTGTGCCCATCAGCCCCACGCTGGATGTGTGGGGGCCTATGGCACGCAGCGTAGCGGATGCCCAGCTTGTGACTGCGGCGCTGGTAGATGCCTTCGCGCCGCAGAGCGCCCCCGCCCGCCCGCCGAGGCTGCTGGTGGATACATCCGCTTCGCCTTATTACGACGACGGCCAACAGCGCGCCTTTCAGGGCGTGCGGGCGCGTTTGGAGAAGGCGGGCGTGGTTCTGCAAGAGGCGCCTTGGGGAGATTACTATAAGACCCTGCCCATCATGCGTTACGAGCTGCCCGCCGCGCTGAGCGCGTACTTTGGCTGGGCGCAGGATGGCAGCGGTGTGCGGAGCCTTGCGGATCTTGTGGGCTTTAATCAACGCCTGGCCGAAACCGGGCGGCTGCGCTACGGGCAGGTTATGCTGCAAGGGGCGCTGGCAGAACCACAGCCCGCGCCGGATGGCGAGGCGTATCGGCAGGCGATGGCGGCGCGCCGGGCGGATAAACAGGCCTTTGTACAGGCCCTTGCGGGCTGGGATGGCGTGCTGTCGCCCCATGCGGATGCCATGGCCCCCTACATGGGCTTGGCCTCGGCCACCGTGCCGTGCGCCAGGCTGCAGAATGGGCTGAACTACGCCTTTCAGGTGATAGCGGAGACGAACGCCGGCGCACTGGCGCTTGCGGCGCGGCTGTTTGATCTGGTTGGCCTGCGCTTCGAGCCGCCGGGTTTCGGCGAGGCGTAAGCGAGGCCCTGTGCGCCATGCCCCCATCTTTTTGTGATGGGGGCTTTTTGCGCGCTGTTTTTTCTGCCCATTCTTGCAACTTTTTTCCTTCACCTGCGTCTATGGTGTAACTACACCAAGAGGAGGCGCTTTCCATGGCTCGTGTGTTCAGTACGTTACTTGCGTTGCTGCTGTTGTTCGTTTTTGGTTTTTCGTCTTTCCAAGGGCCGCCATCCGCGATGACCGATGAGGCGACCAGCCTAGCGAAAATCCCCACACCTCAGCAAGCAGAGGGAGTGCCCGCGCCCGGCAGTTATTACGATGCGGGGGTGATGACCGGCGCGGGGGCGTACATGGCCGAAGCGGATGTCTATATGTCACCGCTCAACTCTTTTGATGCGCTGGCGGATCCGGGCTTTGTGGCGGCGCGCACGCGCCCCCTATCCACCTTTGCGGCGGATGTGGATACCGCCGCCTACGCGGAGGTGCGCCGCATGATACTGAACCAATGGGGCGTACCCCAGGATGCCGTGCGGCTTGAGGAGCTGATCAACGCCTTTCATTACAACGATCCCGCGCCCACGGGCGATGAGCCCATCGCCTTGGCATCCCAGGTGGCCCCGTGCCCGTGGAATGCGGCGCACTTGCTGCTGCGCCTCAACCTAAAGACCCAGGCGCTGAATACGGGCAAGCTGCCGCCATCTAACCTGGTATTTCTGATTGATACCTCCGGCAGCATGGATTACTACGATAAGTTGCCCCTGGTGCGCCGCGCCTTTGCGTTGCTGGCCGAGCAACTGACGGAGAAGGATAAGGTATCCATCGTCACCTACGCGGGCAGCGCCGGTGTGGCGCTGGAGGGAGCCCGCGGCAATGAGACCGGCAAAATATTGGCCGCCATTGCGGATTTGGAGGCGGGCGGAAGCACGCACGGCGCAGAGGGCATTGTTATGGCCTACGAGCTGGCGGCCAAGTACGCCGCGCCGGGTGTGAACAGCCGCGTCATACTGGCCACGGATGGGGACTTTAACGTGGGCCTGCAATCCCAGGCGGATCTGCTGCGCCTGATCGAAGGGGAGCGGCAGCGCGGCGTGTTTTTGACCGTGCTGGGCTTTGGTTACGGCAACCTGAAGGATGATACGCTGCAAACCCTGGCCGACCACGGCAACGGCAACGCCGCCTACATCGACACCATACACGAGGCGCGCCGGGCGCTGGTGGATGAGATGGGCGCTACGCTGGTCACTGTGGCCAAGGATGTAAAGCTGCAAGTGGAGTTTAACCCAGTCGCCGTAGAGGGTTATCGGCTGTTGGGCTATGAAAACCGCCGCCTTCAGGATGAGGACTTTGCGGATGACACCAAGGATGGCGGCGAGATGGGCGCGGGCCACAGCGTGACGGCCTTCTATGAGCTGATACCCGCAGGTGCAGGAGAGATACCCCAGACCCAACTGACCTATCAGCAGGATGCGGGCGATACCGGCAGCACGGATTACGCCACCCTGCACGTGCGCTACAAGGCCCCGGATGGGGATGCATCCACAGAGCTTGTGCACCCGGTGCCCAGGCAGGCGCTGACAGACAAGCCCAGCGCGGATTTTACCCTGGGCGCGGCGGTGGCATCCTTTGGGCAGTTGCTGATGCGCAGCGAGTTTGCGGGCGACGCAAACAAAGACGCCGTGCTGGCCATGCTGCAACCCCTGCTGGCCGAGGATACAAACGGCAGGATTGCGGAGCTGGTAACCCTTGTGCGCATGTGGGATGACAGCGCCACGGCAGCGCCGAATGGCGGCGATTGACGGCGCGCGTACTTGCACAAGGCACATAAAATTACAAAAAAATATGAAAAAACCGGGGCAGCGGCCTCGGTTTTTCATGCGCGCCCTTGAGCGAATGAGTGTGCGGCACGGATAAGGCATACGAAGCGTTGGACAAAGAGAAAATTGACACTTGGCAAAAGAAAGAGAAAGACGAGCGGTGCGGCGCGCAATATGTGCTGTTTTATACCCCCTGTACCCAAAAGAGCTGAGGAGAGTATTTGTGCTTCCCTTCATGGCCGTTGGTGTTTCGCAGTCTGCACCTGCGGGCCATAGATGCATTCGCCGGCCCGTATGGCGTGACCGAGGCGGATTGCGAGACCCTGGCCCAGGCCGTGCGCATGCTTTCCGCTTGATATGGATTGCTTTGTGGATGCTCCGCGCGCGTTACGGAATGGCCTTCCTCAACTGCAGGCTCATGTGTTGCATTGGGTGACTGGAAATCGTGTGTGGGTTAATCCCCACCAAGGGTTCGAATCCCTTTCTCTCCGCCGCGTGGGTATACTATGACAGTTATTCAGCGCGGTATTTTGTAGAGGAAATGCAAATGCAGGGTTTCGCCAATGACACGCTGCATACAGAGCGCGAAAATCCTGTCTTTGCTAATGTAAATGTTGGGGCAAGACATGAAAGCGCACAGAGTAATTTATAACAATAATCCCGTCTTGAAATGGTGCTTGACGAACATGGGCATACAGACCGACAGAAACGACAACATTGTCCCCGTCAAGAACCAGTCGCCGCGACAGCGCATTGACGGCACGGCGGTGTTGCTTGATTGCTACGTTGGGTTATACGAGCATTACAACGAGTACACGGGGGCGATATAGGCGTTCTGCGTTTCGCGGAGTGCTTAAGTTAAATTTAGGGGGCTATTATGAAGCTGAAAGACAAGAAAATCGAGATTTTGCAACCGTCCTATGCAATGAACGATTGCGGGCTTGAGACCGAAACGTTCACGCCGATTGCGCCGCCCGTGTGGGCGTACTATCGGCAGTTGTCTGGCAAAGAAATATTCGCAGCGCAGTCTATTCAGCCCGTCGAAGAAGTGATTGGCGCAACGATATGACTACGCGGCACGTCGTGAGGTTTCGCGGGGTGTTGTATGATGTGGTGCGGATTGATGATTTTGAGGGGTACATGCGGGATTTGACGGTGTGGAGGAAGCGGCGTGTGGAGTAAAATATTGTGGAATATTGGCGAAATTTTGCTTGCAATTGTGGGTGTGCTATGATAAAATATAAGAAATTATATAGCACTGCAAGGAGAGGCGTTGATATGATCGGTGATAGGAATGTAGATGTTTTTATTGCAAGCTCAACCGGCTCTCTGACTGTAGCAAAAAGAATTGCGAAATATGTTAATGATGCCGCGGATCACGCAGATAAACAAAATCGCATATCCGTTACCGTTTGGGATTCATATTTTGATAAAAGTGGCGGTAAATATTGTTGGGAAACTATACTACAAGCTACGAACGAGTTTGATTATGCAATTATCTTGTTAGGGACAGATGATGATGCCGAGATTAGAGGGCAGAAGTATAAAATTGCGCGAGATAACGTGTTGATTGAAGCTGGAGCGTTTATGGCAAAGTTGCCGTCTCAGCATGTTAGGTGTTTTTTTGCAAAAGATGTTAAAATCCCAAGTGACTTTTCGGGGATCAATCATACATTGTTCTCATTTAGCAAAAGTAAACTTACACAAGGCGATACGGATTGTCTTAATCAATTATTCACAGAATGCAAAACGTACCATTCCGAAAAGGAAATACTCGCAAGAGAAAAACTTTCCGAAGCCGAAGCAACA
>JAITTS010000137.1 GCA_031286995.1 Oscillospiraceae bacterium
TTCGTTGATGCTTACAATAAGTTCGGTCAAGCGAAATCCCGCTGGCGCGCTTCCCATGACAAAGGCGAAGTCCCTTTTGGTCTTGTCGATTTCCTTTAAGTGTTCAATTGTCCACTCCCTAGCGGAAACCGGGGTGGCTGCCCCATGGGTTTTATGGTATAATGCAAGCGTATCCGTTGAAAGGGAGGGCATGGTATGAAGCGAAGGATGGCGGCGCTGCTGCTGGCGCTGTGCGCGGCTTCTCTGCCCGCCGCGGCCCGGGCCGCGAGCATCAAAACCGTGATGGGCCTGGATGGCGAAGAAGGACGGGATTGGGCGGACAGCGCCTTTTTCCCTCGCGTGCAGGCGATGACCGGCGTGGGTATCGGCGCGTTTTGGCAATACAGGGACGACGCGGCCTACCAGGATGCCAAGCGCAAGGCACTGGCCGGGGAAGCCCCCCTGCCGGATGTGTTCTTTAAGGCGGATCTCACCCCGCAGGAAGAACTGACCGGGGCAACGGATGGCACGCTGGTGGATGTTGCGCCCCTGCTGGCCGAGCACGCGCCCAACCTTTCCACACTGCTGGATGCGCACCCGGATTGGCGCGCGGCCATCACCCTGCCCGATGGCAAGATCGTGGCCCTGCCAACACTGGCTACGGCGGAGCGCCAGGTGGTGATCTGGATCAACAAAAACTGGCTCGACGCCCTGGGCCTGCCCACGCCCACAACCCCGCAGGATTATCGGGCCGCGCTCATCGCCATGCGGGATGGCGACCCCAACGGCAACGGCAAGCGGGATGAGATCCCCCTGCGCGCGGTGGGGCCCTGGGATATCAAGTGGCTGCAAGCCTTCTTCGGCCTGGCGGCCAATGACTACAATATATATATGGATGCGCAGGGCGTGGTTCGCTTTGCGCCCCTACAGCCGGCCTTTGGAGATTTTTTGGCCTACGCGAAGGATTTATTCAGAGAGGGCCTGCTGGGTGCGGATGCCTTTGGCACCAGCAACGCGGCCCTGGCGCTGGATGATAAGGATGCGCTGGCCCTGCGGATGGGCGGCCTGATCTCGCTGGCCCCTTACACCCTATTGAATATGGGGCAGGCCACGGCCTTCACCGCGCTGCCCCCTATGGCCTACGAGGGGCGCACGGTGTACCGGGATCTGCAGGGGCCGGTGTGGCGGGGCTCGTTTGCCATTACCCGCGCCTGCGAAGACCCTGCCGCGGCCCTGCGCTGGGTGGATGCTCTCTACACCCCGCAGGGCGGGATACTGGCCTGGGCCGGGCTGGAGGGAGAGGATTTTGCCTGGCGCGATGCCGATCACTGGGGCTTTTTGACGCAGGAAGGCATGCGCCCGGAAAGCGCCATCCTGACCGAGGCGCTGATGACCGGTGGCGCGGCCATGCCCGGCTTGCAGCCCTACGATTTCTGGGGACGCATTGATATTGAGGCGGAGCGCCACGTCATGGCGGAATCCGCCAAGGTAGCGCCCTTCGCGGCGCTGCCCGCGCCCCTGGTATACTGGGATGCGGCGCAACAGCAGCGGCTGGATACGCTACAGGCCGTGCTCGGCCCCGCGGTGGATGTGGGCATCGCCCGCTTTGTCACCGGGGAAACGCCTCTGGATGAAGCGCATCTGACGGCCTTTCAGGGGGAACTGAGGGCCTTGGGTGCGGATGAATTGACGGCGCTGTGGCAGCATGCGCAGGATGCCGGCGCCACGCCAGGCGAATCCTTCGCGAAGCCGTAGGGCGGATGGCAAACCCGTCATGCCTATTACCCGGTCACTCTCTTGCAGGGAGGGATTCCTTTGCCCCAGCCGCCCATCCCGGCCATGCTCGCCAAGATGCAGGGACGCGTGCGCATGCACATGCCCGGCCACAAGGGTGACGCGCCGCCAGGCTTTGGCGATGTGTTCGCCTGGGATGTGACGGAGTTGCCGGCTACGGATGACCTGTTTGCCCCCAAGCGCGCTATTGCCAGGGCGGAGAAACTCGCCGCCGCCAGTGCGTGCGCCGGGCACACGCTGCTGCTGACCGGTGGGGCCACCGCCGGGGTGCTGGCCATGGTGCTATCCGCCGTACCACCGGGAGGCGCCCTGATATTGCCGCGGGATTGTCACCACAGCGCGCTCTCCGCCTGCGTTCTGGCGGATGCGCGGCCTGTGTTTGTGCAGCCCCGGCGGCACGGCGGCCTGCTCTACACCGCCGCGGAGGACGTGGAGACGGCTCTGCGCGGTTGCCCGGATGCCACGGCGGTGCTGCTGACGCGGCCCGACTACAAGGGCGTTTGTGCGGATGCGGCGCGCGTGGCGCAAGCGGCCCACGCGGCGGGCGCGGTTTTGCTGGTGGATGAGGCGCACGGCGCGCATCTCAACTGGACGGATGTGATCCCGAACGCTGGGGCCTGCGGCGCAGATATGTGGGTGCAGAGCGCGCACAAAACCCTGCCCGCGCTCACCGGCGCGGCGTGGCTGCACGTGCGGGATCCCCGCGGCGCGGATCGGGCGCGGGCCATGCTGCGCCTCGTGCACACATCCAGCCCCTCCTTCCCCATCCTAGCTTCCTTGGATAGCGCCAGGGCCTACATGGATGGGCCGGGCACGCAGGCGTTGGCTGCGCTCTACGCCGCGGCGGCAGATTTTTGGTCTGCGCTGGGCCAGCGCAGACCCGGGTTGCGCAACGCACATACGAACTTGCGCCAGATACCCGGCTTGTGCTGCGATGCGGCCCGCTTGGTCATAGACCCCACGGCTATGGGCTATACGGGGTCAGAGCTTCGGGCCATATTATCTAATGAAGACATTGATGTGGAAATGGCGGATGCCCGCCACACGGTGCTCATTCCCTCGGTGAGTGACCCCCCCGGCGCGCTGGATCGGGTGCTGCGGCAACTGTGCGCGCTGCCCGCCAAGCCGCCCCTCACCCTCTCGGAACCGTCGGCCGGGGAGCGCGCGCCGGAAACCGTGATGGGCGTGCGCAAGGCCGCGCTGGCCCCCGCTCGCTGGGTATCCCTGCCCCGGGCGGCAGGGCGCGTGGCCGCCGCGTGTGCCGGGGCCTATCCGCCCGGCATCCCCCTCGTTGTGCCGGGAGAACGAATTTCGCAAGAAACCGTACGCGCGCTGGCCCAAAGCCCCCAATGTTTCGGGGTGCGCCGGGGCAGCCTGCGCTGCGTGGCATCATTGTAAAGGAGGGCGCCTGTGCGCTACGACACCATCCTCTTTGACCTGGACGGCACACTGACCGAATCCGGGCCCGGCATCATGCACTCCGCGCAGATCGCCGCCGAAAAAATGGGCTTTACGGGGGTGGATCCCGCTGCGTTTGCCCGCTTTATCGGCCCGCCGCTGTTTCAATCCTTCCAAGCCTTGGGCATGACAGAGGCGCAGGCGGAGCAAGCCATGGGGCACTACCGGGCCTACTTTGCGCATCGCGGCCTGTTTGAGAACGCCGTGTACCCCGGCATCCCCAACCTGCTGCGCCGCTTGCGCGCGGGGGGTACGGGCGTGTACTTGGCCACGGCCAAACCGCAAGTGTTCGCCGAGCGCATCCTGGCGCACTTCGGTCTGGCCCGGTTCTTCGATGGGGTGGTGGGCATCGCCCTGGATGACAAGGCAGGGGATAAGCCCACCATCGTCCGGGCCGCGCTGCCAAAGCGCGCCGGACGCGCGGCGATGGTGGGTGACCGCGCCTACGATATCGATGGCGGCAAGGCCAACGGCATCGACACCGTGGGCGTGTGCTACGGCTACGGCACGCAGGCGGAGCTGGCGCATGCAGGGGCTACCCACTTGGTGGATACCGTAACGGAGCTTGCCGCGCTGCTGGCGCCGGATGTGCCGATCCCGCGCGGCTTCTTTGTCACCGTAGAGGGGCTGGATGGTTCTGGAAAGACCACGCAGATAGATGCCCTGGGGCATTACTTGACTCAGCGGGGCTACGAGGTGGTGCGAACCAGGGAACCGGGGGGCAGCCCCATTGCCGAGCAGATTCGCCGGGTGGTGCTGAGCCCCGATAACCTGGGCATGCACCCGGTGACGGAGGCGCTGCTCTACGCCGCAGCCAGGGCCGAGCACGTGCAGGCCGTGGTACGGCCGGCCCTGGCGGCAGGCAAGACGGTGCTGTGCGACCGCTTTGTCGATTCCAGCGTGGCCTACCAGGGCGGCGGGCGGGCACTGGGGGTGGATGTGGTGCGCGGCCTCAACGCGCCCGCGGTGGCCGGCACCATGCCGGATGCCACGCTGTTGCTGCGCGTAGATGCAGCCACGGCCATGGGGCGGCGAAGCCGTGCCACCGCCTCGCTGGATCGCATTGAGGTAGAGCGCGAGGCCTTCCATCAACGGGTGTTCGATGCCTATGAGGCCCTTGCGCAACTGTACCCAGACCGCATCTGCGCGGTGGATGCCACCGCTGGTGTCGCGGAGATCACCCGGCAAGCCTGCGCGCGCATGGATGCCATGCTGGCCGCGCGATAGGGGGCAAAAGATGGCGCGCGTCGTGGTGGGCATGTCCGGGGGTGTGGATTCTTCGGTAGCGGCGCTGCTGCTGCACCGGGCGGGCCACGACGTGGTGGGCGTGTTCATGAAAAACTGGGAGGAGACCGACCCGAACGGCACCTGCGCCGCAGAGGCGGATTGGGCCGATGTGCGCGCTGTGTGCGATTGTATCGGTATCCCCTACTATGCCGTCAATTTTGCCAAGGAATATTGGGATCGGGTGTTTGCCTACTTTTTAGAGGAATACCGGGCCGGGCGCACCCCCAACCCGGATGTGCTGTGCAACCGCGAGATCAAGTTCAAAGCCTTCTTGGATTTTGCCCACAAGCTGGGCGCGGATCACATGGCGACCGGGCACTTTGCCCGCCTCGGGCAAAGCGACGCGGGCCGCACACTGCTGCGCGGCGCGGATTCGGACAAAGACCAGAGTTACTTCCTTTATATGGTGGGGCATGAAGCGCTCGCCCATACCCTGTTTCCGGTGGGGGATTTGACCAAGGCGCAGGTGCGGCGGATCGCCGGGGAGGCGGGTCTGCCCACCTGCGACAAAAAAGATTCCACCGGCGTCTGTTTTATCGGCGAACGCAACTTTAAGGCGTTTCTGCAAAATTACCTGCCCGCGCAGCCCGGCGAGATGCGGCAGATGGGTACCGGTCGCGTGGTGGGCAGGCACGACGGGCTGATGTACTACACCCTGGGCCAACGCCGGGGCCTGGGTATCGGCGGCGGCGGGGATGGGCGGCGCTGGTTTGTGGTGCAAAAGGATCTGCGGACGAACGTACTGTGGGTGGCCCAGGGCGACGACCACCCAGCCCTCTACACCACCCGCGCCCTGGCCGTTGATCCCGCGTGGGTGGCGGGGCAGGCCCCTGCGGCCATGGGGCAGGCTTTTCCCTGCACCGCCCGCTATCGCTACCGCCAGGCGGATCAATCCGTAACCATCACACCCACGAAACAGGGGGTATGGGTAACGGCGGATACGCCACAGCGGGCTGTTACCCCCGGTCAATCCGTGGTCTTTTACCAGGGCGAAGTGTGCCTGGGCGGCGGCGTGGTGGCGGAGACCGCTTGAATGCGTCTCTCAAAAATCCATCCGTTTTCAAAAAATTTCAGTTGACACAGAAGGGAGAGTGCTGGTATACTAAATGTCGCCTCTCGCGCGGGCAGGCCCGTCCTCGTCGCGCGAGGCGGCAAGAAGATCCTTGAAAACGATACAGGAGCAGGAAGAGAAGACAGCAGATTCTGAGAGAGCAAGTAGGCCGGGGGCTGTGGAAGCGGGCCAACCCGAGAGGGGAAGCGAA
>JAITTS010000173.1 GCA_031286995.1 Oscillospiraceae bacterium
TTATGCTGCTGGCGGCGGTGTTGCTGGCCGGCGTCAACATGATCACCCGCGGCCCCATCGCCCAACAAAACGAGGAGGCCGCCATGGCCGCGCAGTACGCCGCGCTGCCGGGCGCGACAACCTTTACCGAAAAGGTTTTGGCCGATTACCCTCAAGCGGCCGATTACCCGCTGGTGCAGGCTCTCTACGAAGCCAAGGCGGGGGAGACTGTGGTGGGCTACGCGCTGACAGCCGCGCCCCAGGGCTACGGCGGGCCCATCCCCATTACTTTGGGCGTGGGCGTGGATGGCGCTATCCACGGCATCCAGGTCGGGGCGCTGCAAGAGACATCCGGCCTGGGCTCCAAGGTAGGCGAGGCGCCATTTTTGAACCAGTTTCCCTATCTGGCAGCCGATCCAAAGGCAATAGACGCCCAGGTGCACACCATATCCGGCGCCACGGTCTCATCCGGGCCTTTTAAGGAGGCCGTGCGCCAGATGACGGCCTTCACGACCGAAGTGCTGTCTATTGCGCCCAGCCCGGGTACCCCGCCCCTGACCGGGCGGGTGGAAGTGCAGCCCTTCAATCTGATCAGCCTGTTTGAGGGCTTTGAGGCGATTGGGCAGGTCTACCGCAACGTGGATGGTGTCATCCCCGTCGGCTACACCTTCGATTTGGCGCCCAAGGGCTTCGCGGATGTGATCCGCCTGCGCGCCGCCATGGATGATCAGGGGACGATACAGTCTGTTACGCTGGTAGAGCAGCATGAAAGCGAGGGCTATGGCGCGCGCCTAGCCACGGCAGAAGGGGAGCCCTTCTTTGCCGGGTTCACGGGCAAGTCGTCGCTGGAGCCTATGGCGGACGTAGATGTGCTCAGTGGCGCGACCGTCTCCTCCACGGCGGTCATAGACGGTGTAAAGCAGGCGGCAGCCTTCTACACCCAGTACTTGGCGCCTAAGCCGGATCCGGATGCGGGCATCGCGTTTGAGGATGTCACCCTACCCACGCCGGATGACTACAAGGCCGTGCAGTCTGCCCAGCGCGGCACCAAGGATGGCGCGCTGGCCTTCTACCGCTTTATCGTGCGGGTTACGGGGTACAACGAGGCATCCCCGTTGATGCTGCAAATTGATGTGGATGAGCAGGGCAACTACCGCACGCTGACGCCTATCTCACAAGAAGAGACGCCAGGCATCGGCGCGGATGTGTTTACGAATGTGGATTTTGCCGCCCAGTTCTTGCAAAAGCCCGCCGCTACAGGGACCGCAGATGCCGTGCAGGCCGTATCCCATGCTACGCTGACATCCGAGGCCATCCAGCGGGCGCTCAAACAGACGGCCCGCGCCTACGCCAGCATCGCGCAGGATAGCGCGCCTGCGGAGGCGGCGCCTGTTCCGACGGTATCCTTTCCCACAGTGCCAGGCGCCTTTGAGGGCGCGGCCTTTGAATCCATCGCCTTCCAAGATGCGGACAATAAGTTCCCCACCGTCAAGTCCATTGAAGAGGCCGTGCGAGATGGGGCCTTGGTGGGGTATCGCCTGGTGACGGTCTCTACGGGCTACAATGAGACGGACAAGATCACCTTGCAAATAGAGGTGGATGCCGCAGGCGCCATCGCGGATGTACGCGTGCTGGCCCAGGCGGAGACAGCAGGTATGGGGGAAGCGCTGCTGACCGACCCCGCCTACGTGGCCAGGGTGGTGGGCGCGCCCGCTGCGCCGGAGTCTGCGGATGCGGTGCAGGCGGTTTCCGGCAGCACGCTGACAGGTGACGCCTTCCGTAAAGGCATTCGTCAAGCAATGCTGGCCTATCAGGCAGTAAAGGGGGCGCTGCAATGAAACTTCGCACCGCGTTTTTGAACGGGATTCTCACCGAAAATCCCACTTTCCGGCTGGTGCTGGGCATGTGCCCCACCCTGGCCATCACGGTGGCTGCATCCAATGGCGTCGGCATGGGCTTGGCCGCCACGTTTGTGCTGGTGTTTTCCAACCTGGTGATCTCCTGCCTGCGCAAGGCGATTCCGGAGCAGATACGCATCCCGGTGTTTGTGGTCATCATTGCCACCTTTGTCACCATGGTGCAGTTGCTGGTCAAGGCGTTTTTGCCCGCGCTGGATAAGTCGCTGGGTATCTTCATTCCGTTGATCGTGGTCAACTGCATCATCTTCGCCCGGGCCGAGGCATTCGCTTTCAAAAACCCGCCCCTGCTGGCCATTATGGATGGCCTGGGCATGGGCGTGGGCTTTACCTTGGCCATCACCGTACTTTCCGCCATACGGGAGATACTGGGCGCGGGCACGCTCTTTGGCCTGCGCGTGATGCCCGATGCCTACCAACCCATGGCCATCATCATTGCCCCGCCGGGCGGGTTCATCATGCTGGGGCTATTGCTGGCGGCGGTCAACCTGGTGACTCGCCGCTTGGCCAAGAAGCCGGCGTAAGGAGGTACAGATATGGGCAGAATCATCCCCATCCTGATCGGCGGCATATTCGTCAACAACTTCGTCATGTCCCGCTTCCTGGGCATATGCCCCTTTCTCGGCGTATCCAAACGCACGGAAACCGCGCTGGGCATGGGCATGGCGGTCACCTTTGTGATGGGCTTGGCTTCGTTGATCACCCATCTGGTACAGTATCAAATACTCGCTCCCCTGGGGCTGGATTATCTGCAGACCATCGCCTTCATCGTGGTCATCGCGGTGCTGGTGCAGCTGGTTGAGATGATGCTCAAAAAGCTGAGTTATGGTCTTTATCAGTCCCTGGGCGTCTACCTGCCCCTCATCACCACCAACTGCGCAGTGCTGGGCGTGGCGCTGCTGAACATGACTGAATCCTACACCTTGGTGGAATCCGTCTTTAACG
>JAITTS010000180.1 GCA_031286995.1 Oscillospiraceae bacterium
TGTTACGCTTACCATGACAAGTCGCTCCTTTCGGTTCGGTTGTGGTTTGCTTTTCACTCACCATTTTACCAAACCAAGAGCGGCTTGTCTTTTTCACTTATCTATTGTACCTCGACAAATGCACATTTTTGGTATATTGATGTATGTATAATACTTTGCAAGCAAAGGGCACAAGGGCGCCGTTACAGCCCCCGGCCCTGGTCAAACGCCTCCCACAGGGGCCTGTACTGAGCCACAGCCGCGTCGTGCTCCTTCTGGGTGCGGCTGAAGACCAATGCGCCGGTATTCGGGTCAGCGGAGCAAAAGTACAGGTATTTCTGCGCCACAAACTGTTCATCCGGGTACAGAGCGGCCAGAACGGCGTCGCCGGAGGGGTTGCAGATAGGCCCCACGGGCAGGCCCTTGTTGGCGTAGGTATTGTAAGCGGATGTGACGGCCAAATCTTGGTTGTTCAGCACCATCTTTTTTGTGCCCAGCACGTACTTGATGGTCACATCTGACCCCAAAGCCATGTTTTGGGTCAAACGGTTGTGAAAGACCGCGGATACCCGGGCAAAATCTGCTGTCTTGCCCTCTTTTTCAATCAAGGATGCCAAGGTCAGCACCTGATCCATGGTCAAACCCAATTCCTCCGCCCGCTCAAAGTATGTGGCGGGGAAAGCCGCCTCTGTCTGCGAGAGCAGCTTTTTGATGATGTCATCCGCCGTGGCGTCGGCATAAATCTCGTAGGTGTTGGGGGATAGGTATCCCTCCAAGATATAGCGGCGCTGGTTGGCCTTGGGCGAGGCCAACACATCCGCCACGTAGTAATAATCGCGATAGGTTTCACCGGTGCGGCACAGGCGCAAAAACGCATCCCTGTCCGGTATCACCCCATCCGCGGCAAAGCGTTCGGCAATGTCCTCCACGGTCCAGCCCGGTATGACGGTGATACGCTTGGTGGTGGGTCTGCCGTCCCCGGCGGCAAACAAATCCATGATCTCCCGCATGGTCATGGCGCGGCTTATGCTGTACTCGCCAGGTTGCAATTTTTGCCCCACGCCCACAAAATCCGCCAGGTACTTAAAAACCGTTTTGCTGCGCACCAGGCCCGCGGCCTCCAGGTCGCTGGATACGCGGGTCAACGAACTGCCGCTCTTGACCACAAAGGCCCGGGGCGTGGCATCCGCCGGATCCACCGGGGCGACAAAGCGCCGGTTGAGCACAGCCCAGCCCGCCATCAGCAGCCCGCCCACCAGGCACAGGCTGGTCAGCAGCACCAGCGCGGGCCGCAGCACCCGCCACAGCCAGTCATACCAAAAAAAACCGTACGCGCGCTCGCGGCGCAGCGTTTCGTGGTCGTAATCCCGCGGGGGCCTTTTGTTGTTTCTGGCCAAGGCACCTTCTCCTAACCTACAGTGTCGGGCAAATCAATGCGTACGCCTGCGGCGTCAGTCAATATCTGTACCACATCCGCCAACATCTTTTGCACCTGCATCTCCGTCAGCAAAAACTGCTGTATCTCCGGTGTAGCGTACAGCAGGGACGCCAGTTGCTCAAAGCGCCGCACATCCGCCTCACCGGATGCGCCGCCGCCCATGGCCTGCATCTGCAGGCGCATCTGCAAGCGCTTGTACTCCTGAACCAGGGCGTGGGCGGTCTGGTTTTCCTGCAGGGCATCGCGCAGGCCTGCGTACCGCCGGCACAGCTCGCTTTCGGCCATGCGGCGGGCCAAGGCGTGGGCCTCGTCGTAAATCTCCACGCAAACGCCCTCCTCGTCTCGAATGTCCGTCGGCATAGCCTGCCGCCCTGGGCGGCAATTCATGCGGCATTATCCTATTGTATCATAGGTACCGCTTTTGCACAATGTTCGCCAAACAAGCCCGGGGCATGGACGGGCGGTCACCGGCGATGGCCGCGGCCCTAGACAATGGCAAAAAATTCTCGTTTTTTTGTTGACATTTGGCAGAATGTCCGCTATACTATTCCCATATTAGAACGTCGTTCGTATATATGAACGATTGTGTGTTATATGGCATAACTTCGCTCATAAGGAGGGCGCGCGCATGGCCGAAACAGCGAATGTCTCGCTGCCCAGGGCCGCTACGCCCGCCAATCGATCCCTGGCCCGCGGGCTGGATATTCTCGCCCTGCTCAGCGAAACCCCCAGAGGCCTGGCCCTGCACGAAATTGCCCGGGCGCTACGGCTGCCCAAGTCCAGCGCTTTTAACTTGATCCACACCTTGCTTGAAAAACAATTTTTACGTTACGATGCGGATACCGCCCACTACGCGCTCTCGTTGCGGATGTTTGAACTGGGCGCATCCGCGCGGTTGCATATCAGTGCGGAGTCCGTCATCCGCCGCTACATGCGCGAAATATCCACCGCCTGCAACGAAACCGTGCACTGCGGCGTACTCGACGGCATGGATGTGGTGTATGTGGATAAGGTGGAGAGCACGCGCTCTATCCGCATGAGTTCACGCATCGGCATGCGCCTGCCTCTCTACTGTACGGCCATGGGCCGGGCCATGCTGGCCACCCTGCCCGATGATGCGGTGCGCGCGCGCTTGGCGGGGCAACGGTTTCAATCCCTCACCCCGCGCACCATTTCAGATATGGATGCGTTGCTGCGGGAACTGGCCGCCGTGCGCGCCCAGGGTTACGCGAGCGAGAGTGAGGAAACCAACGAAAATGTGTGTTGTGTGGGCGTAGCCATACGCGGACGGGATGGGGATGCCCAGTACGCCATCAGCGTATCCATGCCCACCTTTCGGGCGGAGGAGGCCCCGCGCACGCTGGCCATCCAGCAGTTGCTGCGCGCCCAGCGCAAGATAGAGCAGTTTTTGCGCACGGATTGACCGCCGCGCCGTCACCATACATACAGGAACGGGGGAAAAAACGATGCAGCGTCTTTCCGCGGCAATCCTGCGACAGACCCAGGTGCCTCACGGGCCTGCGGCCAAACGGCCCGAGCGTGTGCTGCAATTTGGCGAGGGCGCTTTTTTGCGTGCCTTTGTGGATCAGATGATAGACGCGGGCAATGCGGCGGGCGCCTTTAACGGCAGCGTGGTGGTGGTGCAGCCCATTGAAAGGGGGCAGACGCACCTGCTGGATGCGCAGGACGGGCTCTACACCCTGGTGCTGCGGGGCAAACAGGGCGGCCGGGTAGTGCGCGATACGCGCATCATTACCAGCATCAGCCGCACAGTCAATCCCTATGCGGATTACGAGGCCTTTCTGGCCTGCGCCAAAAATCCGGATCTGCGCTTTATCGTATCCAACACCACGGAAGCAGGCATCGTCTACACCGGCGCGGATGGTTTTGACGACGCGCCCCAGGCATCCTTCCCGGGCAAATTAACCCGGTTTCTTTATGAGCGCTATCTGGCCTACGGCACAGAGCCGGGCATGGGCTTTGTGTTGCTGCCCTGCGAGCTGATAGACCGCAATGGG
>JAITTS010000059.1 GCA_031286995.1 Oscillospiraceae bacterium
GCGGTATTGAAGAAAATCTCAATCAAAAATCTCAGCGTTCGCAGAAAAATGATGAAAGCCGCACGTGATCCTGGCTTCCTTGCGGCGCTGCTCTTTCAAAAGTAAATGCTCTTGCCCTGGCAAACCGCTTGCGCGAAAGACTGGCAAGGTGTAGAATGTGTAAGATGAATCTGTTGTTGGTTTGTTTTTTTGGGGGTGCCATGGCGGCCCTGCAAGGGTTTTTGACCCGGCGTCTGGCGCGGGCGGTCACGGGTGCGCACCGCGCGCTGATGCTGGCGGCTAAGCTGCCCCTGTGGGCGGGTTTCTTCATTTTACTGGCGCGCTGGGGCCGCACCGCGCTGGTGGCGGGTTTTGCGGTGGCTTGGGCTGCCTACCTGTTCCCCATGCTGTACTTGGTTCTTCGGAACCGCGGGAAGGAATGACCACATGTTCTACGCACTGGGCTTTCTGGCGCAGGCGGGGCACGAAGCCAAGCCGGGCGGTCTGCCGGAAATCGACATCATGCCCCATCGCATTCATTTAGGCGGCATGGAGATCGGCTCATCCGTACTGGTGGGGTGGCTGGTCACCGCGTTGCTGGTGTTGCTGTTGCTGTGCCTGCGCGGGCGCATCCGCCGCTTTGCGGATAAACCGAAGGGCCTGCAAAATTTTTTAGAGATGATCGTAGAGAGTGTCTACAACTTTGCCCGCGGCAAAGTAGGCCACAACGCGGATTTTGTGGCCCCCATGGTGCTCACGCTGATGGGCTATGTAGCCGTGGCCACGCTGGTCGAGCTTTTCGGCCTGCCCCCGGCTACGGAGGATTTAAGCTGCACCCTGGCTCTGGGGTTGACCACGTTCGTGCTGGTCAACGTCACCGCCCTGCGGCAGTTCGGGCTCAAGACGCGCATCCGGCGCTTGGCTTCGCCCAACGCCATGGTGCTGCCCATCCGGATACTGACCGACTGTGTGGCCCCGATATCTATGGCGCTACGGCTCTTTGCCAACGTGCTGGTGGGGGGCATCATCATGAAGCTGATCTACGCGGTCATGCCCTACGTGCTGCCGGCTGTGCTGTCGGTGTACTTCAACCTCATCCACGTGGCCATACAGACCTTCGTGTTCGGCATGCTGACACTTAACTACATCAGTGAGGCCACGGAATAAATGGGTCCCCGCCCCCCACGGGGCTTGGCATACTCACCCCAAACAAATGCTGGAGGAATGCAACATGTCAGTTCTCGGTATGATCGCCATTGCAGCCGCCATCGCCGCGCTTACGGGCGTGGGCGCCGCTCTGGGTATGAGCCACGCCACCGCTAAGGCTGTGGAATCCATCGCCCGCCAGCCGGAAGCATCCGGTAAAGTCAACTCATCCCTGATGTTTGGCTTAATCATGATGGAGACGACGGCCATCTACGGCCTGTTCGTGGCCATTCTGCTCATCTTCGTGCTGCCCGGTTCCATCGCGCCGTAAGGCCCGGTACGGTGACATAGGGAGGGGGGAAGCGCGACATGCAAGAGTTTATGAAGCTGCTCAGCCTGCGGGATATCCTGCTGCACGTGCTGAACGTGGTCATTTTGTTCGTGGCCATCCGGCTGCTGCTCTACAGGCCCATTCGCAAGTTTATGGATGCGCGCAGCCAGCGCGTCAACGACCAGATGCGTGAGGCGGCTGAGGCGGGCGAGCAGGCCAAGGCCCGCCAGGTGCAGTTGGATGAAGAGGCGCAGCAAGCCAAGGTGGATGCCGCCCAGGCCATTGCCGAGGGCGTGCGTCAGGGACAAAAGACGGGCGAAGAGATTGTGGGGCGTGCCCACAAACAGGCGGATTTGATCGTCGGCCAGGCTAACGAAGAGGCGCGGCGCATTCAGTTGGATGCCAAAGAGGCTGTGCGCGCGCAGGCCGTGAACATGGCCGTGGAGATTGCCGGCAAGATGCTGGAGCGCGAGGTAAAACTGGCAGATCACGAGAAGATCGTGGAGCAGTTTTTAACGAAGGTGGGCTGAGGCGATGCAGATCGGAAAATTGCTGACTGCCCTGCCCTTGGACGATGACACCCTGCGGGATACGGAGCGGCACTTCGCCACCCTGTTGGGCGAGGATGTGCAACTGGCCCAACGCATTGCTCCAACGCTGCTGGGCAGCATACGGGTCGAGATAGGCGGCCAGGTGTACGACGACAGCCTGCGCGGGCATCTGCGCAAGCTACGCGCCGCGTTGCTGGCGGGCAAACTGACCGACGCGGGCACACCCATGGATAAAGAGCACTTGGCCAAGCTGCTCACCGCGGGCCTGGTGCACGCGGCGGATGCGTTGCAGGCCGATGTGCCGGATGCGGGGGAGCACGCCAATCTATCCAGCCCCTTGGAGACGCTGCTGCGCAAAGAGCTTTCTCAGGCGCGCCGTACCACGGTGCGTGGCGCGGGGGAGGTGTTGCGCGTAGGCGATGGCATTGCCACAGTGTCGGGCATGGCCCCATGCCGTTACGGCGAACTGGTAGAGCTGGGGGAGGAGGAGGCCCCCGCCTTCGGCATCGCCATGAGCTTGAACCCGGATAGCGTGGACGTGGTGCTCATCAGCAATGAGAATGGCGTGGGTGTAGGCACGACCGCGCTGGGCACGGGCCGGGTGCTATCCGTGCCTGTGGGCGACGCCATGCTGGGTCGGGCTGTCAACGCCATGGGCCAGCCCATAGACGGGCTGGGGCCCATCCGCGCCGAAAAGGCGCGGCCTGTGGAGGCCCCGGCTCCGACCATCATCGACAGGCAGCCCGTCACCCGGCCCCTGGAGACGGGCATTCTCTCCATAGACGCCACGGTGCCCATAGGCCGGGGCCAGCGCGAGCTGATCATCGGCGACAGGCAGACGGGCAAGACCTCCATTGCCGTGGATACGGTGCTCAACCAGCGCGGCAAGGGCGTGCTGTGCGTGTATGTGGCCATCGGGCAAAAGGTATCCACCGTAGCCCAGGTGATCGAAACCTTCCGCAAAGCGGATGCGCTCTCCTACGTCACGGTGGTGTGCGCCACGGCCAGCGATAGCGCCACCATGCAGTATCTGGCGCCTTACTGCGGTTGCGCCATTGCCGAGGAGTTTATGTACGCCGGGCGCGACGCGCTGGTGATCTATGACGATCTATCCAAACACGCGGTGGCCTACCGCGCCATGTCGCTGCTGCTGCGGCGCCCCCCGGGGCGCGAAGCGTACCCTGGTGACGTGTTCTACTTGCATGCCCGCCTGCTGGAGCGCGCGGCGCAGCTATCCAAAGAGAGTGGCGGCGGTTCCATGACCGCCCTGCCCATCATTGAGACGCAGACCGGCGACATATCCGCTTACATCCCCACCAACGTCATCTCCATCACGGATGGCCAAATCTTTTTGGATAACGATCTGTTCCGTGCGGGCACCCGCCCGGCGCTGAACGTGGGGCTCTCCGTATCCCGCGTGGGCGGCGCAGCGCAAACCCAGGCTATGCGCAAGGTGGCGGGCCAACTGCGACTGGAACTGGCCCAGTACCGCGAGCTGCTGGTGTTCTCACAATTTTCGTCGGATATGGATAAGACCACCCAGGATATGCTCAACTACGGTCAGCGCCTGACTGAGATGCTCAAACAGCCCAACAACGCGCCGCTGACCACCGCATCCCAGGTGTGCTTTCTCTACACCATGAGCCGCGGGCTCATCCCTCACGATATCCCCCTGGATGTGTTGCGCCGGTTTAAGCGCGAGTTTCCGGCGGTGCTGGCCGAGCAGTATCCGGATCTGGTGCTCAGCCTGGGAGAACGCGCGCAGCTTGGCGAGGAAAATGAGGCTTGGATTCACCTGGCCGTGCGCACATGGCTGGCGCAGGCAGGCATCATCATAGGAGATGAACGGGCATGAGCGCCATCCCCGAAATACGCCATCGCCTGCGCGTGGTGGCCGATACCCGCAAGATCACCCGGGCCATGTACCTCATCTCTTCAGCTAAGATGCAGAAAGCCCTGCGCATGCACGAGCGCAACAGCCTGTACTTTCACCGGGTGCGCTCGGATATCCGCTTCATTATCGACAACAGCCATGCCCAACTGGGGCATCCCTACTTTCAGCACCGCCTCAAGAAGAGCGTGGCCTTTCTGGTCATATCGGGCGATAAAGGCATGTGCGGCGCGTACAACGAGGATGTGTTGCGTTTGGCCCGCCGCACGATAGAAGCTGCGGATTGCGAGCAGGTCTCTATCTTCACCATCGGCCAGACCGCCGCAGTCTACTTTCATCGCTTGGGCATGCAGCCGGATGTGCAGTACCTGCACATCAGCCAGAATCCCATGCTGGCCAGCAGCCGTGAGATCACGCAGGAGCTGTGCGACCTATACGAGCAGGGCATGGTGGATGAGGTGTATCTGATCTATACCCACATGTACGCCACCACGGATCTGCGGCCCACGGTACTGCGCCTGTTGCCTATTTTGGCCGAAGACTTTGCGGATGTGGAGATTTTGCACAGGCAGACCGCGGAATTGACCTACCACCCATCCGAGGCGGAGGTGCTGCAAAAGCTGGTGCCGCAGTACCTGATAGGGCTCACCTACACGGCTTGTGTGCAGGCCTACGCCAGCGAGCACTGTGCCCGCATGACGGCCATGGATGCATCCACCCGCAACGCGGATGACATGCTGGGCAGACTGCGGCTGGATTTGAACCGCGCACGCCAGGGCGATATTACCCAAGAACTGACGGAGATCGTGGCCGGGGCAAATTCCGTCAGTCAGTAGCCCCGCCAAAAGGAGAAGAACATGCAAGGCAAAGTGACACGTGTCATTGGCCCGGTGATGGATGTGCAGTTCCCCGCCGGGCATATGCCGCCAATCCATAACCTGCTGTATGTGGATGTGCCCCAGGAGAACCGCCGCGTAGCGGCGGAGGTGACCCAGCACCTGGGCGAGGCCGTGCGCTGTGTGGCGCTGGAGGCCACGGAGGGCCTGGGCCGTGGCCTGCCCGTGGAGGATACGGGCGCGCCCGTGCTGGCCCCCGTGGGATCGGGTCTGCTGGGCCGCGCCATCGACGTGCTGGGGCGGCCCATAGACGGCAAGGGCGATGTGACGGCGGATGCGCATAACCCCATCCACCGCCCCGCGCCATCCTTTGCCGTGCAGCGGCCCGTCACCACGGTGTTTGAGACCGGCATCAAGGTGATTGATCTGCTGGCTCCCTACGCCCATGGCGGCAAAATCGGCCTGTTTGGCGGCGCGGGCGTGGGTAAGACCGTGTTGATTCTGGAACTGATTCACAACATCGCCACCGAGCACGGCGGGTTGTCCGTGTTCACAGGGGTGGGCGAGCGTAGCCGCGAAGGCAACGATTTGCTCACGGAGATGAACGCATCAGGCGTCATCGAAAAGACGGCGCTGGTCTTTGGGCAGATGAACGAGCCGCCGGGCGCGCGCATGCGCGTGGCCATGACGGGGCTGACCCTGGCCGAATACTTCCGCGATGTAAAGAAGCAGAATGTGCTGCTGTTTATCGACAATATCTTCCGCTACATTCAGGCGGGCAGTGAGGTATCCGCCCTGCTGGGGCGCATGCCATCCGCCGTGGGCTACCAACCCACCCTGGCCACGGAGATCGGCGCGCTGGAGGAGCGCATCGCTTCCACCTCGGATGGCTCTATCACATCCGTGCAGGCCATCTACGTGCCTGCGGATGATCTGACCGACCCCGCGCCCGCGGCTATCTTTTCGCATCTGGATGCCACCACCGTGCTATCCCGCCAGGTGGCGGAGCTGGGCATCTACCCCGCTGTATCCCCGCTGGATTCCGGCAGCCGCATTCTCGACCCCGCCATCGTAGGGCAAGCGCACTACGCCGTGGCTCTGCGCGTGCAGGAGGCGCTGCAAAGGTATCGCGAATTGCAGGATATCATCGCCATCCTGGGTATGGATGAGTTGACCGAAGAGGATCGCCTGACCGTGCACCGCGCCCGCCGGGTGCAGCGCTTTCTATCGCAACCCATGTTCGTGGCAGAGGTGTTCACCGGCGTGCCGGGCAAGTACGTCAAGGTGCAGGATACCATCGCATCCTTCAAGGCCATTGTGGATGGCGAGGTGGATGATCTGCCCGAGGCCGCCTTTTTCATGGCCGGCGACCTGGAGGATGTGCGCCGCAACGCCCACGATATGGAGGCAAAGTGATGGCCGCTACCTTTCGTCTGCAGATCATCACGCCGGAGCGCAGTTTTTTTGACGAACAGGTGGAGATGGTTGTCTTTCGCGCGCCGGATGGCGAGATAGGTGTAATGGCCGGGCACGCGCCCATGGTCGTATCAATGCAGGAGAGCGCTATACGCATCCGCCGCAAGGGCAAGTGGCGGCAGGCTGCCGCATCCGACGGGTTTGCCACCATCACACAGGATGAAGTACTGCTGCTGATGCAAACCGTGGAGTGGCCCGAGGAGATAGACCGCGTGCGCGCCGAGCGCGACCGCGCCCTGGCCGAAGAAAAGCTGCGCCAACAGCGCAGCATGCACGAGTACCTCATCGCGCGGTCCATGCTGGCGCGCGCCATGGTACGCCTGCGCGTGACGGGCAGAAACGGCGGGTAGAGAGCGGTGAGGGCAATGTTGCCGCTCTTACTGCCTTACAACAGCTGATCCGAAGCGGTTGAGATCCCCGTCACATCCCGCATCCACCGCTTGGTGAGCACAAACCACGCGCACATCAGGCTGCTGCCCACGGATGCGATGGGCGCGGCCAGGCCGATGCCCGAAAGCCCCAAGGGCGTGCGCGCAAGCAGCCACGCCGCAGGCATGCGCAGCAACACGGATGCCGTCAGGCTGGCCAGCAGTGAGAAAGTGGTGTGCCCCGCGCCGGTGATCAACCCGCCCATACAAAAAGTGAAGGGTACGCAGATATAATCAAAGCTGAAAGTGCGCAGGTAGTCCACCCCGTGGGCCAGTACCTGCGCATCTTGCGAAAACAGGCCGATAATCCACTTTGGAAAGAGCTGTGTAAAGGCGAACATCGCCGCGCCGATGCCCAGAGATATCCACATCCCGTACATCATGCCAGTCTTCGCGCGGGCGTGCAGCCCCGCGCCAATGTTTTGCGCCGCCATGGTGGATACGGACATGCTCATGGCCATGGCCGGCAATATGGCAAAGCCGTTAAACTTGCCCACAATGCCCACAGCGGCAGCGGCGTATACGCCAAACCCGTTGACCAGCGCGGTCATCAGCAGAAAAGAAAAGTTGACCAGCACGCCCTGGGCGCTACTGGGCAGGCCGATATGAAAGATAGAGGATACCTTTCCCCAATGTATGCGAAAGCTGGATGGGCGAAAATCAAACACAAAGTTGTTGCGCCGCAGGTACATCATGGCCAGCGCCATGCTGACCGCCTGAGATGCGATGGTAGCCCATGCCGCGCCCGCCGCGCCCATGCCAAAACCGCCTACCAGCAACAAATCCAGTCCCACGTTGAGTACACAGGCCACGGCCACAAACATTAGTGGCCGTTTGGAGTCGCCTAACCCCCGCTGTATGGCGCCCAGCGCGTTGTAGCCGAAGATGAACACGTTGCCCAGCAGGCAAATGCGCAGGTAGGCCAGTGCCTCGGGCATGGATTCTATGGGCGTGCGGATCAGCTGTAGCATGGCCTGGCTGGCCACCAGCATCACAGCGGTCAGCGCCAGGCTCACCAGCATCAAAAACGTCAGCAGCGTGCCGATGGTCTGGGTCACATCATTCATGCGTTTGGCGCCAAAGTATTGCGCCACTAGCACCGTACCGCCCTGGGCCAGGCCGATGGTTAGCACCGCCACCAGGTTGGTGATCTGCCCGCCTATATTCACCCCCGCAAGGGCCGCCGCGTCGTTGAACATGCCGACAATGTACATATCCGCCACACTGTAGAGCGATTGCAGCAGGTTGGCCAGCAGAAAGGGCAAGCTAAAGCGCACCAGGTGCGCGCCGATGCTGCCTTTTGTAAAATCCTCTTCCAAACGCGCCATAGCGCCATCCCCTTTTTTGCATATGGGCATCAGTATACCCTTTTTCCCTTGTGTTTGCAAGGGCGCGAAAACATTGGAGTGGACAATTGAACGCTTAAAGGAAATCGACAAGACCAAAAGGGACTTCGCCTTTGTCATGGGAAGCGCGCCAGCGGGATTTCGCTTGACCGAACTTATTGTAAGCATCAACGAACACCGCCAC
>JAITTS010000063.1 GCA_031286995.1 Oscillospiraceae bacterium
CCGAAACTCGGCGCGGCGGGGGTAGGTCTTGCCCAGGGCAAAGAGCAGATCGCGCACCACATCCGGATCGGCGCTCTCATTGATCGTGATGCCCGCCGTGGTGTGGGGACAGTAGATCACGGCGATGCCATCTCTCACGCCACTCTTGCCGATGGCCTCGCGGACTTGTGGCGTGACGTTGTAGCAATCCTCCCGGTTTGTCGCCAGAGCGTATGTAAAGCGCATCGCACATTCCCTTTCCCTGTTTTCCCGAATCCGCCGCCGCTCTGCATCCCCCGCATCCAGCCCAATTGGCTGCGCGTGTTACAGATTCTGCGGCGCTTCAGGCAGGGGCACCACGTTGTCCACATCCTGCCACAAGCGCTCCAGCTGGTAGTAGGCGCGCTCTTGCTCGTGAAAAATGTGTACCAGCACGCTGCCGTAATCCAGCACCGCCCAGCGGCCCTCGGCCGCGCCCTCGCGCCTGCGGGGCAACACACCGCGTTGGGCCAGCTTCTCTTCCACAGCATCCAGCATGGCCTTCACCTGGGGCACGGCGCGGCCGGATGCGATCACCATGTAATCGGCGATCACCGTGCGGCGGCCCACTTCCAGCACCAGTATATCCTGCCCCTTCTTGTCATCCATGGCCATGGCCGCGCACAGGGCGATCTCTTTTGCATCCGTCATCTATCGCGCCTCCTCATTCGGGTGGTAATCGTACTTTCCCTCAAACCAATCCAGCGTCGCCTGGGTTACCGCGTAGAGCGCCTGCCCGCGGGCGCGGATGTAGGCCACCGTGCCGCGCAGCGCCAGGCACATAGCCTGGGCCAGATCCGTCTCCGCTGCGCGGGTGATATCCGCCAGCCCCGGGAAGGCCTTGCGCCCCGGCTCTATCATATCTGCCAGAAAGACCACCTGCTCCAGCGCGCTCATGCCCGGGCGGCCCGTGGTGTGCCAGCGCACGGCGGCCAGCGCCGTCTCACCCGTCACGCCGTAATCGCGCCGGGCCAGGTAGGCGCCCACCGGTGCGTGCATCAGCGCCTTGGATGCCCACATCTCTTCATCCACCTGCAGCCCACCCGCCCGGGCCGTCTGGCGCAGTTGAGACAAGGAGAGGCCCTTGGCGCAATCGTGCACCAGGCCCGCCGCGCCCGCGGCGCACACATCCAGCCCGTGCCGCTGCGCCAGCGCCTTGGCCACGCGCTCCACCTGCAGACTGTGCATGTAGCGGGCCGGGCTGAGGGGAACCTTTAGCCGTGCGGCAGCGGCATCCCGCCAGGCGAGGCTTCCGTATACAGGCAATGCGCGCGCATGTAGGCCGCCACCTGGGGCGGCACCCAACCTGGCGGCAGATCGCCCCGCCGCCAGCGCTGGCGCACCATCGTGGCGGAAATATCCACACCGGGCGCATCCAACAGATGAATATCCGCGCCCATGGTTGTGAGCGTCTTGACGCACGCTTCCAGTTCCTCCCTCCGCCAACCGGGGCGCTGGCAAACGATCAGGCTGCATAGGGCGAACACTTGGCGGGGCTGCCGCCAGGTGTGCATATCCAGCAGCGTATCCCCACCGATGATGTACCACAGCCGGGCCCCAGGGTACAGCGCGCGCAGGCCGCGCAGGGTATCCACGGTGTAGGTGACGCCCTGCCTGCGTACCTCCAGATCGCAGACCACAAAGCCCGGTTGCCCCGCCACGGCCAACTGCACCATGCGCAGGCGATCCCACTTATCCGCCAGGCCATCCGGTTTGTGGGGCGGGTTGCCCGCGGGCACAAACAGCACCTGATCCAGGTGAAAGGCCGCCATAGCCTGCCGGGCGATGCCCAAGTGCGCGCTGTGTATGGGGTTAAAGCTGCCGCCCAGCACGCCCAGGCGCTCCGCCTCCCCATCCCCCACAGCCACACCCCCCGCGCCTTGTCGCGCGTTTTCTGTATTATACGCTATTGCCGCTTGCTTGACAACATCTGCGCCGTTCTGTTATAATGCAATGCGGCTAAGTGGCCTGCCATTGTAGCTCAGCCGGTAGAGCAGCGGTTTCGTAAACCGCAGGTCAAGGGTTCGAGTCCCTTCAATGGCTCCATAGCATCGAGGTGTAGCGCAGTTTGGTAGCGCGTTTGGTTCGGGACCAAAAGGTCGCAGGTTCAAATCCTGTCACCTCGACCATGAAAAGCTAGGTAAATCAAGGGCTCGCGTAACAGCAGGCCTTTGGTTTATCGGTCGGAAACGAAGAATGGGGAAAAAGCGGGGGAAAACATAGGCCCTAAAGAAGCGCCACGGATGCAGTTTGCACCGTGGCGCTTTGGCGTTTTTTGCCGCTACTTTTTGGGCGGTTGTTCCGGCATGTTGGCCGTGACTTTCGGGTGCAGCGTGGTCAGCCGCTCCATGTCCGGCGCGTTGCTTTGGCGGACGTCGAACAGTTGCTGCATGACTTGCGCGGACGCTTCGTCGCGCTTACGCAGGGCGTGGGCGTACTCGCGCAGGGTGGTGGCGGCGTCGCTATGGCCTAGGCGCGAGGCGACGGCCACGGCGTCCACGTTGTTGGCTAGAAGCAGCGTGGCGTGGGAGTGATCGAGATCATGCGGCGGGAATTTGAAGGGAATTAAAGTGGTTGGTGCCCCGCAGGGCACGAAACATCCTGGTTAGGAGGTATACCCCTGCATGGACGTGGATCAAGCCTTCCGCGCCGCCCTGTCTACGCTGCCGTATCCCACCACCCAGGTGCCGTCCACAGGCAAGGGCAGCGTCTACCTGGCATGGCAGGAGCTGCTGCAGACCGGCGCGCTGTACGCCGGCAACCGATCCCTACGGACCGAGCACATGGTGCAGGTGAGCGTATACAGCCTGCAACCCTTGACCGGCGACCATCTGCGCGAGATCAAGCGCGCGCTGCGCGACGGCGGCATCCACGTCGGTTCCCTCGAGCCTGAAAACTAACCGAGAGGGAGGCAAGCGGCGCGCGGCCTGACCGTGCGCCGCGTCTTTATGTCCAACAGGCACAGACCGCGCCACATGGATCCGCAAGGTCCGCAGAGCAACATGCGCAGCATGCAGGGGCACAAACCTCCGCAGACCGGGCGCGACCTATCGCAGGGCGCACATACCGTCACCATCAACGGGGTGCGGTACACCCTGAAGTTTAACAACCATTCGGCGCGCGTCGCCGAGGACATCTACGCGGATGTGTATGGCCGCGACATCGGCTACTACGCCATCCTGAGCGAGTACGCCAACCTGCGCGACAGCGAGGCGGTTTTCGCAGACTGCATCGACGCGTTGGGCAAGGTAAGCAATGAGACCGATCGCGACGCGCTGGCCATGGAGCTGTTCGGGAAAAAAGCGCAGGATCTGAACCCCTTGATTGTGGCTGGCGGCGACGCGCTGAAGGCGCTGGGCGAGGAAGGCGTGGCCGCCGGCGCGGTATTTTCCGGCGAAGCGCTGGACGCCATGGGCGGCTTTGACGACAGCATGCAGCGGTTGAACGCCACCGGCGAAGGGCTGAAAAACACCGTTGGCCTGCTGCTGATACCGGCCTTTCAGCCGCTGGTGGACCTGGCTACATCCTCCATGGCTGACGTGTCCAGCGCGCTGAAGGACGGCTTGCAACCCGGCGAGATGGACACCATCATCACCAAGTTGACCACCAACATAGGTGGGGCCATGACCGAAGTCTCCGGCCGCGTGACGGAAGCCATCCCCGTCGT
>JAITTS010000082.1 GCA_031286995.1 Oscillospiraceae bacterium
CATGGTTCCCGCTCTTTTCCGAAGTCCTCCATGTCGGTGAAATCTTCGCCCTTGCACATAATCGCGCAAAGACCGACGACTAATATGTCCGAGAGTTTGTGGCGTAAATTCCCGTAACTGCGGCGTGGATCGGTTATTTGGTTTGTCGTTTCTATTAGCTCTTCTATTCTCATATTTCTATTTTACCATGTCACTTTAAAAAAAGTAAATGCTGTGGCCGTGGCACAACAGGGCGCCACGCTTTTACTTTTGCCTCGACAATGGTATACTGTATGCATCTGCATGCCCTAAGGAGGCCCTGCCTTGCCGGATGCAACGGATACCTACGACCTGGTCGTAATCGGCGCCGGCCATGCGGGCTGTGAGACAGCCTTGGCCGCCGCGCGCATGGGCGCGCGCACCCTCCTTTTGACGTTGAATCTGGATGCCGTGGCCTTGCTGCCCTGTAACCCGGCCATCGGTGGCACGGCCAAGGGCCACCTTGTGCGCGAGATTGACGCGCTGGGCGGCGAGATGGGCCTGGCCATTGATGAAACCTTCATCCAATCCCGTATGCTCAACACAGGCAAAGGGCCCGCCGTGCAATCCCTGCGCGCGCAGGCGGATAAGCGCGCCTACCAGCAGCGCATGCTGATCGCACTGCTGGCCCAGCCCGGCCTCACCCTGCGCCAAGCGGAGGTATCCGTCATCCATACAGCCGGGGGGCGGGTGAAGGGCGTAGAGACGGTGACGGGCCAGCGCATGGCCTGCCGCGCGGCGGTGGTGTGCACGGGCGTGTACCTGGATAGCCGCAGCATCATCGGCCAGGCGAGCTGGGCGGGCGGGCCCCAGGGCCTGCAGAACGCTACACACCTGGCCAGCGCCCTGCGAGGTTTGGGTTTTACTCTGCAGCGCTTTAAGACCGGCACCCCGGCCCGTGTGGCGGCAGACAGCATTGATTTTGATGAGATGGAACCGCAGCCGGGCGACGAGCCGGTGATACCTTTCTCTTTTTTGACGGATGCTCCCCTCACCAACCGGGCCCGATGCTACCTGACCTACACCAACGAGGCGACTCATCAGTTGATTCGCGATAACCTGCACCGTGCGCCCATGTACACCGGGGGTATCCAGGGGGCCGGCGCGCGCTATTGCCCATCCATTGAGGATAAGATCATTCGTTTCGCGGACAAGGACCGACACCAGGTGTTTGTGGAGCCAGAGGGCCTGCACAGCGCGGAGTGGTACATACAGGGCATGTCCACCAGCCTGCCGGAGGATGTGCAGACGCGCATGTACCGTACCATCCCCGGCCTGCGCCGGGCGCGCCTGCTGCGCCTGGCCTACGCCATTGAGTACGAGTGCATAGACCCCTTGCAACTGACCCCCAGCCTGGGCGCGCGAACGGTGGACGGACTGTACTTTGCCGGACAGATCAACGGCACATCCGGTTACGAGGAGGCTGCCGCGCAGGGCCTGCTGGCGGGCATCAACGCCGCGCTGTGGCTGCAAAACAAGCCGCCCCTGGTGCTGGGGCGGGATGAGGCCTACATCGGTGTGCTGGTGGATGACCTGATCTGTAAGGGCACGGCCGAACCCTACCGCATGATGACATCCCGCGCGGAATACCGGCTGTTGCTGCGCCAGGACAATGCGGATTTGCGCTTAACGGAGCGCGGCTATGCCGTGGGCCTGGCCAGCGGCGCGCGCCTGGCCCGCGTGCGCGCCAAAAGCCAAGGGGTGGCCGCCGCGCTGGCCCGGCTGGGGGGGGCGCGCATACCCGCCGGGGATGCGCTTGCGGCGTGGCTTGCGGCCCACGGCCAGCCCCCGCAGAGCGGTCAGGGTGGTCTAACGCCAATGGAACTGTTGCGCAGGCCCGGCATGCGCTACGCCGACCTGGCGGATATCGACCCGGGCTGGCTGCCCTTGCCGCCCGCCATCGCCCAACAGGTGGAGATCACCATCCGCTATGAAGGCTACCTGCAAAAGCAGCAGGCACAGGTGGCACAGTTTCGCCGGGCGGAAAACCGCCCTCTGCCCCTGGATGCGCCTTACGCCGCCATGCCCGGCCTGCGCCTGGAGGCGCGGCAAAAACTGGCGGCGCAAAGGCCCGCATCTCTGGGTCAAGCGGGGCGTATATCCGGCGTATCCCCCAGCGATGTGGCGGTATTGATGGTGTGGCTGGATAAGCAAACCCTGGGAAGCCCTTTGAACCGCGCATAAACACAGCCCCTGTCCTGAGGACGAGGGCTGTGTTTTCATCTTATTCGCCGCTTTGGCGCACTCCGCTTGCCGACCGCCTTATTTGGCGTACTCGGTGGCGCGGGTCTCGCGGATGACGTTCACCTTGATCTGACCGGGGTATTCCATCTCTTTCTCAATGCGCTTGACGATCTCTTTCGCCAGTATCAGCGTGCCCGCGTCGTTCACATCCTCGGGCTTGACCACAATGCGCACCTCGCGCCCGGACTGTATGGCGTAGGATTTTTCAACCCCCGCAAAGGAGTTGGAGATCTCTTCCAACTTATCTAGGCGCTTGATGTAGCTTTCCAGCGACTCGCGGCGCGCGCCGGGCCGGGCGGCGGATATGGCATCCGCGGCCTGCACCAGCACGGCCTCAATGGTCTGGGGCTCTATGTCGTTGTGATGGGCCAGTATGCAGTGCACCACCTCGGGCGATTCACGGTATTTGCGCGCCAGCTCACCGCCCAGGGATACGTGGGTGCCCTCGGCCTCGTGATCCACAGCCTTGCCGATATCGTGCAACAGGCCCGCGCGCTTGGCCAGGGTGATATCCGCGCCCAGTTCAGCGGCCATCAGGCCCGCCAGATGCGACACCTCAATGGAGTGCTTCAGCACATTCTGACCGTAGCTGGTGCGGTAGCGCATGCGGCCCAGCAGCTTAACCAGCTCGTGATGGATACCGTGCATGTTGGTCTCGAACACGGCCTGTTCCCCGGCCTCGCGGATCTGATTATCCACCTCTTTGCGGGATTTTTCCACCAGTTCCTCAATACGGGCGGGGTGAATGCGGCCATCCTGTATCAACTTCTCCAGCGCCATGCGGGCAACCTCGCGCCGCACCGGGTCAAAGGATGAGACGATGACAGCCTCCGGCGTGTCGTCGATGATCAAATCTACGCCCGTGGCGGTCTCCAGCGTGCGGATGTTGCGGCCCTCGCGGCCGATGATGCGGCCCTTCATATCCTCGTTGGGCAGGTTGACCACGGATACCGTGGTCTCCGCCACATGGTCGGATGCGCACTTTTGAATGGCCAACGCAATGATGTTGCGGGCCTTTTTGTCGGCCTCTTCCTTCGCGCGGGATTCAATATCGCGCACCAGCGCGGCAGCATCGTGGTATGCATCCTTCTGCACGCGGCTCATCAGCACCTGGCGGGCCTCATCCTGGGTCATTTGGGCCACGTGCTCCAGCTCGGTCTGCTGGCGGGCGTGCAGGGCCTCCGCCTCGTCGGTCAGCCGCTGCAAATCCTCATGCTTTTTGTTCAGGGCCTCCTCGCGCGCCTCCAGATTGTCCATCTTTTTATCCATGGTCTCTTCGCGCTGCAACAGGCGGCGCTCCGTGCGCTGTGCCTCGCCGCGGCGTTCGCGTATCTCGTGATCCAGCTCTGTTTTAAGGCGCAGTACCTCTTCCTTGGCCCCCAGAAGCACCTCCTTCTTTTTTTCTTCCGCCCGGCGCTGGGCATCTTCCAGCAGGTTGCGGGCGTATTCCTCTGTGCGGCCTATCTTGCGTTCGTGGTTATTTTTGCGGTAGAAGTATCCGCCCGCTGCGCCGGCAATCACGCCCAGCAGAGCGGCAATGCAAATCCAAATCACATCCAAATGGGTAGTCCCCTCCTTCTTACATTAAAAATGAACCGAGCTTACAGCCCGGTGTGGCATTGCGCGCGTTGCTTGGGTGCGCGATTAACCAAGGGTTGCGTACATTCCGCATTCTATTGTAACGATGTTGCGCGTTTCTGTCAAGGGCGGGCGGCGGGCGGGAGTGGACACGGAGCGTCTTTTATAAAAAATCAAGGATGGAGAAACCAACTTCACGGAATTTGTGCAGATGTTTTGCGTGATTTTCGTCCTTGTGAACGGTCGGCACGCGGCATTTTAGTTTCGC
>JAITTS010000116.1 GCA_031286995.1 Oscillospiraceae bacterium
GGCGCTGCTCTTTCAAAAGTAAATGCTCTTGCCCTGGGCTCCAATAGACCCAAAGGAGCTACAATTTTGCCAACCCATCATCAGCCACGGCGGGCGGAACCGTGGCCCAGGTCTTGGCCTTTTTTTGCAACAACGTCAACAGGCCCCGCATGGCCCACACCGCCAACAGGCCGCACAGCTCTAGCCAGGCGAAGTAGCCCACCCGGCCCCAGCGGGCCATCCAATCCAGAGGCGTGCCCGCCGGGGGCCACAACAAGAACATGTAGTTGGCGCCCAGCAACCTATCTGCGCCGTACACCAAGGCCAGAAACAGGTTGCCCGCCAGCAGCGCCGGCCCCATAGCCCGGCGACGAGGCCACTGCCCCCTGGCCGCGCACAGCAGCGGAGCAAACACGATGAGTCCATGGGTCAGAAAGAAGGCGGTCGCCATAATGTGTGGCTGGCCCGATGGTTCTATCGCCGGAAAGAGCAGCGCCATGGCCGCGCCGGGCAGGCCCAGGTACCAGCAAAAATTCAAACAAGCTTGCCGGGCGCGAGCGAGCACCGGCAGCGTGAGCAGCGCGGAAAGGCTGCACAGGTGCAGGGGCAGCAGTGTGCGCAGCAAATCCTTGCCATCCAGTACTGTCAGGGTGATGGTGGCCGCCATGCATAGCGCCAGCAACGCACAGGCCGCCCGCCCCACCGCCCGGCCGGATACCCTGCCCGCGCGCACCGCCGCCAAAGCCGCAGCGCCCAAGCCCAGCCAGCACGCCAGTTGCGCCCCTTGCACGCCACGCACCCCCACCCGCATTGTAGGGGCATTTTTTCCGCTTGGCGCGCGGGCTATGCAGGTTTATATTAGCAGCACGGCCACGGGCTCTTGCAGCGCTTGCAGGCAGGGGCGCATGCGGGCGCTTGGCCAATCCAGCGCCCACACGCAGCCCCCCAAGCCGTCGGCCCAAAACACGTGCCTGCCTGCGTGCGCCGCGCTATCTGGCAGGGCGCCATCCAGCGCCACGCGCCATCCCACGCGCTTGGCATGGCGGGCCACGTATGCCATGCCATCCAGCAACCCCACCACCACGCCCGCATCCGGCAGAGCCAGCAGACCGCCGGGCATGCCCTCCATATCCAGCCTGCGCTCTATTTTGCCGCTGCCGGGTTGCACGCGTAGCAGGCTTGTGGCCAAATCTTCCTGCCCCACGGCGCACAGCACCCACAGCGCGCCCGGCGCAAAGGCCACGCTCACCGCCACCCCGTCTACATCAATGCGGGCCAACGTGGCCAGGGTGTCGCCCCGCAACAAGTACACGCAACAATCCGCACCACCCGCTACGGCTAGCGTGTTGCCCACAGAATCCAGCGCCATGTTCCGTGGCTGCACGCCCACTCTGGCCAGCACCTGCGGCGCGCCGCTCTCCCCGTCCAACAGCAGCACGCTGTCTGCATCCCCCGCCAGCGCGTACAGGCAAAGACCATCCGCCCCCACGCGCAGAGCGCGTATGCCGGGCCCAGCGGGCAGGCGCTGGCGTACGGCCAGCGTATTCCCATCCAGCCGCAGAATGCCTCCCTCGCCCTCTGCGGCGCACATCACATCGCCGCCCCAGGCGCAAAGCGCCCCTGCCCCTTCCACCGCACGCCGGGCGATGGGCCGCAGCGTGCGCGCATCGTAGGCGGTCAGCATACCGGCCCCCGCGTCGGCCACCAGCAACCGCCCCCGCATGCGAACGCCCCCCATCTCAAATGCTCTAACGCATCCTATGTGCGGGGCTGCGAGGCGGTGCGGCGGCAGGATTTTGCGCCGGAGCGTCGAATATTATACCCTGTACGAACGCCTGTATGGATGAGAAAAGGAGGCTGCGGCCGTGCACATCAGCTATACCCCTACCGGCACCTGCTCGCGCAAGATTGATGTGGATATTGAAGCGGGCGTGGTGACGCGCTGCCGGTTTACCAAGGGCTGCAGCGGCAACCTGGAGGGCATATCCCGCCTGATAGAGGGCCGCCGGGTGGAAGAGATTATTCCCCTGCTCAAGGGCATCAACTGCCAAAATGGCACATCTTGCCCAGATCAACTGGCTCACGCGCTGGAGGCGTGCCTAGCCCAACAGCGGGCGTAGCGCACCAACGCAAAAAGCGCCCTCCGGCATCGCTTGCCAAGGGCGTTTTTTTGTGCGCACTGTGCCTTTACTTAAACCCTTCCCGCATGCGCTCGAAGAAAGATTTGCGGGCCTCGTACTCCTTGCCCGTCAGGCTCTCCTCAAACTGGCGCAGCAGATCCTTCTGCTTTTCGTTGAGACGACGTGGCATCTCTACGCGCACTTTTAGGTACAGATCGCCCTTGCCGCTGCCGCGCAGTACCTGGATGCCGTGGCCGCGCAGGCGCAGCACCGTGTCGTTCTGCGTACCCTCGGGTATGTTGTGCTTGACAGGCCCCTCCAGCGTGGGCACATCAATCTCGCCGCCCAAGGTCGCCTGGGTGAAAGAGATGGGGATGTCGCAGTGCAGATCAAAGCCCTGACGCTTGAAGAAGCGGTGGGGTTTGACCGTGATGTACACGTACAGATCTCCCGGTGGGCCGCCGCGGCTGCCCGGCTCGCCCTGCCCCGTCATGGTCATCACTTGGCCGTTGTCAATGCCCGCCGGTATGTTAACCGTGGCTGTGCGCAGCATGCGCATGCGGCCTTGGCCACCGCATTTGGGACACTTTTCCGCAATGAGCGTGCCGCTGCCGCCACAGGCCGTACAGGTGCGCATGTTGACGATCTGTCCAAAGAGCGACTGGCTGGTCACCTTCACCTGGCCGCTGCCGTTGCAGGTGGGGCACGTCTTGGGCTGGGTACCCGCGCGGGCCCCGCTGCCGCCGCAGGCGTCGCACTGCTCGTTACGATTAAATTTAAACTCTTTTTTGCAGCCGAAGGCTGCTTCCTCAAAGGCAATAGTCAAATCGTAGCGCAGATCCGCGCCCCGTTCCGGGCCGTTGCGGCGGCGCTGTGTACCATCCGCGCCGTTGAAAAAGAAATCGAAGATGCTCTCGAAACCTTGGCCGCCGCCAAAGCCGGAAAAACCTCCCCCGCCGTACCCGCCGCCACCCATATTGGGGCCTTCGTGCCCAAATTGGTCGTACCGGGCACGCTTGTTGTCGTCGGATAGCACCTCGTAGGCCTCGTTCACTTCCTTAAAGCGCTCTTCGGCCTTTTTGTCATTGGGGTGCAGATCCGGATGGCTTTCCTTGGCGGCCTTGCGGTAGGCCCTTTTGATCTCCTCATCCGTGGCGTTCTTGTTTACACCCAGCACTTCGTAATAATCCCGCTTGTTTGCCAAATGCTCTCACCGCCATTTCCGGCACGCGCGAGGCAACCGCAGAGAAGCAGGGGGAGCCCGGCTTCCCCCGCGGCGCGCCGCGCGAACCGTTTAGTGGACGTCGTAATCCGCATCCACCGAGCCTTGCGCATCCGGCTCAGCCTGCGGGCCGGGCTGCTCGCCCTGCTGCTGCTGTTGCTGTTGATAAATCTTGCCGAACACGGCGTAGACTTTTTGAGTAAAGCCCTCTTGCGCGGCCTTGATCTCATCCACATTGGTGCCCTCGCGCACCTTCTTAAAGGCATCCAGTTCGTTCTGTACGGTGGTCTTGTCCTCATCGGACAGCTTGTCGCCCAGCTCGCGCAACTGCTTCTCAATCTCGTAGATCATGCTATCCGCGTGGTTAAGGGTCTCTACTTCCTCGCGCTTGCGCTTATCCTCGGCGGCATACTGCTCGGCCTCCTTGATGCGCTGCTTGATCTCGTCCTCGCTGAGGTTGGTGGAAGCGGTGATAGTCACCTTCTGCTCGTTGCCGGTGCCCAAATCTTTGGCGGATACGTTGACGATGCCGTTGCGGTCGATGTTGAAGGTTACCTCAATCTGAGGCACACCGCGCGGCGCGGGCGCGATGCCCGTCAGTTGGAAGCGGCCCAGCGTCTTATTGTGGGCGGCCATTTCGCGTTCGCCTTGCAGTACGTGCACCTCTACGCCCGTCTGCCCATCTGAGGCGGTGGAGAAGATTTGAGATTTGGTGGTGGGGATGGTGGTGTTGCGGTCTATCAGGCGGGTAAAGATGCCGCCCGCGGTCTCAATGCCCAGGGAGAGGGGTGTCACATCCAGCAGCAACACATCCTTCACCTCGCCGCCCAGCACGCCGCCCTGTATGGCCGCCCCCAAGGCCACGCACTCATCGGGGTTGATGTTCTTGTAAGGATCCTTGCCGGTGATCTTTTTCACCGCCTCTTGCACGGCGGGGATGCGCGTGGAGCCACCCACCAGGATCACCCTATCTATCTGCGCGGAGGTGAGACCCGCATCTCTCAGGGCCTGCTGCATGGGCTGCACGGTCTTTTCCACCAGGTCGCGGGTCAGTTCATCAAATTTTGCCCGCGTCAACGTCACATCCAGGTGCTTAGGGCCGGATGCATCCGCTGTGATGAAGGGCAGGTTGACGTTGGTGGTGAGCAAGCCGGAAAGCTCTATCTTGGCCTTTTCCGCCGCCTCCTGCAGGCGCTGCAGGGCCATACGATCCTGCTTGAGATCAATGCCGTTCTCGCGCTTAAACTCTGCAGCCAGATAATCAATGACCCGCTGGTCAAAGTCGTCACCGCCCAGGCGATTGTTGCCGTTGGTGGCCAGCACCTCGAACACGCCGTCGCCGATCTCCAGCAGGGATACATCAAAGGTGCCGCCACCCAGGTCGTAGACCAGGATCTTGTGAGTCTCCTCTTTATCCAAGCCATAGGCCAAGGATGCCGCAGTGGGCTCGTTGATGATGCGCAGTACATCTAGCCCCGCGATACGGCCCGCATCCTTGGTGGCCTGGCGCTGGCTATCCGAGAAATAGGCGGGCACAGTGATGACCGCTTGGGTGACGGTCTGACCCAGGTAGGCTTCCGCGTCGGTCTTCAGCTTCTGCAGGATCATGGCCGAGATATCTTGCGGGGTGTACGCTTTGCCATCAATGTTCACCTTGTGGTTGGTGCCCATTTCCCGCTTGATGGAGCGGATGGTGCGATCCGGATTGGTGACAGCCTGGCGCTTGGCCACCTGGCCCACTAGGCGCTCGCCATCCTTGGCGAAGGCCACGACGGATGGCGTGGTGCGCGCCCCTTCCGGGTTGGGGATGACCACTGCTTCGCCGCCCTCCATGACGGCCACACAGCTGTTGGTGGTGCCCAAGTCGATACCGATAATTTTACCCATTGTTGTAATCCTCCTGATTCTTTAGCGGTCTGCTCTCGCATGCCCTGCCTTGTATGCAAACGGTCGGGAATGATCCCTAGCCCGTAACCACCTTGACCATAGCGTAGCGCAGCACCCGGTTTTCAGTGCGGTAACCCTTTTGCAGAACCTCACACACCGTACCCGGCTCGCCCTCATCTGGCGTGCCCTGCAGCACCGCGTGCTCCAGCGCCGCATCAAAGGGTTCGCCCAAACGGTTAATCTCGCTTACGCCCTGCTTCTCCAGCAGATCTCGTAGTTGGCGCAGCACCAGATCCACCCCTTCGAGCAAGGGGCCTGCCTGCGCCTCCGTGGCATCCTGCGCGGCGCTCACCGCGCGTTCCAGGTTATCCAGCACAGGCAGCAGCTTTGCCAGTACATCCGCCTCACCTTCCTCCAGGGCCTCGACCCGAACTGACTGGTTGCGCCGGCGAAAGTTGTCAAAATCTGCCTGCACACGCTGGGCCAGGCCCAGGTATTCATCCCGTTGCGCCTCCGCCTCGGCCAAGGCCTGGGCTAAATCTTCACCGGCGGGCTGATCACCGTTCTGCCCGCACGCGGGGCAGCAGGTATCCTGCCCCAAATCGGGCCCGCCCTGCGCCTCGCACACCTCCCCATCCTGTGAGGCATGGGCCGTATCCTGTGTTCTTTCACTCATACACTCGCCTTTCCGCCCACCGCTGCGCAACGGGCCGCCTTATTCTGATGGTTGCATAATCTGGACCAGGGTGCGGCCCACATAATCCAGCACCGCGACAACCTGCTGATACTGCATGCGTGTGGGGCCAATGATACCCACCGTACCCAGCGTGTCGCTGCCCATGTGGTACGTGGCGGTGACTACCGAGCAATCCTTGGTCTCCTGCATGCCGGTCTCTGGCCCGATACGAATGGTAAAGGCCATACCGCCGCCGTTTTCCAACAGGCGCATCACCTTATCCTTGGTCTCCAACACCAGCAACAGATCCCGTGCCTTCTCCACGTCGCTGTACTCGGGGAAGCTGAGCAGGTTGGCGCTGCCGCTCACCACCATCTCTGTCGTAGGCTCTTTAACGATGTGGGTGCGCACACCCTCCAGCACGCTGTTCAGCACATCCTGCCCTTCGTGCCATTCGCTGATCAGGCGACCCAGAACCCTGGGCACATCCTCCAGGCGGCAGTTCTCCAGACGTGCGCTGAGGATGCGGGAAATTTGGTACAGATCATCGCGGCTCAAATCCCGATCAACGTACAGCAAGGCTTCCTTGACAGCCCCGGTATCCGTCACCAGCAGCAACAACGCCGTACCCGCGCTCACCTCCACCAGTTGCAGATGCCGCACCCGTATATCCGCCTCTTGCGCGGGGCGGGTGACCACCACCGATGTGTAGTGCGTGGCATCCGACAGGGCGCGGGCCGCCAACTGGGCCACGTTGTTGGCCTGGCGCATGCGCCTGTCAAAGTGCGCGCGCAACTGCTCTATATCCGCCGGGGCCAGGGGCACCCGCCGCATCAGCCTATCCACGTACAGGCGGTACGCCTTGTGAGAGGGGATGCGGCCTGCGGAGGTATGGGGCGAATCCAAATAACCCAGCTCTTCCAAGTCGCTCATCTCGTTGCGGATGGTGGCGGATGAGAGGCTCTGCTCGTACTTGCGCGAGATGGTGCGAGACCCCACGGGGCTGGCCGTGAGGATGTAGTCGTCTATAATGGCCTGCAGAATGCGGTATTTGCGTTCATCTAGATCCATCTGCAATCCTTACTTCCTTTCTGATTGTTAGCACTCTGTATCGTTGAGTGCTAATCCACCAATAAAATAACATCCCCCGCCGCATTTGTCAATAGACCGCGTTGCTTTTCTTACATTAAAAGATGATGAAGAAGCGCAAGGGGGCTTAAAGCAACTCCACTAAGACGCTGTTTTGAATATCCATGCCCCGTTCCGTCAAGCGCAGAAAGCCCCCCTGTTGGGCCAACAGGCCACGATCCGTTAAGGATGCCAGCGCCCTCCCCCACACCTGCCAGGGGCTTTGGCCAAAGCGCGCCGCAAATGCGGCGAGGGCTACGCCCTCTGTTAGGCGCAGGCCGAGCATCATGGTCTCGAACCGGGCTTCTCGCGCGGATACCCGCGCGCGCTCGCACACGCCATCCTCCCCCGCATCCATGGCCTCCAAGTAGACATCCAAATCCGGGACAGCGCCAAATCTCTCCCCGGCCATGTGGCTGTGGGCGGCACAGCCCAGGCCCAAGTATTCACCGCAGCGCCAATAGATCAGGTTGTGGCGGCATGCCCAGCCGGGCTCTGTGAAGTTGGAAATTTCATACTGTCCAAGCCCTGCCTCGGCGGCCATAGCGCGAGCGGCCGCGTACATGGCGCGCTCCTTCTCTTCGTCGGGCAAAGGAGCGCACCGGCCTTCGGCCAGCGACCGCGCCAGAGGCGTGCCCTCCTCCACCTCCAGGCTGTAACAGGAAAGGTGCCGGAGGCGCAAGGCCAAGGCTTGGCTCAGCGTCTCTCGCCACTGCGCGAGCGTCTGGCCCGGCAGGCCGAAAATCAGATCCAGGTTCACGTTATCAAAACCCTCACCGCGCAACAGGGCCACGCCGGCCATCACATCCCGCCAGCGGTGAATGCGGCCCAGCGCACACAGCAACCCATCCTGGGCCGCCTGGGCCCCCAGCGAAAAACGGTTGACCCCTGCCGCGCGGTAGGCCCGCACATCTTCCGTGCGCAGGGTGCCGGGGTTCCCTTCCATGGTGATCTCCGCATCCATCGCCACATCAAAGTGCGCCCGCGCCGCGTTCAGCAAAGCGGCTACCGCCTCGCCCGGCAGCAGCGTGGGCGTGCCGCCGCCCAAGAACACCGTGGCCACTCGCCGCCTGCCGTACCGGGCCGCCAGGCGCGCCATTTGCCCCATAAGGGCCTGGCAGTAGCGGGCCATATCCCCTTGACGGTTCGGGTAGGATGCAAAATCACAATACGCGCATTTTTGCACGCAAAAAGGGATGTGCAGGTACAGGGCGATAGGCTCTGCCCGATTATCGCATCTCGGCATGTACCCCTCCGTCAGTCCATCTTCAGCACGGCCATGAACGCCTCGCTCGGCACCTCTACGGAGCCTATATGGCGCATGCGCTTATTGCCTTCCTTCTGCTTTTCCAGCAACTTTTTTTTGCGGGTGATGTCACCGCCGTAGCACTTGGCCAGTACATCCTTGCGCAAGGCCTTCACGGTCTCCCGGGCGATGACCTTGCTGCCGATGGCGGCCTGGATGGGGATCTCAAACTGTTGGCGGGGGATCACATCCCGCAGTTTCTCCGCGATGATCCGCCCCCTAGCGTAGGCCTTATCCCGGTGGACGATGAGGGAGAGCGCGTCGCACGCATCGCCGTTCAACAGCATATCCAGCCGCACCAGGTCGCTTTGGCGGTAGCCTTTCAGCTCGTAATCGAAGGACGCATAACCTCTGGAGCGGGATTTGAGCTGATCAAAAAAATCAAAGATGATCTCGTTGAGCGGCACCTCATATTGCAGCAACACACGACTGCCCTCGTACTGCATGTCGATGAAGGCGCCGCGCTTGTCCTGGCACAATTCCATGATGGTGCCCACAAACTCTTGCGGGGTATGGATGTGGGCGGTGACGTAGGGCTCCTCCATCTGCGCGATCTCTCCGGCCGGGGGCAGGTTGGTGGGGTTATCGATCACCAACTCCTGCCCATCTGTCCGGCGTATCTTGTAGATGACGCTGGGGGCGGTGGTCACCAGATCCAGATCGAACTCCCGCTCCAACCGCTCTTGGATGATTTCCATGTGCAGCAGGCCCAAAAAGCCACAGCGGAAACCAAAGCCCAGCGCGGCGGATGTCTCCGGCTCGAAAGAGAGCGCCGCGTCATTGAGACGCAATTTATCCAGCGCATCGCGCAGGCTTTCATAATCTGCGCCGTCCGCCGGGTAGATACCGCAGAACACCATAGGGTTCACCTGACGGTAACCGGATAACGGGGCGCCAGCCGGGCAGGCGGCATTCGTGATGGTGTCGCCCACGCGGGTATCTCGCACATCCTTTATAGATGCCGCCACATAGCCCACATCCCCTGGCAGCAAGGCTTCCACCGGCGTGTAGCCCGGCTTAAAGACACCCACCTCCACCACATCAAACTCCGCGCCGCTGGCCATCATGCGCATGCGCATGCCTGCCGCCACCCGGCCCTGCATAATTCGTACAAAGCACAGCGCGCCGCGGTAATTGTCGTAAAAAGAATCGAACACCAGTGCCTGCAAGGGGCCATCCGCATCGCCCTGTGGCGGCGGGATGTGCGCTACAACGGCCTCTAGCACCTGTTCAATGCCAAGGCCTACCTTGGCGCTGACGCAGGGCGCGTAGGAAGCGTCCAGGCCGATGACATCCTCTATCTCGTGCCGCACCTGCTCGGGCTGGGCACTGGGCAGATCAATCTTGTTGATGACGGGCACAATCTCCAGATCGTGCTCTAGGGCCATGTACACATTGGCCAGGGTCTGCGCCTCAATGCCCTGGGTAGCATCTACCACCAGCAGCGCGCCCTCGCAGGCGGCCAAGGCGCGGCTGACCTCGTAAGTAAAATCTACATGCCCGGGGGTATCTATCAGATTAAGGGTGTAGGTCTGCCCATCTTCAGCGGTGTAGGCCATGCGCACCGCCTTGCTTTTGATGGTGATGCCGCGCTCGCGTTCGAGCTCCATGCTATCCAAAATCTGCTCCACCATGTCACGCTTAGCGAACACGCCGGTCTGTTCCAGCAGGCGATCCGCCAGGGTGGATTTACCGTGGTCGATATGCGCAATGATACAAAAATTGCGTATGCGAGCCAGCCGTTGGTCGGACACTGTAATTTCCTCCCATTCCTTCTATAGAAGACGCCCCATGCTTACATGTGCGCCGCGCCTAGTATCAAGAAGAGCTGCGCCGGGGCGTAGGTAACCCATATCCAAAAATCCGCGTAACGCAGGCGCACGCTGCCAAGCCGCGCCTGTGTCACCAGCGCATCCGATAGATAGAAGAGCAGCCCGCCTGCCATCAACAGCGCCCCGCGCCCCACCGTCACCACGCACACCGCCACCGCGCTGCCCGCCATCCAACTGACCAGCAGCGCGTAAGGAATGGCCGCCAAGCGCAGAACCAGCGGCTGGTGTTCGTTGGGTAGGATGAAGGCGCACATGGCTACCATGGCTGTGCCTGCGTAGATGAGCACCGCCAGCCACATGGGCCAGTGGGTACCGTCGCCTGCACCCGCGTACAGCCCGTAAAGCATGCGGATGTAACAGCACTGGGCTGCTGCAAAGAAAGCTATGCTCCACAAAAAATATTGCCGCACCGCGCGCCGCGCGGGCGGATAGCGCATCAGCAGCGCATCACCCACCCATGAAAAGCCCATGCCCAGGGCCACCCAAGCGCTGGGCGTGCCCACGCCGCCGCCGGGCGAAAACACCATGGCCAAACACGCGGCTACCAGCAACGCGGTACTGATGCGTATTTTGAACCACACAGGCCCGCGGGCGTGCACAAAGGCCGCCAGTTTGGCCCGAAGGCCTGCCAGCACCGGGGCGTCGCCGAGCGTCAGCCTATCCAGCCAACCGCCAACGCCCTCTGCCAGGCCCACCTGCCACAGCCCGCGCAGCTTGCCGCATACGCGGCGAACCAGGCGCAACACGTGTACCAAGAAGGGGCTGCGCATCAGGCGCGCACGCGCCTCGCGCCATGGGGCCCAATACCAGCGCGATCCGCGCACGCACTCACCTCCTACACATTCTCTGGCAAAGCTGCCCTATCCTTTGTGCCACACCCGCTGGTTGATGATAGCCGTAAAGCTCTGTATCATGCGCACCACTTTATCGGATACCGTGGCGTCCTGATAATCCGGCACCGGAGGGATGGGGCGGCCCGCATCCGCCAACTCACGCGCCAAGGCTACGGCCTGCAGCATGCTCTCATCCTCTATACCGCCCAGCACGCACGCGCCCTTGTCAATGGCCTCGGGCCGCTCGGTGGATGTGCGGATGAGCACTGCCGGAAAGCCCAGGATGGCGCTTTCTTCCGACAGCGTGCCGGAATCGGACAGCACGCAAAAGGCATCCCGCTGCAGGCGCACATAGTCGTGAAAACCGAATGGCGGCAGGCTGCGCACCAGAGGATGCAGGGCAAAGCCCGCCTCATCCAAACGCTTGCGGCTGCGGGGATGGGTAGAGAACACCACGGGCAGGCCATACGCCTCGGCCACTGCGTTGACGCCCCGCATCAGGGATTGCAGGTGGGCCGGATGATCCACATTCTCTTCCCTGTGCGCGGATAGCACAATGTAACGCCCGGCATCCAGACCCTGGTCAGCCAGCACGCCGCTGGCGGCGACAGCGCCGGCGCTGCCGGCGAGCACCTCGCGCATGGGTGATCCGGTCACAAACACCCATTCCGGCGAAATGCCCTCGCGCAGCAGGTAGCGGCGGCCGTGCTCCGTATAGGGCATGTTGATATCCGAAATGTGATCCACGATTCGGCGGTTGGTCTCCTCGGGCACGTTCTGGTCAAAGCAGCGGTTGCCAGCCTCCATGTGAAAGATGGGTATCTTCAGCCGCTTGGCGGATATGGCGCACAGGGCGGAGTTGGTATCCCCCAGGATCAGCAAGGCATCCGGGCGCTCCCTGGCCAGCAGCGTATAGCTGCGGGCAATGACGTTGCCCATGGTGGCCCCCAGATCTTCCCCGGCGCAATCCAAGTAAAAATCCGGCGCGCGCAGGTTCAGATCTCGAAAAAAGACCTCGTTGAGGGTATAATCCCAATTTTGTCCGGTGTGGCAAAGCAGGTGATCAAAGGAGCGGTCGCAGGCCCGGATGCAGGCGCTTAGCCGGATGATCTCCGGCCTGGTGCCCAGGATGGTCATGACCTTCAACTTGCGCATGTCAAACCTCCAGATAGTGTGTATCGGGCCGGTCGGGATCAAAAAGTTCACCCGCCCAGATGAGCAGGATCAAGTCTTCATCCCCCGTGTTTTCAATATGATGGGTGTAGCCGGGGGGGATATCCACCACCGCCACCCGTGCTCCGGAGACAGGGTAGGCCAGCACCGCCTCATCGCCTACCCGGCGAAAGCGTATGACGCCTTGACCCTGCAGCGCCACAAACTTTTCGGCCTTGGTGTGGTGCCAGTGTTGGCCGCGGATGATGCCCGGCCTGGTGCGCGACACGCTGACCTGCCCGAAGGCGGGCATGCGGAAAAGCTCTGCAAAGTACCCACGCTCATCCTCGTGCTGGATGGTGGGCACGGCAAAGCCATCCTGTGGCAGGTACGAAAGAAAGGTGGCATACAGTTTGCGCACGAAGGGATCGGTTCTGTCTCCTCGCAGCGTAAAGTCGCCCCGGGATGCGGCAAAGCCCCGTATCATATCCGCCAAATCACCCAAGGTGACGCTGTAGGTAGGCGACGCATCGCAAAAATTCTGATTGTCCGCTTCGATGCGGCCATCCAATACAGCCATAAAAGTTGCCAGCAGATCGTCAATGTAGAGCAAGGTGAGCCGCCTATCCAACGCATCCACACGCAGAGGCTCGCCTCTGGCGGCCTGGTGGCAAAAGGTAGCCACCACGCTGTTGTAGTGCGGGCGGCACCACTTGCCAAACACGTTCGGGAAACGATACACGTATACCGGCGCACCCGTAGCGCGGGCATATGCGAACACCGCCTGCTCCGCCGCTGCCTTGCTGCGGCCGTAGGGATTATCCAGCGCCGCTTGGATAGACGAGGCGAGCACCAGCGGCACGGCTTTTCCGGCCCTTTCCAGCAACGCTGTGAGACGCCGCGCAAGATCCATGTTGCCCGCATACGCGGCCTCATCCACAGGGCGGTTGATACCGGCCAGATGAAACACGATATCCGCCTGGGCGGCCAAGGTCTCCAGCCGTTGCGGATCATCCTGCGCGTCGTAGGTCAAAAGGGTGGCATCGGGCCGCAGAGCCAAATCCGCGCAGAGATTTTGCCCTATAAATCCGGCGGAACCAGTCACCAGTACCCGCATGGGCCCACCCCCTCTCCTCCATGCAAGGTTTTCACAATGATGTATTGTATCATAGTGGGGCTGCTTTGTCTATTTTTCGCGAGGTGGGGGTTCAAATCCCACGATCCAAATTTGTCCAGCAAATTTCCGCGTTTTTTGTAAATTAGCAGGTTTTCATCTGCGCTTTGTGGAACTTTTTCTCCGATATATCCGTCTATGGAGCGCACGCGTCATAAATGGAGTAAGCATTGTAAGGAGGAAATCGTTATGGGTCTCATCAAAGCAGCCTTCGGCGCCGCGGGCGGCGTCCTGGCCGACCAGTGGAAGGAATATTTTTATTGTGAGGCGCTGCCCGAGGATGTGCTGGCCGTAAAGGGTTACAAGCGTGTTTCCGGGCGCTCATCCAACACCAGGGCGGAGGATAACATCATCTCCAACGGTTCTGTCATCGCCGTGGCCGACGGCCAGTGTATGATGATTGTGGAGCAGGGCAGGATACTCGACATATGCGCCGATCCCGGCGAGTACACCTTTGATATGGGCGGAGAACCCACCCTCTTCGCAGGCGGCGCCTTTAAGGAAAACGCGCTGACCCTGCTGCAAAACGCCTGGGCGCGCTTCAAGTTTGGCGGTACCCCGGGCAAAGATACCCGCGTTTACTACTTCAACACCAAGGAACTGATCGGCAACAAGTACGGTACGCCCAACCCGGTTCCCTTCCGCGTGGTGGATCGCAATATCGGGCTGGATATCGACATTGCCGTGCGCTGCTTCGGCGAGTACAGTTACAGGATCACAAACCCCATTCTGTTCTACACCAACGTGTGCGGCAACGTGCAGGCGGGCTACGCGCGGGAGACGATAGACGGGCAGCTCAAATCCGAGTTGATGACCGCGCTGCAGCCCGCTTTCGCCAAAATATCCGGGATGGGCATTCGCTACTCGGCTCTGCCGGGGCATACCATGGAGCTGGCTCAGGCGCTCAACGAGGTGCTCTGTGCCAAGTGGCGCGACCTGCGCGGGCTGGAGATCGTCTCGCTGGGGGTTTCCTCCGTCACCGCCAGTGAGGAAGACGAGCGGATGATCAAAGATCTGCAAAAGAGCGCTGTCATGCGCGACCCCACTATGGCTGCGGCGGCCCTGGTGGGCGCGCAGGCGGATGCCATGCGCACGGCGGCAGCCAACGAGGGCGGCGCGATGGCGGGCTTTATGGGGTTCGGCATGGCGCAAAACGCCGGTGGCATGAACGCGCAAGGCCTGTTCGCCATGGGGCAGCAGCAAGCCCAATCCGCTCAATCCGCCCCGTCCGCGTCTACCCCGGATAGCTGGACATGCGCTTGCGGCGCTGCAAATCAAGGAAAATTTTGTTCGGATTGTGGCAAGCCCAACCCTGCCGGTGCGGCGCAATACCGGTGCGGCAAGTGTGGCTGGCAGCCGGCGGATTCCGCGCGCCCGCCCAAGTTCTGCCCAGAGTGCGGCGATCCCTTTGATGACAGCGACAAAATATGACAGGAGGGAAGCGTATGAGCCTACAGACGTTTAAGTGCCCCCAATGTGGCGGGGCCATTCAGTTTGACCCGGGCACGCAGGAGATGGTATGCCCCTACTGTGATTCCGTGATGGATGTGCAGGCCCTCCAGGCCATGGATGCGGATCTGGCGCGGGATCTGGCGCCGGAGGGCATGGCCTGGGGCTATGAGGGCGAAGCGTGGGACGAGAGCGAACAGCATGGCCTGATGGTCTACGCCTGCCGCTCCTGCGGCGGCGAGATTGTAAGCGGTGAGACGCTGGGCGCCGCCGCCTGTCCGTTCTGCGGCAACCCGGTGGTCATGACCTCGCAGTTTTCCGGCTCACTGCGGCCGGATGCCATCATCCCCTTTCAGGTGAGCAAGGCGGAGGCCTTACAGGCGCTGCAAAAGCACTACATGGGCAAACGGCTGCTGCCCAAAGTGTTTCAGGACAGCAACCACTTGGAAGAGGTAAAGGGCGTCTACGTGCCCTTTTGGCTCTTTGACGCCGAGGTCGATGCAGAGATGGAATACAGCGCCACGCAGATTCGGCATTGGAGCGACAGCAACTACAACTATACGGAAACCTCCACTTTCCGCATTGTACGCCAGGGCGCGATCGGCTTCAGCCAGGTTCCTGTAGATGGCTCCAACGCCATGGACGACGCCCTGATGGAATCCATTGAGCCCTTTCATCTCGAGAGCGCGGAGGATTTCCGCACCGCCTACCTAGCGGGCTATGCGGCCAACAAGTACGACGTGGATGCGCAGCAGAGCATTGAGCGCGCAAATGAGCGCATCCGGCGCAGCACGGAATCCGCCTTCGCCTCCACTGTAGCTGGCTACGCCACCGTCACCCCCCAGCGTGCCCATGTGCGCCTAAAAAACGGAGGCGTCCGCTACGCCCTGCTCCCCGTCTGGCTGCTAAGCACGCGCTGGCAAGGGAAGCCCTTCTCCTTCGCCATGAACGGACAGACCGGAAAATTTGTCGGCGACCTGCCGCTGGACAAGGCGGCGTTCAGAAAGTGGTTCGCGGGCATATTCGGTGTGGCGGCCGCGGCGTTGCTGGCCGTTTCCATGATCATCGTACACATCATGTAGGGGGTGACGGACATGAAGATGAAACGCAACCTCGCGATTCTGGTCGCGGTGGCCTTCCTAACCTCACTGTGGTTGCCGCTGAGCATCGCAGCGGTCGCTGGCACGGCGCCGCGCTTTATCGACCGGCAAGGGCTCTTGAGCGCCGAACAGGCCGCCGCCCTCACCGCGCGCTTGGATGAGATCAGCCAGCGGCATCATTTTGATACCGTGGTAGCCGTGGTCCCCGCGCTGGATCACAGGGAGGCGCACCTGTTCGCGGCCGATTTCTTTGAACAGAATGGATTTGGCTACGGCCAGGATTTGGATGGGGCCATCCTGCTGCTGGCCACGGAGAATCGCGACTTTGGTTTCGCCGCCCTGGGTTCTGGCATCTACGCTTTCAGCCCGGCCGGGCAGGCGTACCTGGATCGGCTGTTTTTGCCCGATTTGAAGGCCAATCGATACTTTGAGGCCTTCATGGCCTACGCGGATGGGGTGGATGACTTTTTAGCCAAGGCCGAGGCAGGCCAGCCCTATATCGCGGGCAACATCCCCCTGACGGCTGCCCAACGCGCCAGCTATCGCCTGTACGCTATCATCATCAGCTTGGTGCTCGCCTTGGCGGCGGCACTTATCGTCACCGGGGTGTGGCGCGGAAAGCTGCGCAGCGTGCGCCGCGACAATCTGGCGCATGCCTACATCCGCGAGAACAGCATGGTCTTGACGGGCCAGCACGATATCTTTCTGTACCGGCAGGTGCACAGAGTGCGGCGCGCGGAACAGAATCATTCTTCCTCCGGCGGCGACTCCTTTACCAGTTCCTCCGGGCACAGCGCCACGGGCCACAGCGGCAAGTACTGATAAGGCAGTTGGCGGGTGCGCGGCGATACCCTGCCCTGTGGGTGGACAAGCGGATAACGGCCGACCCTTTCGCCCCGGATGCCCCCGCCTTACGGGGGCTATCCGTGGGTAGAAACCCTCTATTCCCTCGGCTCACCCGCAACGGATACCGCCACTGACAGGCTATGCGACCATCGGCGGCGTGCGCTGCTGCAAATTGAAGGGGTAGGCACAATGAGAACCACGACAATAATCCCCCTCGGCGTGATTGCCATGCTTGCAGCAACCGTACTGGCCTTTTTACCACGCAAAAAGCGCAGGGGCAACTGCGCTACGGCGGTGTCTTTATTCTCGGCCCGTTTTTTCGGATTGTGGTATGTCTTGACCGCCGTATTTGTGTTGTTTAAACTTGAAACAATTGGGCTTGAGCCGCGGGGACTGACAAATCCGTTTGAAGGCAACTATGTGCCGCTGAAAACCATAATGCACTATATCACGGAAAAAAACCTTGTTCAGCTTGCCGGAAACGCCGCCATGCTGTTTCCGTTGCCGATATTACTGCATTTAAATTTTCCGCGGCTAAAGTACAAGCGGTGTCTGTTTTTTGCGCTTTGCGTAAGCGTGTTGATTGAGCCGCTTCAGTTTCTTGTCAACATCATGATAAATGCTCATGCCAACATCATAGACATTGACGACTTTCTGTTGAATACGGTGGGATGCCTGCTTGGATTGCTGGCGCTAAGGCTGATGCCTGCATTCCGAAAGGGAGAGCGATAGGCCATGTTCATTACAAACATGGATAGGATCCATATCACAGAACTAGGTTTACAACGAATCACGCGCAACCTTCATTTGTCTGCCGACGATGTCGTTGATTGGTGCAAACAGAAAATCGCACAACCTGACGAAATCATTCGAAAAGGAAAAAATTGGTATGTATATGCCGATAATGCTATAATAACCATAAATGCCCACAGTTACACAATCATTACCGCACACAAAGTCAACGCAGAGCCGAGGAAGAAAAAAAATACGCGAATCCAAGAAACACACCATTACCGAGATTGACAGGCAGTTCGAATATAACGCCTATATCAGAGCGTTCTTTGCTGACAACCAGGGAAAATCACCGGAGCAGACGATTCTCTGTTGGAAGCACAAGAAAGGGTTGCCTGGTCACAACAAATATGAGCGGATAGATTTGGTGGCCTTAAAAAAATGATTTTGCATAGACTGGCTAGAAATTGGTTTTTTGATTTACAAGTCTTGCAGGCTGTATATCTCATCCCGCTCCGGCGGCTTTAACGGTGTCTCTCGCCCACCGAAGAGCGCGAAACGCGCCTCCCCCGGCCCGAGCAAGTTGCCTATCACCGCGGCCTCAATGCCTGCGGCCGCTAGTGCGGCGCACAGCGCGGCCCCATCCGGGTGGGCAAACAGCATCACCCCACTGGAAATGAGCCGCAACGGGTCAATACCCAGTGCCGTGCATAGCTTGCGCGTGACGGGCCGCACAGCGATGGCGTCCCCATCCACGCGCAGGCCCAGGCCGGATGCCTCCGCCATCTCCCACGCCGCGCCGAGCACGCCGCCCTCTGTGGCGTCGTGCATGGCCGTGACACCGCTTGCCGCGCCCACCCGGCCCTCGGGCAGCACGCTGATGGCATCCGCCATGGCCGAAGCCTCGGCCAGCTCCGCAGGGGTCAGCGCCCCGGCCAGCCGTGCCGCCGCATCCCGCGCCAAAATGGCCACACCTTCAATGGCGGCGTGCTTGCTCATCACCAGCGCGTCGCCGGGGCGCGCACCGCCCGTGCACACCAGGCCGCCCGGGGCGGCGTGTCCCACCACCGTGGATGAGACCACGATGCGCCGCACGGCATCCGTCACTTCGGTGTGTCCCCCCACAATGCTCACCCCCTGGGCCCGGGCTTCCTGCGCCGCCTCACGCGCCACGTTCTCAATATCTTCGGGTGAGGCATCCGGCGGGGCCAACAACGTCAGCAACGCGCACAGGGGCCGCGCGCCGGATGCGGCCACATCGTTGAGGGATACCAGCACCGCCAATTTGCCAAGCCGCGTGGCGGATGCGGTGATGGGGTCTGTGGAGAGCACGCAAATTTCATCCCCAAGGCGGATGGCGGCGCAATCCTCCCCCACGCCCGCACCCTGCACCACCT